>NZ_VOYF01000014.1:0-109089 GCF_013420775.1 Acinetobacter sp. YH01010 | reverse complement strand
GCAAGAGTGAACCACCTGATCCCTTCCCGAACTCAGAAGTGAAACCTCTTAGCGCTGATGGTAGTGTGGGGTTACCCATGTGAGAGTAAGTCATCGCCAGCTCATTATTCGAAACACCCCCTGATATCTCAGGGGGTGTTTTTTTATGTGTGATGAAAAGGGAGGGAATGGGGAGAAAATAAAGAATTCTTCATTCATTTTTATGTGATTTTTAAATTAAAGGCAGAAAGGCGTATACTATCCTTGTCATTGATGGAAAGCTCATGTCTGATTTAGCCTCAAATTCTCCATATATTGAATATGGCACACGGCCATTTCTTGCCATTTTATTTTCTTTATTTTTAGCTGGCTTCGCAATTTTTTCATCGTTGTATTGTGTACAACCGATGATGCCCATCTTTGCGAATTTCTTTCATGTCAGTCCGACACATAGCAGCTTTCCTTTATCTTTTTCTACCATTGCCTTAGCGATTGGGCTGCTATTCACTGGTTTGATTTCAGATCGATTCGGTCGTAAGCCTGTGATGGTCACCGCTTTATTTTTGGCAGCGTCACTTTCAATCATTAGTTCTATATTTCCACTTTGGGAAATATTTTTATTGAATCGCGTGCTGATCGGATTAAGTGTGAGCGGTGTTGCTGCAGTTGCAATGACTTATATAGGTGAAGAAATTGAGCAAAAAGATATAGGCTTTGCAATGGGCCTGTATATATCGGGTACTGCGATTGGAGGAATGGGTGGTCGTCTCATTGCCGGGGTATTGATTGATTATATTAGTTGGCAAAATGCCATGATGATTATTGGAATCATTAACCTATGTATAGCCACAGCATTCTTTTTATTACTTCCGGCATCTCAACATTTTCAAGCTTACCCCATTCGTTTCAACCGATTTTATGAATCTTTCGTTAAAAATTTAGCAGATCCAAAGCTGAGAATTTTATTCCTTCAAGGCTTTATCCTCATGGGATGTTTTGTCTCTATATTTAACTATATGAGCTACCACCTATTAGAAGAACCTTATCAACTTTCTCAAACTTGGATTGGGCTAATTTCAATAGCTTATTTGGCAGGAATATATAGTTCACCTCGGGCTGCAAGTTGGGGGAAACGCTTTGGACGGGCAAAAGTTTTACCTTCGATGCTGATCATGATGCTGTTGGGGTTGTTGATCATGCTCATTCCGGCATTTTGGTCAGTCATTTTGGGGCTGATTATATTCACTTTTGCTTTTTTTGCAGCGCATTCCACGGCAAGTAGTTGGGTATCAGTTCAATCCCTGCAGTACCGTGCCGTAGGTTCATCTCTGTATTTATTTTGCTACTACTTAGGTTCTAGTATCTTGGGTAGTAGTAGTGGTTTGGTTTGGGAAATGTCTGGTTGGATGGGGTTGACGAGCTTTATTGCTGTTATTTTGATGATCGGTTTATTTTTAGCAATACAATTGAATAAATTAAAATAGAAATATGTGAATAAGCTATTATTTAATATTCGTTTTACATCTATTTTTTAATATAAATAACGCTATAAAAATGGCGGAATTTACTATTTTTATGATTATACAACTTTGGTCTAATATTTCTTTTAAAAGGTGCCTCATAATAATGAAACGCATCACAATATAATAAATAAAATATTTTTGGTTATCATTTTTAAAAGTTTGAAAAATAATAAATATATGATAAATATGAATTATTTGTTTTTTTGAATATTTTTGCATTTGTTTTTAGATAGAATTATATATATAGATCAATATTGGTATTAAAATTAAGGCGATTATGAAAAATATAACTATTTTAATGATGGCTTTGGTTTTTATCTTAATCTCAGCTTGTACAAGTACCACGAATTTAGGGACAGCAGGCGCAGAGCGAAAACAGTTTTTTATCGTTCCTCAAAAGTTATTAACTAAACAGGCGGATAGATCGTATCAACAATTTATTCATCAAGCGAAAGACAAGCAACTTTTGATCATAGATCCGAAATTGGATCAAATTTTAAATAAACTCAAGCAAAATGCGGAGTTTTACCGCCATGGTTCGAGTCAATGGGATTGGCAAGTCAGTGGGAATCTCAATAAAGATTTAAATGCACATGGTTTCCCGAGTGGGAAAATTGTTATTAACACGGGTTTGTATTGGAGTCTAAAGCTGACTGAAGATGAATTGGCATTTGTGATGGCGCATGAAATGGCACATGCATTGCGTGATCATCATCGTGAGAAGATTTCCTTGCTGTTTGCTAGTCAGGTGGCGATGATTTCTTCAACTGCAGGTATCGGCGCGCTTGCTACTGCGGCCAGTAGTGTGACTGGGCAAGCTGTTTTTTTGCCTAAAGTTTCAAAATTTGAACTGGAAGCAGATGTCCTTGCACTTGATCTGATGTCGAAAGCGGGTTTTGATCCAAATGCAGCATTGAGTTTTTGGCAGAAATATCAGCAGGAAACGACACGCCGTCAAATGCTTGATGTAAAACCATTAATGACTCAAGACAGTATAGATAAGCGTAAGATTTATATTGAAAAATATTTACCTGAAATGCACATTCAATTTCAACAGGCGCAGGCTTTAATGTTGAATAAAAATGCGATAACTCATGGCACATTCTAGGTTGATTTAAACTAAAGCAAAGTTACAAATGATTTATTTAAATCTTGTTTTATAGTCGTGCTACAGCACGATTACATCTGATGTCTATATAAAACAATTCAATGATTCTGTAGCTGTTGTATAAATTATAATCAAGCATGATGAATGGAATTCATGGTAAAATGATCGGCTTTCATCTTCTTTGATCTTTTTTCAGATCATTCCATCTGCCAGCCGAGAATTGCTAGCCATGTCTACTGCTTATACTATGCAGACTGCGCCAAAAGCGTTGTTTGATTACGACAAATATTGGGCGTCTTGTTTTGACCCTGCGCCATTTTTGCCGATGTCACGCGAAGAAATGGATCAACTCGGTTGGGACAGCTGCGACTTTATTTTGGTTTGCGGTGATGCCTATATTGACCATCCATCATTCTGCTCAGGCATTATTGGTCGTACTTTAGAAGCGCAAGGCTTCCGTGTCGGTATTATTGCACAGCCGGATTGGACAGATGTTGAAGCTTTCCGTGTGTTAGGTAAGCCGAATATCGCTTGGGGCGTGACTGCCGGCAACATGGATTCTATGATCAACCGCTATACGGCAGACCGTAAAATCCGTTCGGATGATGCGTATTCTCCAGATAATCAACCGAATAAACGTCCAGACCGTGCAGCAACGGTATATTGCCAGCGTGTGCGTGAAGCATATCCAGATGTGCCTGTATTATTGGGCGGTATTGAAGCCTCGCTGCGCCGTATTGCGCATTATGATTATTGGTCAGATAAAGTCCGCCGTTCAGTATTGATGGACTCGAAAGCCGACCTATTGATGTATGGTAATGGTGAACGTTCAATCACGGAAATCATGCATCGTTTGGCCCGTGGTGAAAAAATCCAAGAGATTACGGATGTCCGCGGTACCGCATTTATTGTGAATAAAAATAACCGGGCTTCAAAAGCGAAGTTTGTTGAAATCGCATCAAATGATGTCGATGCGATTGGCCGTGTCGATCCGATCATTAACCCGTACGTGATGACTGAAGACCTTGAAGGCTGTGAAATCGAGAAAGGCAAAGACAGCGTTACGCAATATCAGGGCTTCCAAAAAGAGGCGGTAGCAAATCCGATTGTTCGTGAAGGCGATAATTTAGACGCCGACACGCAAATCGTGCAGCTGCAACCTGCATCAAAAGCCATTAAGCATAAATTGCCGCCGCGTGAATTGGCGGTGATTCGTTTGCCTGCCTATGAAGATGTGGCGAATGATCCTGTGCTGTATGCACATGCCAACCGTATTTTGCATTTGGAAACCAATCCGGGCAATGCGCGCGCGATGGTACAAAAGCATGGTGAACGTGATGTCTGGTTAAATCCACCGCCGATTCCATTGACTACAGAGGAAATGGATTATGTGTTTGACTTGCCGTATGCACGTCTGCCGCATCCAGCTTATGGTGAAGCGCGTTTTCCTGCTTTTGACATGATTAAGTTCTCTGTAAACATTATGCGTGGCTGTTTTGGTGGCTGTACCTTCTGCTCAATTACAGAGCATGAAGGGCGTATCATTCAAAACCGTTCTGAAGAATCGATTTTGCGTGAAGTTGAAAAAATTCGTGATACCGCACCGGGCTTTACCGGGATCATTTCTGACTTAGGCGGCCCAACGGCCAATATGTACCGTTTGGCATGTAAAGATCCTGAGATTGAAAAGAACTGTCGTAAGCCGTCGTGTGTATTCCCGGGTGTATGTCAAAACTTACATACCGATCATGCACCTTTAACGCAGTTATACCGTAAAGCACGTTCATTGCCGGGGATTAAAAAGATTCTAATTGGTTCTGGTTTACGCTATGACCTTGCGGTGTTAAACCCAGAATATGTCAAAGAATTGGTGACACATCACGTTGGCGGTTATCTGAAGATTGCGCCAGAACATACAGAAAAAGGTCCATTATCGAAGATGATGAAACCGGGGATCGGGACCTATGACCGTTTCAAACAAATGTTTGATCGTTTCAGTAAGGAAGCAGGGAAAGAGCAGTATCTCATTCCTTACTTTATTGCAGCGCATCCGGGTACGACTGACTATGACATGATGAACTTGGCAATTTGGCTGAAGAAGAATGGTTTCCGTGCCGATCAGGTGCAAACCTTCTATCCATCACCAATGGCGACTGCAACGACCATGTATTACACCGGTAAAAACCCGCTGGCTAAAGTGGCGCGTTATACCGAAAATGTCGATATCGTGAAAGGTGAAAAACGCCGCCGTTTGCATAAAGCCTTCTTGCGTTATCATGATCCAAACAACTGGCCATTGCTACGTGAAGCGCTCAAAGAAATGGGCCGTCAGGATCTGATCGGGAACTCAAAACAGCATTTGATTCCGACGTATCAGCCTGCGGGTAGTGCTGAGGGCCAATACCAATCTGCACGTAAAAAGAACTCAAGCATTGCGGGTGATTCACAAAAACGTACAGGCGAACAAGGTAATCGGACGAAGGCTGCTCAATCGCGTCCTTCAAATACCAAGAAGCGTCCTGAGCGTGGTCAAATTTTGACGCAGCATACTGGTCTGCCGCCGCGTGAAACGGGTGAAGCGAAAAAACCTTTTGGCGGTTCGAAACCCAAAGGAAAATCGAAGCCTAAATCACGCGCTTAAAATGATGAAATAAAAAAAGACACTTCGGTGTCTTTTTTTATGGCTGATATGCTCGGCAGCATCAGACAGTTTGCATTTTTATATGTTGTTACAAGCTCAATGCCATATGTGCGTCGGTTATCTCAATGAAATACGAGCAAAATTTGACAGCTTATCGGAATTGTCAGACAGTGAGAGGAAATGCACTTGCTGTCGTTTTAGCGAATGATCTAAAGTATCAATATATAGCAATGGATGCTATTACTCTGAACGAAGTGGCATGTGATGTTTGACGCTTTAAGTTTGCAACTTTTTGTCAGTTTAAATACGTATTGTGTGAAAGTTAGAGTTATTTTTTTTAATAGGAAATTAAAAAAATAATACTGGTTGTATACTTCGTATTCATAAGAAGTATGTCAAAAACCAAAAATATAAGAAATATAAAGGATTATGAGATGACTATATACATAGTAATAGGGAGTATTTTACTCTTCTGTGTGCTCATAATGGCTTGGAAAAGTTTAGAAGGTGATTCTAAGCAACAAGATAGCGCATTGAAACAACGTGCTATTTTCAACATTAATGAGCAATTAACCTACACGCGTTTAAAAGAAATTTTGCCTAAGCATACAATCCTTGCGCATGTGTCTTTTGATGCACTGTTGACCACGAAATATTATCGGACGCGGAACAAGTATCGAAATATGGTGGCGGACTTTGTTGTCCTCGATGAACAGCACCAAATCTTAGCGATCGTCGCTTTAGATGATCCAATGGTACTCAAACGGATGCAGCAGTCGCAATATCAAGATGCTTTGCTCGCTTTGGCAGGCTATCGTGTCATTCGTTATGATGATGTGCCTGAGTACGTTCAATTACGCGAAGATTTCTTAAATGAGCAGCGTGTACAAGCGCCATTTGTACCGGTTAATGATTTGAAAAAATATCATTTATATTCAGATTTGGAACGTAAAAAGATCAAAATTATTGGATCTTAGGGATTCAAAGAGCAAAGCCTTTTGCAAAAAAAAGCGTGTCTTTAGACATGCTTTTTTTTAATGGTTATTTAGGCTTAATGATTATTCAGGCTTAACGGCTACGACGGTTAATTCTACCAGTACACGCGGGTCGTATAATTTGGCTTCAACACAAGTTCTGGGTAATGCTTCAATGTCTGACACCCACGCATCCCATACTTCATTAAATGCTGCATAATCCTGTTCAATATCTTTCAGATAAATGGTCACTGACATAATCTGGCTTTTATCTGTACCGGCATCTGCAAGGAACTGATCAATAAGCTCAAATGTTTGCTGTGTTTGTCCTTTGATGTCTAAATCAAGGTCTGTTGCCAATTGACCTGCTAAATGGACCAATTGACCTGAAATAGCGATTTCGGAAAAGCGTTTTGAAACATGCAGGCGTTGGATGGTCATGCGGAATATCCTGAAAGCAAAAAGGTCACTTAATCTTGAGTTTTAGGCATTGTAGCTGCAACCAAGGCCGTCAATAAACAGCCAACAGCAAGGTAGATTGCTACATAATGCCATGAACCATCACCCCAAATCACCAAAGCTGCTGCAATCATTGGGGTAAAGCCACCACCGATAATACTGGCCACTTGATAGCCGGCACCTGCGCCACTGTAGCGATAGGTGGTACCAAACAGGGAGGTGAAAATCGGCTGGTGTACACTCACCACCATATCATGGGCAATATTGGCAAGGAAAATTGCACCGACAATAATCAGCCAAGTATTTTGAGCATCAAGGGCCATGAAGAATGGAAAGGCAGAAAGCGCACCAATCAATCCACCCAGAACACACATTTTACGATGATCAAATCGATCTGCTAGCCGCGCAAAGAGGGGAATGCTGAAGCAGCTAATGGCACCAACCATTAAGGTGATATTGAGGAAGAACTGTTTGTCCATGCCCAATTGAGCGGTGGAATAATTCAGTGCAAAGTTCGTCACCAAATACATGGTGAGTAACTCGGTCAGGCGCAGCGCAATAATGTAGAAAAAGGCTTTTGGGTGTTGGCTAATCGCTTGCAGAATCGGTAATTTTTGTAGCGTTTGTTGAGCTTTGACCACATGGTCGACAAATTCTTGTGATTCGTCTTGATCACGTCGAATCCACATCGCGATAGCCAGCAAGATAATACTGGCAATAAAGGGAATTCGCCATGCCCAATCAGCAAAAGCATCTTCACCCAAAGTGGCAATAATCAACGACACAGCGCCTGTTGCCAGAACAAGTCCGACGCCATAGCCAATTTGTACACCACTGCTGTAAAAGGCTTTTTTGCCTTTCGGGGCATTTTCCACGGCCATCAGAGCAGCGCCGCCCCATTCACCACCGACCGCAAAACCCTGTATTGCTCGAAGTGTCACAAGCAGGATCGGGGCCCACCAACCGATGGCCGAAAAATTGGGCAGTAAACCAATGCCGACAGTAGAAATGCCCATCAGGATGACGGTGAGCACCAACATTTTCTTACGACCCAGCTTGTCACCAAAATGTCCAAACACAATGCCACCTAATGGACGGAACAGGAAGCCGACGCCAAATGTGGCTAAAGCAGCAAGCGTGCCCATATTGTTGCCAATACTAGGGAAAAACTGATCTTTGAAAATGAGTGCGGCAACAATGCCATAAAGTAAAAAGTCGTACCAATCGACTACGGCACCAATGAAGCTACTTAATGCGGCTTTACGAGCGCGTTGTTCTTGATTTTGTGAAATATTTTGAGGATTTGGAGCGGATTTTACAGAAGGCATACAGCGGGGTATTCCATGATTGACAACAGAGTTGCCCTGTAATATTCGGATTTGATCGTCACGCCAATCACAGGACAGCATGCTGAAAGTAAAGGTGATTTTCAGCATCTCAGCGCATACACGGATAATGTAGTGCGCTGATAGAGTACTCTAATTTTAGGCTTTGTGAATAGCAAATTGCTTTAAATTTGTTCTTCTGCCTAAATCTTAAGCAAATACGATCTTCTTGAAGTTTTTAGAGCAGCGAAAGTTGTGTTTCTTGGTTTTGCGCACTTAATTGATAGACCCCTACGCCAATCAGGCGAAATTGATCTTCCTCAGAAATATGCATTTCATGCAGTAATTGCTGTAATACCTGCGCAAGGTCTTCACGATGATTCAGTGACGTTTTAAAACTTTTACTGTGCTGTAGCACTTGGAAATTCTTCAGTTTTAATTTGGCCGATACACCACGTGCGCTTAACTGCTTTTTTTCTAAACTAGACCAAACTTGGTCAATCAGTTTGGGCCAATAGGGCTGACATTGGCTCAGGGTGAGATCATCATCAAAAGTGGTTTCTTTGGAAATCTGCTGACGCTCGCGGCTAGATTGGACTGGTCGTTCATCAATGCCTTGTGCATACAGATAGAGTTGTCGGCCATATTTACCGAAATGATGAATCAGAACGGCTTCATCAATTTGTTGTAAATCACCCAATGTATTGAGTTGCATGGCTTTTAATTTTTCTTGAGTCACTTTTCCCACACCGGGTATTTTTTTCAGTGCCAAGTCATGGATGAAATGCAGAACTTGTGAAGGTTTGATAATACAAATGCCATTGGGTTTGTTCCAATCAGAAGCGACTTTAGCCAAAAATTTATTGGGCGCGACACCTGCGGAGGCAGTTAAACCAGTGCTTTGTAAAATCTCTGCCTGAATTCGCATAGCGACTTCGGTGGCGCTCGGAATGTGTTGTAAATTTTCTGTGACATCCAAATAAGCTTCATCTAAAGACAGCGGTTCAATCAGCGACGTATAGCGTTGAAAAATGGAATGAATTTGCGCCGAAACGGCACGATATTTTTCAAAATTAGGTTCGATCACCACGACCTGTGGGCAGAGTTTACGGGCCTGTGCCATCGACATCGCCGAGCGTAAACCAAACTCACGTGCAGGATAGGACGCGGCACAGATGACTGCACGAGGGTGATGTGAAGACACAACAACAGGAACCTGCTTGAGTTCTGGACGTTCCCGCAGCTCTACTGATGCAAAAAATGCATCCATGTCGATATGTATGATTTTCCTCATGCCTAGTTAGATCAGTGCCTAAAAATTGAATGTCAGTATCGCACAGTCAATCCAGCACTTTCCTCAATTTTTTAACTCGAACGACACAGGTTGACTGAGTAAAACCACCTTGGTGTTTTGAGTTGCTGCCGACTGTATTAATAGATTTAGGCTTTGAGGGGTGTCATCGGCAAAGCGGGGCAAAAATTCGAGCTCTGGATTCAGTGGTTTGAAAAAATTATCCCAATGAATTGGAATCACGGTACTGGGTTGAAGAATCGCTAAGGTTTCTTTGAAATATTGCTGTTGAAACGCTGCCGTTTGCTTGGAAAGTTGGGCAATGCCTAAAAATAAAGTATCGACTTTTAGTTTTTGCAACTGTTTGGGCACAGCACCAGTACTGGCTTTGACTAAACTGTAATGCGGCCCATGTTGGATGAGATAATCATACGATCCACCTTCTTTAAACGCACTAAAATGTGCAGGGAGTTGCAGTGGCTGCGAAATTTCTTCTCCCAAATCATCATTAACGGCCGTTGGCGGTGTATGTTGCGAGGGGATGGCAGTAATGGTGAATTTACCGATTTGCATCGGTTGCCAAGCTTGAACTTCGTGTAATTGTGATTCAGCGATTGGCATCGCCCGTGCGATATTTAAGGTACTTTTAGAGCCGATAATTATGGCCTTGGGGAGTTGGTGGGCCAACATTGGAATATCGAGCGCATGATCATAATGCGAATGAGTCACGAAAATAGCACGAGTGCGTTTTAAGTCGTATTGGTCGATATAGCTATGTAATAAAGGCTGATCACTTTGGATTTGAGTAAATACGGTCCGACTGAGTGAAGGTCGACTAAAGAAGCCGTCTATGAGAATTTGCTCTTGGCCATCGTCAAAAAGTAAGGTGGAAACGCCAAAGAATTTGACGTGATAGGGCGCCGCTGAGCGAGTATCTGCAGTGCTTTGTGCGGGAAGTTGATAATGCCATGTTTTAAACGCTGCCAAGGTCCCTGAAGGTTGGATCAAATATGCCAATATCCCGATGGCGAGGATCATAAAGACTGAAAATATAATAAGAAAAGTTTTTAAAATACGCATCCTTCGACTCAGTTTTCATGGATTATTTTGTTCGATGTTGTCCTGAGTCGGTGAATAAATCAACGGGGTTTGATCGGGGAAACGCCATTTTTGTCTAAAAAATCAGTCCAAGCCTTATCATCACCTGAAAATACATTTAAATCGACGCTGGTCGAGATGCCTTGAATTTGTCCTTGATTAGTATGTTGCCAAATCAGCCATTTCGGATTGTTTTTTAGATCGGGTGGGCCTTTATATTCGCGGACCCACAGCGGCGTCTGTTTAAACTCGCCAGCTAAGACAATATTATAAAAAGACTTCGAGGTATAAAAAATCGGTTGTTTGCCATAATGGCGGTGCAAGCGATCATGCATATAGCTGATTTCTTTGAGTAACTGCTCTTTGCTGTAGGTGTTAATGCAGTTGGTGTCATATTCCAAATCAATCACGGGAGGAAGGGCATCGGCTTTTTTCGGCACGGAAGCAATAAAATTTTCCGCCTGAATCTTGCCATCACGGCACAGACGGTAAAAATGATAGGCCCCAACTAAAAAGCCGTTTTCCCGTGCTTGTAACCAGTTGTCTTGAAATTTTCGATCTTTAAAATCGCCACCTTCTGTGGCTTTGAGATAAACGAATTGGTATTTTTTAGGTGAAATTTTTGACCATTGAATATCTTTTTGATGATGAGAAACATCAAAACCTTTGACGGGATATTCTTCTGCAGATGCAGGGCGATGCGGCATCACGGCTAAATAACCTAATCCAGCCACCACCATGACGCCGCTGATAGCGCTGAGTGCAATAATCGGGCTGTATTTTTTGAGTGAACTTTTTGTGGTACGTGATTTGGCTTTTTTAGGCATGAAAATGTATCCAAGTATCCCTTTTATCATAACCCTTTAAAGGTTGATCTGTCATAGATTTGCCCGATGACACAGGTTTAGACATCCACATGTTTAGGAATCTGCCAAAAAATCGCTGCGGTAATCAGGTTAATGCAGCCGAGTAAAATCAAGGTGCTATGGAATGCTGTTTCGATTTGTGCAGGACCATAATAGGCCGTAAACACGTTGACTAAAGTCCCTGCCAAAGCCACACCGATACTCATCGAAACCATCATAATCATAGACAAGAAACTGTTGCCACTGCTGGCATCTTGTTGGGGTAAATCTTTGAGGGTTAAGGTATTCATCGAAACGAATTGCAGCGAGTTTAAAATACCAAAAATAAAAAAGTGTAAGGCACGTAACCAAGTGGGGGTTTCAGCCGTAGAGAGTGCAAAACTGCAAATACAGGCACCGACCAAGAAGGTATTTACCAATAACACTTTACGATAGCCAAAATGTTGAATAATTTGACGAATAATCGGTTTTGATGCCAATGAACCGAGTACCGTCGGTATCATCAATAACCCTGTGATAAATGGCTCAAAGCCAAAAGCCACTTGTAGCATTAAGGGAATCAAAAATGGCATGGCATTGCCGCCAAGGCGGGCAAAGAAGTTGCCGATAATGCCGATAGCATAGATCCGATTTTGAAATAATTTACTGCGAAACAGCGCATTGGCGTGGGTATGTGCATGAAAGGCATAGATCAAACTGGCGATGATGCCTGCAGCGACCAAAAGCAGGCTCCACCATAGCGGAAGATGAGGGCTAGCAAAGTTTTCAATGCCTAACGATAACCCCACCATGGCGACGACCAATAAGAAAAAACCCATAAAGTCGAAGCGTTGTACGCTCGGTTCGGTCACATTGGGCATGGCTTTAAAGGTAATAAGAACCCCTAACAGCCCCATTGGAATGTTTATTAAAAAGATCCAATGCCATGTTGCGACTTCCACCATCCAGCCGCCAAGGGTAGGGCCAATTAAGGGGCCCATTAAACCAGCAAGGCTCATCAGACTCATGGCCGATAAAAACTGTGTCCGAGGAATCACTTTGAGCATCGCCAAACGCCCAACAGGCAGCAGTAATGCGCCACCTATGCCTTGAATTACCCGATAAACCAGCAGCTCATTCAGGCTATTGGCCATGCCGCAGCCTAGCGATGCTAATGTAAAAATAATGATGGCTGTGAAATAGGTATTTCGTACACCAAAACGATCGGCCAACCAACCACTTAAAGGAATACACGCTGCGACAGACAAGACATAGGCCACGACCACACTATGCATTTGTAGCGGGTCTTCGCCCAAACTTCTTGCCATCGCTGGGATTGCTGTATTGACGATGGTCGTATCCAGGCCTTGCATAAAAAAGCCAATAGAGACCAATAGCACAAGAAGTCTAAATTCGGGTTGTAAAGCCTGATGTGTTGGCGTGCTATTCATAAGTCAATAAAGCTGAGATTTTTAAACAGTTTAAATGAAGATTGCCATTCAGATGTAGTAAAAGCTTTGCATAATTGAGCCAAAAAATTGCAAGAAAAATGCAATGAAAGTTTCATCTCTATGCAACCTAATGTTTATAACTTGGTCATATTTAAATAAAAGACGAATGAAAACATGAAACTACAAGTTTCGGCACTGATGTGATTAAACAAGGCGATGTGGGACCTGAAGATCTGATTTTTATTGCCGCCAAAGATTCGCCTAATGCTCAACCTTTGTTGGTTGTTAGAAATGAAGTGAACGGTAGCACTGCGGTTTATCAGATTAAATTGAAATAATTAAATTTTAAATTTTTGTTTTATTTAAAGTTTTTATTTTGATGTCGAGAAAAGCACGGCACAAAATTGTATGAACGCCAGATAAACTGTCATAATGCGCTCAAGTCCTTCATTTATTGGAGGGCTTTTTCTTTATGGCAAAGGTGTTTTGTTTTCATGACAATCGAAATTCTGATGGTCATAGGCTTCTGTCTCGCGGCCTATTCTATTGTCGGTAATGATGTGCCACAGACATTGGGAACCTTTATTTCATCCAATGCGCATCGCCCTTGGTGGCTGTTGTGGATCTATGTCAGCAGTATTCTAGCCATTGTATTGGTTTATGGTTGGTACAGTTCTGGCGTGGGGGATGCATCTTATGGTCGTTTAGAAACGATTCCATTTCCCGCAGAAGGGGTAACGTGGCTCTATATTGTGCCACCGATCTTACTGATCATTTTGACTCGCTACGGTATTCCAGTCAGTACCACATTCTTAGTGTTGACGATTTTCTCTCCGAGTAGTCTCGGGTCGATGTTAACCAAGTCGATGATGGGTTACGCGGTTGCTTTTGTTGTCGCGATTATTATTTACCGTTTTGTGATTAAAGGCATTTCGGTTTATTTCAGTAAAACACGTGATGAAACACCCTCGAATATTTGGGTGGGACTACAGTGGGTTTCGACGGCATTTTTATGGAGTCAGTGGCTGATTCAGGATTTGGCCAATATTTTTGTCTACGTCCCTCGTCAGGTGCCGCTGGAGTTCCTGATTTTTGCAATTGTGGTGTTTATCGTACTGCTTGGGATCATTTTGTACCAACGTGGTGGGGCGATTCAGGGCATTATCGACACCAAAACGGGTGTGGCTGATATCCGCTCGGCAACCATTATCGACTTTATGTATGCCTTGATTTTATTGGTGTTCAAAGAGTGGAGTAATATTCCAATGAGTACCACTTGGGTGTTCTTGGGCTTACTTGCAGGACGTGAATTTGCCATGTCCATGCATTTACATGAAGTGAATAAATATCGAACTTCACGAAATGTCAGCAAAGATGCGATGAAATTGATGCTTGGTTTATTGATGAGTATTTTCTTAGCGACAACCTTGCCATGGTTCTATCGTGTGGTGTCGGGTTAAGTCGGCACGATATAGATTTGAAGTAGGACATCGAGTAATAAAAAAGGGGAATGATTTATTCCCCTTTTTGACATCTAAAATACAGTTAGACCACGAAATTTTTCGGGCAATCTAAATTTTTCAGTGCACTAAAGATCTGCTTCGAAGAATTACATACGATCAGTTTGGCACGATGCTGCGGCGGCAAGAAACCTTCAGCGACCGCATGGTCTAATTGTGCAATCAGTGCATCATAGAAGCCATTGACGTTATAAAGCATCATCGGCTTTTGGTGTTGATTCAACTGTCCCCAAGTGGCGATTTCTAAAATTTCTTCGAATGTACCGAGACCACCGGGCAGGGCAACAAAGGCACTTGCACGTTCTGCCATCATGGCTTTACGCTCATGCATACTGCGCACGACGTGTAGTTCAGTCAAATGATTATGTGCAATTTCATAATCCAACATAAACTCAGGAATCACACCCACAGCTTCGCCGCCATGATCGACCACAGCGTCAGCGACTTGACCCATCAGGCCAATACTGGCGCCACCATAGACCAGACCAAAACCATGTTCAGCCAAGCCTTGCGCTAATGCGATGGCTTTTTCTTGATAAATTGGATTGTTACCAGAGCGGGAGCCGCAATACAGTGCGATTAAAGGTTGTGTTGTAGCAGGAGAAGGATTACCACGTTTTTCTGTCATTTTTAATCCGCTATTCATTACGTTTTAATTTTACCTTAGCATGTTATTTTTTATGACACTACATTGGCAGCTAAATATGACAATTTAATGTCATCACTGGGTTTAAATTCTTCCATACTGAGATTGTACTTTGGTAAAAAAGGGTGAATTTTTACCTTAACTTGCTATACTTAAAACTTCATTTCAAGCTAAAGAACCGTCATGGGTAGTGGTTGTTGTCACTCAGCACACATCAAAATATTAGAAAGAACGCCATTAAAAGCGTTTGCGCATGTCCAATGCATTTCATCTTCAAATCAGCATGATCTACGTGTGAATAACATTCAGGAGATACAACCATGATCTTTGAATGGATGTCCGATCCTTCTGCATGGGTGGGTTTATTGACACTGGTGGTGCTTGAGATTGTTTTAGGTATCGATAACCTGGTTTTTATTGCGATTCTTGCGGAAAAATTACCGCCAGAACAGCGTAATACCGCACGGATTGTCGGCTTATTGCTTGCACTGTGTATGCGATTGGTCTTACTGGCCTCAATTGCATGGGTGGTGACTCTAACCAATCCACTGTTCCATATTTTCGACCATCCATTCTCCGGTCGAGATCTAATTTTACTGTTTGGTGGGGTGTTCTTACTGTTTAAAGGCACCATGGAACTGCGTGAACGTCTTGAAAACAAGCCCATGCTAAAGGAAGAAAATCCTGTGCATGCGACGTTTTGGATGGTGATTGTGCAGATTGTGGTGCTTGATGCCGTGTTCTCGCTCGACAGCGTGATTACCGCTGTCGGGATGGTGAAACACCTTTCTGTCATGATGATTGCGGTCATTATTGCTGTCGGCATTATGCTGTGGGCATCTAAACCACTGATGAACTTCGTGAACCGTCACCCAACGGTGGTGATTCTGTGTCTGTGTTTCTTGATGATGATCGGTTTCTCGCTCTTAGTCGAAGGCTTTGGTTTCCATATTCCAAAAGGTTACTTATACGCGGCCATTGGTTTCTCTGTCATGATTGAGTTCTTGAACCAAACCATGCGTCATAATCAGGAAAAAATGGTGACAACCACAGACTTACGTTATCGCACAGCCTCAGCGGTGATGCGTATGCTCGGTGGGAAAAATGTTGCAGACAATCAAAATGAAAATGAAGATGTGCTTGCAACACGTGCCTTTGCCGATGAAGTCTTTGATGAAGACAACGGGGTTTACCACAGTGTCATGGTACAAGGGGTACTGGGTTTATCTGAACGTCCAGTGAAGTCAGTGATGACACCTCGTCCTGAACTAGAATGGATTGACTTGGATGAAGCGCCTGAGGCGATTCGTGCTCAATTACTCAGTACCACGCATTCACGTTTGATTGTGGCACACGGCGAGTTAGACAATATCGCGGGTGCGGTACTGACTCATAAAGTCATGAATGACTATATTGAAACGGGCGTACTCGATTTCGAAAAACATCTCCGTGAGCCTGTAGTGGTGCATGAAAATGCACAAGTCTTGATGGTGATGGAACAACTGCGTCAAGCGCCGTTGCAAATGGCCTTGGTGTTGAACGAATACGGTTCAATTGAAGGGATTGCAACACCAATTGATGTCTTAGAAGCGATTGCTGGTGAGTTTCCCGATGAAGATGAACCGGAGACAGCAGCAGAAAGTCTCGATGATGGTTCATTGTTACTCGATGGCTCAACTGACATTCGTCATGTGTCTTTATTGTTGGGTCGTGATTTGGTGGATGATGCTGAACAGTATTCGACACTGTCTGGATATATCTTATTTCATTTGGGCCGTTTACCAGCCAATGGTGAAAAATTCAAAGCGGATGAACACATCTTTGAAGTGGTCACAATGGATGGCCACAAGATCGAAAAAGTGCATGTCATTCCCATGCCAACTGAAGATTAAGTTGCGTATCGGGGGGTAATCTATATAGATCACTGATGTTACGCACGTAAAAGTAATTACGCATTTTTAAAATGATTTTTAAGTCTATTCGACGGAGTCTTACATCTAGGGTTTAAATAAAGGGATTAGCCTTCGGCTGGAGGTACTTTTGTTTCGGCAAAAGTACCCAAAACCATTGTCATCCGCAAAACTCGTTCACTACCGTCAAATTATTCAAAGCATTGCAAAAACATTTTTGATTAGAAGTAGTCCTGTCTCAAACACTTGCGGATGACCTTACCGTGTATCATTCTTTTATTTGAATCGATACGGATCTACTGATGAAAATTGTGTGGAAAGATCCGTTAAAATAGCCTGCATTGTCAGGCTATTTTTTATGGAAACAAATATGTCACAAGTCCAATGTCCATGTGGCAAAGGTGAGTATGCCAACTGTTGTCAGCCCTTACATGCGGGGCGTGAAAATGCACAGAGCGCAGAGCAGTTGATGCGTTCACGTTATAGTGCTTTTGCACAGCATGAGATTGATTATATTGTACAAACAACTGCGCTTGGACAGCAGCAAGCCTTGGATGTGAGTGCCATTGCAGCGTGGAGTCAGGTCAATCAATGGTTAAAACTTGAGGTGGTACAGGCTCAAGAAAAGCTCGATAAAAATCATGCTCAAGTTGAATTTAAAGCCCATTATCACGATGGGCAGCAAGCGCAGGTACATCATGAAATTTCACACTTTGTGAAGTTCGAGCAGCGCTGGTATTTCCTTGATCCGACCACAGAGATGAAAATCACCATGAAGCAACCCTGTATTTGTGGTTCTGGACGAAAATTTAAACAATGTTGTGCGCAATTTTTATAACATTTGAGCAGATTTAGCTTAGAATAGCGCGCATCTCAACCCTCAGTGGAAGAAGGGCGATGTTACTTACCGTTATTTATATTATCGCAATCACGGCAGAAGCAATGACAGGTGCATTGTCTGCGGGTCGGCGGAGTATGGACTGGTTTGGGGTAACATTGATTGCCTGTGTCACGGCACTGGGGGGCGGTTCGGTTCGTGATGTGCTACTTGGCCACTATCCGCTGACGTGGGTTAAGCATCCCGAATATCTCATGCTGACCTGCTTTGCTGCATTTGTCACCATCCTGATTGCAAAGTGGATGCGTCATCTTCGTAATATCTTCTTGGTTCTCGATGCCTTGGGTCTCATTGGTTTTACCATTATTGGCTGTCAAATCGCTTTAGAAATGGGACATGGTTTTGTGGTTTCTGCGGTAGCAGGGGTACTAACTGGTGTCTCTGGCGGTATTTTACGAGACATTCTATGTAACGATGTCCCGCTGGTGTTCCGTCGTGAACTTTATGCCAGTATTTCTTTTGTGTCCGTGATTTGTTATTGGCTCTGCATTGAGATTGGCTTATCGCTAGAATTGACCGTCATTGCGACGCTCATTTTCGGTTTCACCTTACGTCTGATCGCCATTTACTTTGGCTTAGAAATGCCTAAATTTATTTATAAAGATGATGATGATCAGTCAGTATCTTCAAAAGATTTGTCATAGCCGCGTTGCTATAACATCACATTAAAATGCTAAAAAGACGGATCAATGGTCGGTCTTTTGCATGGATCTATACTAAAAAACGCAAAATCATACATCCTGTTGGGAAAGCAGTGTTCATCCTTCCACCAGTTCAGAGATCTTGTTATGGACTTAGTCTCACGTATACAACGCTTACCCATCGGTAAGTTTCACTACACTTTACTTTGGGTTATTGGCCTTGGCTGGATGTTTGATGCCATGGATACGGGACTCATTTCCTTCATCTTAGCGAAAATGGCTGAAGATTGGGCCATGACGCCAAATGATAAAAGTTGGGTGGTCTCGATTGGTTTTGTTGGAATGGCGATTGGCGCAGTGTTTTCTGGAGGAATGGCAGATCGCTTTGGCCGAAAAACAGTGTTTGCATGGACATTGGTGATTTATAGCTTAGCCACCGCTGCATGTGCGTTTGCACCTAATCTAACTTGGTTGTTGGTATTTCGTTTTATTGTCGGCTTAGGTTTAGGGGGGCAACTCCCAGTCGCGGTGACTTTGGTCAGTGAATATATTCCAGCGCATGTACGAGGACGTTTTATTGTCTTACTGGAAAGTTTTTGGGGACTGGGTTGGTTGGTTGCGGCGTTAGTATCACGCTTTATTATTCCTGATTTTGGTTGGCATGCGGCTTTCCTGATTGGCGGAATCCCTGCGTTATATGCGATCGTGATTTGGAAAATGGTGCCTGAATCGGTGCCTTATTTGATTAACCGTGGACGTTTTGATGAAGCACATGCATTGGTGAAAAAGATTGAAGCCAAATGTGGTGTGCAAGTGGTTGAAATCTTTGAGGTCAAACCGGTTGCAGAAAAGCACAACATCAGTTTTTCACAGTTGTGGTCAGGCATTTTTGCACGTCGTACTTTAATGCTGTGGCTCATTTGGTTCGGTATCGTCTTTTCTTATTACGGTATTTTTACGTGGTTGCCAAGTTTATTGGTTAAAGAAGGCTACACCATTGTTCAATCCTTTGAATATGTTTTGGTCATGATTTTGGCACAATTACCGGGTTATATTGCAGCTGCATGGTTGGTCGAAAAATTAGGTCGTAAAGCTACGTTGGCGGGCTTCATTGGGATGTGTGCCATTTCGGCATATTTCTTCGGTCAGTCTGGCAGTGTGACAGAGATTGTGATTTGGGGCTGTTTAATGTCCTTCTTTAATCTCGGTGCTTGGGGCGTACTTTACACCTATACACCAGAACAATATCCGGCCAATATTCGTGCCTTTGGTTCGGGCTGGGCGGGTGCCATTGGTCGGATCGGGGGCATTGCCGCGCCTTTTGCTGTGACACATATGATGGATATGGATCATGGTTTTAGCTATGTCTTTATGATGTTTACAGCAGTCTTAATTGCAGTTGCCGTGGTGATTTTGGTTTTAGGTGAAGAAACTAAGGGCAAAACTTTAGAATCCATCGGTCTATAAAGACTGTTGAATTTTTAGTTGATCATGGTGAATAAAATGGATATTTTTACGCCATAAGACACAATTTGTCGCAGAGTGTTAGATCATCCCCTTGTATAGGGGACACCTGCGACATAGCATAAGAACCCAATAAAGAACGAACAATTTAGGATTACAGGTTGTTATGACAAGCCTTGCGCATCATGCGACAGAAAACCGTTCCGTAGCAGAATTTACCGAACAAGCATATCTCAACTACGCCATGTACGTGATTATGGATCGTGCATTGCCACATATCAGTGATGGTTTAAAACCCGTTCAGCGTCGTATCGTCTATGCGATGAGCGAACTCGGGCTAAAGCCAACGGGTAAGCCAAAAAAATCTGCACGTACGGTTGGTGATGTACTGGGTAAATACCATCCTCACGGTGACTTAGCTTGTTATGAAGCCATGGTCCTCATGGCGCAGCCGTTTAGTTATCGCTATCCATTTATTGAAGGTCAGGGAAACTGGGGCTCACCAGATGATCCGAAATCCTTCGCAGCAATGCGATATACCGAAGCAAAACTGTCTGCTTATAGTGATTTATTATTGTCTGAGTTAGGACAAGGGACTTGTGATTGGCAGGATAACTTTGATGGCTCGATGAAAGAGCCGGTGAATTTACCCGCACGTGTACCGAATATTTTACTCAACGGCACAACGGGCATTGCTGTGGGTATGGCAACCGATATCCCACCGCATAACTTACGTGAAGTGGTGAAGGGTACCATCGCCTTAATTCGCAATCCTAATTTAACCGATGAGAAAGTCGCAGAATATATTCCTGCGCCTGATTTGCCGACACGTGCGGAAATTATTACTTCTCCAGAAGAATTACTTAAAATTCAAACCACGGGTCGCGGTAGTTATCGAACTCGTGCGGTGTACAGCATTGAGAAAAATGAAATCGTGATTACGGAGCTGCCGTATCAGGTTTCAGGTTCGAAAGTGATCACGCAGATTGCAGATCAAATGCAGGCGAAGAAGTTGCCATTGGTCACGGACTTACGTGATGAGTCAGATCATAAAAACCCAACACGTTTAGTGATTGTCCTGCGCTCGAATCGTATTGATGCTGAATCGGTGATGAGTCATCTATTTGCAACCACCGACTTAGAGTCGAGCTATCGTGTCAATATGAACATGATTGGCGCTGACGGTCGTCCGCAAGTGAAATCGATCCGCCGTATTTTGTTGGAATGGATTGAAATCCGTAAAAATACCGTGACACGTCGTTTGACTTATCATCTGAATAAAATTGAAAAACGGTTACATATACTTGCAGGCTTGATCATTGCTTATCTGAATATTGATGAAGTGATTCGTATTATTCGCGAAGAAGATCAGCCTAAACCGGTGTTGATGACGCATTTTAATATCGATGAAATTCAAGCCGAAGCGATTTTAGAACTCAAGTTACGTCATTTGGCAAAACTTGAAGAAATGGAAATGCGCCGTGAACAAGAAGAATTGGAAGCCAAAGCTGCCATTATTCGTGAACAATTGGCGAATCCTGAATCATTAAAAGCCTTGATCATTAATGAACTTAAAGAAGATGCGAAGAAATTTGGTGATGACCGCCGTTCTCCAATTGTGAAACGTGCAGAAGCCCATGCGATTAATGAACAAGATATGCTTCCTGCAGATCCTGTGACTGTGGTGTTGTCTGAAGCGGGTTGGATTCGCTCGGCGAAAGGTCATGAAGTCGATGCTGAGAACTTAAATTTCCGTGCTGGTGACCAATATCTCAGCCATGCACAAGGTAAATCAAATCAACGTGTTTATGTCTTAGATGATGCCGGTCGTAGCTATGCTTTGGGCATCAATACTTTACCATCCGCGCGTGGTTTAGGTGAGCCTCTGAGTTCTAAGCTTGCACCTGCAAGTGGTGTTGGCTTTAAACAAGTGTTTATTGCTGAAGATGAAACAGAAGTCTTGGCAATGAGTAGTAAAGGCTATGGCTTTAAAACCCAAGCGAAAAATCTTGATACCAATGCCAAAGCGGGTAAAGCCTTCCTTAGCTTGTCTGAAGGGGCGGCGGTTATGAATTTAACGGCGATTGAGAATGCAACACATCTTGCACTCCTCAGTTCTGCGGGGCGTTTGCTGTTGGTTGAACTTGATGAATTACCAGTGCTGAATAAGGGTAAAGGTAATAAATTGATACAACTTGAGGCAAAAGATCAAATTGTATCCATGACAACTTTGAATTTAGATGAAATAATTCAAGTGCTTGCAGGTAATCAACAATTAAAGCTTAAAGCCGACGATCTGCAAAAATATGTGGGCAAACGTGCATCGAAAGGTGTGTTGTTACCACGTGGATATCAAAAAGCAAATAAACTGTTCATTCAAAGATAATACTAGCATCCATGGAACGAAATACGTTATATATGCTGTTATTCGTGAAATGGATGCAATATTAAGCACAAACAAGTTAAATAATGACCGCTTAATATTGAAAAAAAACAGTTGGATTATTAAGGATTACGACAGGAGAATTGGGCGTTATGGAAAAGATTTGGTTCGCTGAATACCAAAAGACAGGGATTCCAGAAACTGTAGAATTACCCGCAGAAAATACCTCATTGGTCGATATTTTTGAGCGTAATTTCCAGAAGTTTGGCTCAAGAGATGCCTTTATCTTTATGGATAAAGTCTTAACTTTTAAAGAACTTGATGAAGCTAGCCGTAAATTTGCAACTTATTTGCAAAGTTTAGGTTTAGCTAAAGGTTCACGCGTTGCAGTCATGATGCCGAACGTTCTTCAATATCCTGTTGTCGCATTGGGTGTATTCCGTGCTGGCCTGGTATTGGTCAACGTGAATCCACTGTATACCTCTCGTGAACTTGAGCATCAATTGAATGACTCTGGAACAGAAGCTCTTGTTATTATTGAAAACTTTGCATCTGTTTACCAAGCGATTATTGGTAAAACCCCAGTAAAACACGTGATCGTGGCATCTGTGGGTGACATGCTTGGTACGCTGAAAGGTACATTGGTTAACTTTGTATTACGTTCAGTACGTAAACAAATTCCAGCTTGGAACATTCCAGGTCATATTCGCTTTAATGCAGCAATGTCTAAAGTGAGTGCAAACAATTACAAACGTCCAAACTTAACTTTAAGTGATACTGCTGTACTTCAGTATACCGGTGGTACAACTGGCGTATCTAAAGGCGCAGAATTGACTCATCGTAACCTTGTGTCAAACATGTTGCAGTGTGATGGTATTTTCCAAAGTAAATTTGGTCAGAAAGATGGTCAGCCAGATGATCGTATCTTCTGTGCATTACCGCTGTATCACATCTTTGCATTTATGGTGTGTGCACTTTACGGTATGTACAAAGGTCAGGCAAACGTATTGATTCCTAACCCGCGTGACCTACCTGCGGTAATGAAAGAATTACGTAAATACCAACCTTCATTCTTCCCAGCAGTGAACACATTGTTCAATGCTTTGGTGAACAATGAAGAGTTCAAGCAACTTGACCACAGTAAGCTAAAAATGGCGATGGGTGGTGGTATGGCAGTGCTTCCTTCGACTGCAGAAGCGTGGAAGAAAGTTACAGGTACCAATATTATCGAAGGTTATGGTTTATCAGAAACTTCACCTGTTGCAACCGCAAACCCTCCAGCATCAATGGAATTCAGCGGTACGATTGGTATTCCATTGCCACTGACTGAAGTTGCTATTTTAGATGATGATGGCAATGAAGTTGCTCAAGGTGAGCAAGGTGAAATTTCGATTCGTGGTCCTCAAGTCATGAAAGGCTATTGGAACCGTCCAGATGAAACTGCCAAAGTAATGACGGCGGACGGTTTCTTCCGTACAGGTGACATTGGTGTCATGGATCCACGCGGTTATGTGAAGATTGTAGACCGTAAAAAAGACATGATTTTGGTGTCTGGCTTCAACGTTTATCCTTCTGAAATTGAAGAAGTTGTTGCAAAACATCCAAAAGTGCTAGAAGTTGCTGCGATTGGTGTTCCTGATGAAAAATCAGGTGAAGTACCTAAATTATTCGTTGTGAAAAAAGATCCATCTTTAACGACTGAAGAAGTTTTGGCATTCGCAAAAGAAAACTTAACTGGCTATAAACGCCCACGTTATGTTGAATTTATGGATGAATTACCAAAATCAAACGTTGGTAAAATTCTACGTAAAGATTTGCGTAAAACCGCATAATACGATGCATAAAAAAAGCGCCTTCGGGCGCTTTTTTATCGCTTTAAATTTAGCTCATTAAAGCTTGCCTTTATTCATCGACCAGCGATCAAAGTAGCGACGTCCTACTCCAAAAACACCTAAGAAAATAAACATCGCGCCGAACTGACGACTAAAGCCGGATTGGTTATAGCTGCCATAGGTTAAAATATTGTCAACTAAGCAATATAGGGCAATGACAATGACCCAATGCCAAAGGGGAAGTTGCTTGATGGAAACTGCATAGAATGCAACCCACATGATGACAAAGCTGAAAACAGTCGACCAGACATTTAAGTTGGCGCAGATCACAGCAAGTAAAAATGCAGTCACAGGGATGACGATTTTTAAGGCACGATCGACGCGAAGCTGATGGCGTTTTTGCTCTTCAAGAACTTCAAATAATTGATCTTGATCAGAAGTGCTCATAGAGGATCCTTTCATCTGCCGATTATAAAAACACTATATTTAACAAAAATTATTCACGAAATGCCATGGTATTATAGCAGCCATAAAATCTTCCTGAGAAAAAACACATGCACAGCATCAGTGGGATCATCTATCTCATTTTGGCCGCTTGTTTACTGCCATATGTATTTACATTTATTGCGAAGCGAGCTGCAGGTTTTAAGTCGAGTGATAATCAAAATCCACGTGAAGTTTTAGCGCGCTCTACAGGGTTGGCGAGCCGCGCACATGCAGTGCAGCAAAATAGTTTTGAAAGTTTACCTTTATTTATTGCGGCTATTCTAATGGCCGAATACATGGTGATTCATCAACAATACATCATGACCTTTGGGATAGCCTATCTCGTTTTACGCGTTATTTATGGGCTATGTTATTTAGCCAATTGGGCAACTTTACGTTCAATCATTTGGACCTTGTCGATGTTATGCCCGATTTGCCTGATGTTATTGGTCATTAAATTAAGCTAAATGTTCTGCTTGATGATTAAATTATCAGCATGATCGCTAAAATCACAAAAAAAGCGATAAAACCGTTATAATTGTGCCGGATTAAAAGATTTAACTTTGTTTAAAGAGTGATGCTATGAGCTACAGCAATATCCCAGCGGGTAAAGATGCACCAAACGACATCTATGTCATTATTGAAATTCCTGCAAATGCAGCACCAATCAAATACGAAATCGATAAAGATTCTGATGCGTTATTTGTAGACCGTTTCATGGGTACTGCAATGTTCTACCCAGCGAACTATGGTTATGTTCCAAATACATTATCTTTGGATGGTGACCCATTAGACGTACTTGTGGTAACTCCACATCCAGTAGAGCCAGGTTCTGTAATTCGTTGCCGTCCTGTTGGTAAATTGAACATGGAAGATGACGGTGGTGTTGACGCAAAACTTGTTGCTGTTCCACACGACAAATTGACTCCGCTTTATAAAGATGTTCAAGAATATACCGATCTTCCTGCATTGTTGATCAATCAAATTGAGCATTTCTTCCAACACTACAAAGACTTAGAGCCTGGTAAATGGGTTAAGTTAAGTGGTTGGGAAGGTGCTGATGTTGCGAAACAAGAAGTACTGAGCTCAATTGAAGCTTACCAAGCTGCGAACAAATAATATTTATTGTTTTAAGCTGAGCATCGTTTTTATATGAAATCGATGCTCATAAAAAAACCTGCACAGTGTGCAGGTTTTTTTTCGCTATCTTAGAGTAGCTGCGAAATTAAAATAATTTCACAGGGATGTCTAAGAATAAACGCCATTCGTTTGTATCACCGATATAGTTACCAGCTTGGTAGTTATCACTTGCGCGGTAGTAAGAATGACGTACACGTAAGCTTGCTTCCTTAGCAAAACCAGATTGAACAGTATATTTCACTTGGTTAAAGAATTCGCGCTCTTGACCTTCTTTTGCTGAATTGTTGACTTTAATATCCCAGCCATAAACGAATGCAGAAGTCCAGTTCAAGCCTGGCACACCATAATCAGTAAAGTTTAAGTTATATTGAACTTGTGCCGATTTTTCATGGTTCCCCACAAAGTCAGATAAGTATGAGTTAGCTACATAGATTGACTGTGCGCCATCAGCATTTTCGCCATAGTCATAACCAGTGTTGCCTGTATTTTGTTGGTAAGCCAGCATGACTGAGTGAGCGCCTTGGTTTAATGTACCTGCAAGAGACCAGATGCTATTGCTGCGGCCGTCAACATTTTTATTACCAATTGTTGAAGAATAAGTTCCAGCTTGCTCGTCCCATTCAGTATGGTAGCCATTGAAGTCTACATTTAAAGAGCGTTTTTCAGCTAAAGGCAATGTGTAGTTTGCATTGATGTAGTGACGTTCAAGCGCATCTTCACTGTCTAAGCCATAGTAAGATGCATTAAGCTGATCGTTAAATTTGTACTTTGCACCCCAAACGATTGCATTATCTAGATGACGGCCATCAGTATTGATTTGATCTGAATATTGATTCTCTGTGAATTTACCAGCAACCAATTCTAGATTTTCAATTTCACGGCTTTTCGCAAGAACACCAGTGAAATATTCTGGAACCATACGTGCTGTATTAGACGCAAGTACAGGAAGATCTAGAACTTGGGTACCGTATTCAACAGTTGTATTTGATACTCGTGCTTTAACGCTAGCTCCGCCACGCGCCCAATGGTTATAGGCGTCTACATCACCATTTGCATCTTTAGCTCCGCCGTTATGAAGCGGAATCATGCCATTGCCAGCATTATCATTGCTGCCTAATTTGAATGAAGCATCGCCAGTAACATTGGCACCAAAACCGATAATACCTTTTGTAAAACCAGATTCAAGTTTTACAATCGCAGACTGAGCAGCTGAGCTGGTATCTGTTACTCGTTTTACTGCACCAGTATCATTGTCAATGTAATTGGTTTTGTCACGGTTGATGTAACCTGTACGGAACAATACAGAGCCTTCGGCATCTTCCACAAAGCCTTTAGATTCGCTTTGTTCGCTAGCAAAAACAGTAGAAATAAGAGCAGCGTTTACTAATACTGCAAGTGTTAGTTGTTGAGCTTTAAGCATTGGGAGAGAGCCTCATGCAAATTTGGTTAATATGTAGTGCGATTGTATATTTTTTCTTAAAAAAATCACTATTTTTAATGCGCTTATTACACTAAAGTTAGAAAACATTCAGATCATCGGTCAATCTGTAACAAGCAAATGTTTCGTATGTTATTGTTGTTAAACAAATAGTTTATTTAAATTGAATATATATTAAGCTAAAGAGAAGTTTCTTCATTGCTTATCATAAAAAAATATAAAAAACGGTAAAAACTTTCATTTAACTTGCTGATTTATCATTACTCTTCGCGACAATTTGTGCTGAATTTAAATTGGTATTTTGATCAAAAAGTATAAAAACTGCTGAGGTGCATGGCATCAATGTTCAGGCTAAGTAAGCACTGTTGGCGTGTTTTTTTGTAAATAGAGAATGACTTTTAGCGAAGTCGTCAGAAATGTTTTCCTTAAAATCTAGCTCAATAAAAGATGATAATAATCGTGATAAATACATATAAATTAAAACATTAAATCATTGTTAAAGACTGGAACACGATAAAAGATATTTTATGAATCAAAAGCTTATTTTTTACTATTTTATATAATCTTACCTTTGTTTTTAAATGATTTAATTGATCAAAATAAGAAAAAAGGGGCTATACAGTGCGGTAAAATCGATTAAAATCGGCGCTAAATTTTACTCAACCCAATCCACGATCGATCCGATGTGGGGACTAAACATGATTCAATTTTATAAAAAAGCCATTTTAAGTATTTTAGTGACCCTAGGTACAGTCCCTGCATTTGCAGAACAAACTGAACAAGCCACAACTGCACAAGGGAATTGGTCTGGAAGTTTGGGCGTGGTAAACAAATATGTGTACCGTGCGAGTGAAGAAAATGATCAAGCGGCATTACAAGCCGGACTTGAATATGCACACAACAGTGGGCTGTTCGCGGGCTATTGGGGTTCTACACTCAACTATGACCCTACGGACGACAGTCAGTCACATGGTTTTGAACATGATTTCTATGTCGGATATGGACGTGAACTGAATGAAGATTGGAGTTATAAGTCACAAGTGATGGCCTATGTCTATCAAGGTGGCGGTTCAGTGTATAACGACGACCGATCTGAAAAGCGTCGCACGACAGGCGTCGAATTTATTCAGGACATAAGTTATAAAGATTTAACAGTAGGCACGGCTGTATTGTTGTCTGATGTTAATTATGGCAACGCAGGCGATGTATATCTGAACGCTACTTATAGCTATGCATTACCGTATGATGTTTCATTAAATTCATCGCTCGGCGTTTCTGTTTTTAATGACAGTCACGATGACAGCCTATTAACAACCACAGAAGATGTAGTATTCACTGAAGCACGTTTGGGCTTAAGTAAACCGATTGCAGATACTGGATTTGAAATTGCTGCTGACTATGTATGGGGCGGTAAAGATCGTGAAGGCGAGGAATTAGACGATAACGTTGTGGTTGGATTGACCTATTCTTTCTAACATTAACGAGTTGATCGTATTCGGTCATATTTTTGAAAGTGCACAATGGTGATTGTGCACTTTTTTTATGCATTTTTGAGATCGGTGTTGAAAAAATATACTCAAAAAAGCGCATTTTTAAAATCCTGTTACAACTATCAACCTAAGGATTTAAATAATCTGAATAGTTGACAATCTGCATTCTAAAAAAAAATTTAGAGAAAAATAGTTAAATAGAGTAATTAAAAAATAACAAATAAAAACAGTATCTTATATGTTTTATGAAAGCCAAAATCGTGACCTTTATAAAAAAAATATGTGTATATTTTTAAACATGGCACAGCGCTTGCTAATACCTCATTGAGTTCAACGAAATAACCAAAAAATACGTCGTCGCACGATGTGGGGGAATAAACCATGAAATTTGCACTTAAAGCTTTATCAATCGCTGTACTTGGAGCAGCATCGACGTTTACATTTGCTGAAGCACCTGCTTCAGAGCATTCTGTATCTGGAAATATCGGCGTACTGTCTAGCTATAATTTACGTGGTATTACCAATGTGCCTGAAAATAAAGATGCGACAATCCAAGGTGGTTTGGATTATAGCCATGCATCAGGCTTCTATGCAGGTTGGTGGGGTTCAACATTAAACTATGGTGATGACCTACCGAATGGTTTTGAAAATGATTTTTATGCGGGCTATAACGGTTCAATTAATGATGATCTTGGTTACACAGCAGGCCTAACTTACTACTATTACTATGATATTGATACAAGTGATGCAAACGGTTTAGAAACAATGCTTGGGCTAAGCTATAAAGATTTTGGCTTAACAGCGCAAACTTTGCTTGAAGATGTTTCATGGGGTAATGCAGGTGATACTTATATCAAAGCATCATATAGCTATGCACTTCCTAAAGACTTCAGTCTAGATACCGCGCTTGGTTTATATGCATATCAAGATTCAGGTGATTTTGAAGATAATTTAGGAACAACAGAAAGCTTTGGTTTCCGTCACTTTGATATTGGTCTAAGCAAGCCTTTAGCAGATACAGGTGTTACCGCAAGCATGAATTACACAGTTGGTGGTTATGACCGTGCGGATGAAAAACAAAAGAATAAAGTCGTATTTGGTTTGAAATACGAATTCTAATGTTAAAAAGCATTAAAAATGGCGACCTTAGGTCGCCATTTTTTTAAGCATTGAGTTGGCTTCGATAGGACAGTGCTTCAGAAACGTGCTGAGCTTGAATGTGTTCACTTTGAGCTAAGTCGGCAATGGTTCTGGCAACACGTAATACGCGATGATAAGCACGCGCAGATAAATTCATTCGTTGCTGTGCTAACTGTAAAATATTCTGCGCAGTAGCATCCAAAACCGCTTGTTGCTCCAATTGCGTCGGCGTGAGCGCCATATTGGATTTTTGCTGACGCTCTATTTGTAACTCATAAGCTTGAATGACACGATGCCTAACTGTACTTGAACTTTCAACCTCTTGCGAACTTTGTAATTCATGCGCTGCCAGTGGCGGGACATCTATATGTAAATCAATACGATCTAATAATGGACCTGAAATACGGTTTTGATAGCGTTTAATACTTTCAGCACTACATTGACAACGGCTGTCTTGGTTAAAGGCATAGCCACATGGGCAAGGATTCATTGCTGCGATCAATTGAAAATTCGCAGGGAAGGTGATTTGACGAGAAGCCCGTGAAATCACAATTTCTTTGGATTCGAGTGGTTGCCGTAATACCTCCAACACCTTTCGATCAAATTCAGGCAGCTCATCTAAAAATAAAACTCCTAAATGTGCCAAGGTGATTTCACCCGGTTTAGGATTTGATCCGCCTCCGACGAGGGCGATCGCAGACGCAGTATGGTGCGGCGCACGAAATGGACGCTGCCCAAAATGATGATTTGCACCTGCAATGGAATAAATACTCGCGACTTGCAAATTTTCTTGCATATCTAAGGGCGGAAGAATGCTGGCTAAACGCGAGGCGAGTAGAGTTTTACCTGTGCCTGGAGGGCCACGAAATAGCAGGGAATGACCGCCAGCCGCCGCAATTTCTAAAGCACGACGTGGTCTCAGTTGACCTTTCACATCAGATAAATCAAAAGGGTAACTGTGTTGATTGGCTGACGATGTCGAGGGGTGGCTGCTGATTAAGGCTGAACGACTCAAATGTTCACATACATCCTTAAGATGCTGAGCAGGAAAGACTTGGAACTCCGGCAGTTGTGCCGCTTCATCGGCATTGAGTGCCGGTAGAATCAGATGATGCCCGATATGCTGACAGGCAATGGCTATACTTAAGATGCCACTGACAGGTCGTAAATAACCATCAAGTGCCAATTCTCCAATAAATTCAAAACCATCTGCTGCATTTTCAGGAAGTTGTCCCGACGCGATCAGAATCCCTAAAGCAATGGCGAGATCTAAACGTGAACCATCTTTGGGTAAATCTGCGGGTGCTAGATTAATGGTCAGACGTTTGGTCGGAAACTGAAAGCCGCTATTAATAATCGCAGAGCGGACACGGTCTTTACTTTCACGGACGGCGGCCTCAGGTAGGCCCACAATGGTCAATGACGGTAGGCCTTGGCTGACATGAACTTCAACTTCAATTTGGGGTGCATTTAAGCCGAGCAAACCCCGAGTATAGATTTTGGCAAAAGACATATTATTGTTCCGTTATGGTGCATTATTTTTAATCGTTATGCGTCTTTTGTTGCACTAAAAAGGTGCTTATTTTTTGTTCTGAATTTTTTGTTCGAGTTCTTCGACGTGTTTCAACAATTCATTTAAACGTAAATTGGCATTATTCAGTGCAGTACGTTGGCGTTCGATTTCTTCTTTAGATACGAGATCCATTTTGCTCACAGCTTCATTGAGTAAGCTGCGAAGATTATGTTCGACGTCTTTTTTCGGCTGATCGATTTGTTCTAATATCGCTTGTAATAAGGTTTCAATCATTGTTTTGACCATCCTCAGTGAATTGGTGGCAGCAGTTTAACATCGCCACATTCATGACCATAGTGCTTTTATTTAAATATGCGTTTAATCGATCAGTAAAATCGTAATTCTTCTAGTAAAAACGTCTATTTTTATAAGCATACGCAAGATTATCCGTATAAAATAGGTTATAAAGAAATCTCATGCTGGGCTGACTATTTTCCCCCGACTGTAGTCATATTGGCATGAAAATTGAACATAAAACCTTACAGGTGAAATAAGCCGAAGGAAAACAAAACATGAAGCTCGTAACTGCAATTGTAAAACCTTTTAAATTAGATGACGTGCGTGAAGCACTCTCTGAAAATGGTGTTCAAGGGATCACTGTCACTGAAGTTAAAGGCTTCGGTCGCCAGAAAGGTCATACTGAACTTTATCGTGGTGCTGAATACGTGGTTGATTTCTTACCAAAAGTAAAAATCGAAATCGCAATCAGTGATGAAATGGTCGATACCGTAATTGAATCAATTACTCGTGTTGCAAGCACAGGAAAAATTGGCGACGGTAAAATTTTTGTAAGCAATCTGGAACAAGTCATCCGTATCCGTACTGGTGAAACAGGTGCAGATGCCGTTTAAAAAATTGGCATGAAGTTTGCTGAGTAGCTAATAACTCAGAAAATCAGGTCGGGGGATACGAATGAAAAAAATGCTAATTGCACTCGGCTTGTCCAGTGCACTTTTAGGTGGTTCTGTTGCGTGGGCTGAAGAAAGCGCAACAGCACCTACAGAAGAAGTCACAGTAGTTGATACTGCAAATACAACAACGCTAAATACAACAGAAGCTGCAGTTCCAGTTGAAGCAGCGCCAGCACCTGCAGAACCAGCACCTACAGAAGAAGAACCTAAGCTCGATACAGGTGATACAGCATGGATTTTAGTATCCACTGCACTTGTGTTACTCATGACAATTCCCGGTTTAGCATTATTTTACGGCGGTATGGTCCGTAAGAAAAATGTACTCAGCACGATGGCACACAGTTTTGTTGCGGCAGGTGTCGTGAGCTTAACGTGGGTGATTGTGGGTTATACCTTAGCATTTGGTGAAGGTAATGCCTTTATCGGTAGCTTAGACAAATTTATGTTGTCGGGCATCACCACAGAAGCCTTGTCCGGTACGATTCCAGAGATTCTTTTTGTTATTTTCCAAATGACATTTGCCATCATTACCGTTGCCATTATTAGCGGTTCGATTGCAGAACGTATGAAATTCGGTGCTTTCGTTGCGTTCATCGCAATTTGGAGTGTCGTGGTTTATGCACCAATTACCCACTGGGTATGGGGCGGTGGTTGGTTAGGTAACGACGGTGCGCTTGATTTTGCGGGTGGTACGGTTGTTCACATCAACTCAGGTGTTGCGGGTCTCGTTGCAGCGTACATGCTTGGTAAACGTATGGGGCTTGGCCGTGAATCTATGGCGCCACATAACCTAACTTTAACCGTCATCGGTGCAAGCCTTGTATGGGTAGGTTGGTTTGGTTTCAACGGTGGTTCTGCACTGGGTGCAAATGGTTCCGCTGGTTATGCATTGGTGGTAACACAAGTTGCAGCAGCGGCAGCAGCAGTGGCATGGTTAATTACTGAAAAAGTGGTTCGTGGTAAAGCGTCTGTTTTGGGTGGTGCTTCTGGTGCAGTAGCAGGTCTTGTGGTGATTACACCTGCGGCAGGTTTCGTAACAGTTGGTGGTGCTTTAGCGATGGGTCTGATCGGTGGTGTGGTTTGCTTCTGGGGGATTACTGCGCTGAAACGTGCGTTGAAAGCGGATGACTCTTTGGATGCGTTTGGTCTACATGGTGTCGGTGGTATCGTGGGTGCGATCCTTACAGCATTCTTTGCCAGCGAATTCATCATGGGTGATAAAGCACCGAGCGACTTAATGCATCAATTATGGGTTCAAGTCGAAGGCGTACTAGCGACTATTGCTTACTCAGCAGTGATGACATTCATTATCTTGAAAGTGATTGATCTAGTGATTGGCATCCGTGTTGAAGCTGATGACGAACGTATGGGTCTAGACTTAAGTCAACATGGTGAACGTGTAGAATAATAAGATCACAGTAAATCAATATATTGTGTAAAACAGCCCGAAAGGGCTGTTTTTTTTCCATATCTAGCGTAAAGCTCTACAAATTTCAAAATTTTTGCTACACTCTAAATCCATTCGGATTTGTTCAATTTAACCGCTATGCATTGTCCATTTTGCAACGCTGAAGACAGTAAAGTGATTGACTCACGTCTTGCTGCTGAAGGCTGTCAGATACGCCGCCGCCGTGAATGTATTAGTTGCGGTGAACGTTTTACAACTTTTGAAAGCTATGAAGTGGTGATGCCGCGTGTCATCAAGTCTGACTCAAAGAGCGAACCTTTTGATGAAGCCAAGCTCCGCCGCTCGCTCATGCATGCCTTGCAAAAGCGTCCAGTAACGCAAGAGCAAATTGAAACGGTACTCAGTGATATTCAATTGCAAATTCGCCGTTTGGGTGAACGTGACGTGAAATCACGCACCATTGGTGAAATTGTCATGCAGTCTTTGTTTGCTTTAGATCATGTGGCTTATGTACGTTTTGCTTCTGTGTATCAAGACTTCCAAGATGTAGAAGCTTTTCGTCGTCAAATTGAACAAATGCAGCAGCGTGAGCACTAATGCACATCTGCTTCCATTTTTATCATGAGTGATTACATGTCTGAGTTAGATCAAGTGCCTTTGCAGCAGCATCAACAGTGGATGCGGCGTGCAATTGCATTGGCACAGCAGGGGCAATACAGCACTCGTCCCAATCCCAATGTGGGCTGTGTAATTGTCAAAGACGGTCAATTGGTTGGTGAAGGCTTTCATCCCAAAGCGGGTCAGCCGCATGCCGAAGTCTTTGCAATGCGTGATGCAGGTGAGGCCGCACGTGGCGCAACCGCTTATGTGACTTTAGAGCCTTGCGCACACTATGGACGTACGCCACCTTGTGCCAAAGGTTTGGTAGAAGCAGGTGTTGCTCAAGTCGTTGTAGCATGTCCCGATCCGAATCCATTGGTTGCGGGTAAAGGTGTACAAATCCTACGTGATGCTGGCATTGAAGTGATCACAGGTATTTGTGAAGCAGAAGCGCATCAATTGAACTTGGGCTTTTTAAAAGCCATGGCGACGGGCATGCCTTATGTCCGGCTCAAAGTCGCATCGAGCCTGGATGGGCGTACTGCCATGGCCTCGGGTGAGTCTAAATGGATTACCGGTGCAATGGCGCGACAAGATGTACAGCATTGGCGTGCGATATCAGGTGCTGTGATTACTGGGATGGAAACAGTATTAGCAGATGATTGCTTACTCAACGTACGTCAACTCGATGATGCTGTTGATATGCGAAGCGTGGTTCAGCCGAAACGTATCGTGCTAGATCGCCAAGGCCGCTTGCCATTAAGCGCAAAAATATTGCAGCAACCTGAAACCGTGATGGTCATGGGGCCATATCGTCAGGAACTTGCTGACTTGGGCGTGGTACAATTTGAAATTCAGCCTTTGGCCGATCTGTTAGCAGCATGCGTTCAACAGTTCCAAATTTATGATGTCCTTGTGGAAGCCGGTGCGACACTTTCGACCGCTTTCTTACAAGAACATTTGATCGATGAAATGATCAGTTATGTTGCACCGACCTTGTTGGGTCAGTCAGCACGTGCGATGTTTAATGCGGAATTTGACCGCATGGCAGAGCAGCTTCGATTTAAGCTGAAAGATGTCACTCAATTGGGTGATGACATTCGCTTAAGGTTAATCCCTTCTCAAGAGACGCTATGAATTCAGAGTCTACGGTTTATCACAAACGTCGTCATGCGGCTCGTACCACAGACGAATATCTTTTCCATCAGTTGGTTCCTTATTTGGGAAACAAACGCCGCCTATTACATCTGATTTTAGAAGCACTTGAGCAAACGGGAACCTTAAAACGCGAAGATGGTCGTGCGCCGATATTTGCAGACTTTTTTGCAGGTTCGGGTGTGGTATCACGGTTGGCTCGTCAAAACGGCTATCGTGTTATTGCCAATGACTGGGAACCCTACAGCCATGCCTTGAACAGCGCGATTCTCTCTTGCGTTGAAGCACCTGCTTTTAAAGAGTTGGGTGGCTATCAGAAAGCGATTGATTATCTGAACCGTTTGCCAGAAGTTAAAGGTTGGGTGACCCATAACTTGTGTCCACGTAATGATGAAATCTACGATCCGGCACGTGACCGTTTATTCTTTAAACGTCGTAATGGTATGCGTATCGATGCGATTCGTCAGCAAATTGCAACTTGGCAGGCTCAAGGCGCGATTGATGATGTGGAAATGAGTGCTTTGTTGGCACCGTTATTGTATTCAGCAAGTTTTGTCAGCAATACCAGCGGTGTATTTAAAAGCTTTCATCATGGTTGGGGTGGTAAAACCCAAGCAGCCTTAGATCGTATCGGTTCATTGTTATGGCTGACCCCAAGTCGTTTTTGTGAAATTGGTGATCCGAAAAAACCCGCCGCGGAAATGTGGTGTGTCGACGCACAGCATTTGGCCAATCAAATGAGCGGCTTTGAAGTAGATGTGGCTTATCTCGATCCACCATATAACCAACATGCTTATAGCAGTAACTACCATGTGTTGAATGCCTTAACGTTATGGGATCAGGTGGATTTACCAACGCCAGATACCAAAGGCTTTAAGAGCGGAATCGACCGTGCATGGCGTAAAGAACGTCCAAGTCCATATAATTCTTCGAAGCATGCGAAAGAAGCTTATGAAAAATTATTAGAAACCATCAATGCACGTTACATCCTGACGAGCTATTCAACCGATGGTAATATCAGCGCCACAGATTTGTTACAAGCCAATTTAAAACGTGGCAGAGTAAGCTTATTGACGCAAGATGTACCACGTTACCGCGTGAGTAAGCAGCGTCAGTCTGAACGTGCACGCGTACTAGAGTTTATTGTCATCACGGATACGCATGCCAAATCAGGTCCACCAATCCGTCAGTTGTTGAGTCAATTGCACCATTTTGCAGAATTAGGTGGTGTCGATACCTCTGGCGTGAGCACGCAACTTGATTTGTGGTAAAAATCATCGCCCCATATTTTTTAGGGATTGAACATGTTTACAGGCATTATTGAAAGTCTAGGTAAAGTTGAAAGCATTCAAAACGTGGGTGGCGATGTCCGCTTGCGTATCCAGACAGATTTAGACATGTCGGATGTGCATTTGGGAGATTCTATTGCCACCAATGGCATTTGCTTAACCGTGATTGACTTTGGTAGCAATTGGTATGCAGCTGATGTATCACGTGAAAGTTTAAATCGGACCACTTTGGAACACTGGAAAGCAGGGCAGGCAGTAAATGTGGAAAAAGCCATGTTGCCGACCACGCGTTTTGGTGGACATATTGTCAGTGGTCATGTCGATGCAGTGGGTGAAATCACTCAAGTTCGTTCAGATGCACGTTCAATTTATTTTGAAGTGACCGCACCGAAAGAAATTGCACGCTATTTAGCAGAAAAAGGCTCTGTGACCGTGGATGGTATTAGCCTGACGATTAACCATTTACGTGGCAATGTGCTGAGCTTAAATTTAATTCCGCACACGGCTGAACGAACCAATATCGGTACGTGGAAAGCTGGGGCTAAAGTGAACTTGGAAGTGGATGTTTTAGCACGTTATATTGAGCGTTTATTGCTCGGAGATAAAGCCGCTGAGACCACAGCGCAATCTAAAATTAGCTTAGATTTTCTCGCTGAAAATGGCTTCTTGAAATAAGTTGATACCGAAGAAAACCAAACAGTCTGATTGAAAAATTAGACTGTTTTTTTATTTTTGGTGATAATGCGTCGCGGAATGACATATATGATGAATAATCAGACAGGTGATAATGATTGATTTCTTACTGAATCTGGAACAGTGGTTACCCATGTTATTGGAAAATTATGGTGTGTGGATTTATGCCATTTTATTTCTGGTGATATTTTCAGAAACGGGTTCAGTATTTATGTTCTTCCTGCCGGGAGACAGCCTGTTGCTTGCCATCGGCGCATTATGTTCAACGACGGAAGTGGTGCATTTACACACCATGGGGCTGATGTTATTTGTCGCATCGGTCTTGGGCTACTGCGTCAATTACTATACGGGCAGCGTGCTAGGCATTAAGTACTTTAATAAGCACACACGTTACTTTAAGCCCGAATATATGGTCAAAACCAATAAATATTTTATGAAGCATGGCGGTAAAACGATTTTAGTCGCACGCTTTGTACCTTTTGTACGTTCTTTTGCGCCTTTTGCCGCTGGGTCTGCGCGCATGAGCCTCGGTACATTTATGTTTTATAATGTGCTAGGTGGTTTCATCTGGATTGGATTACTACTCGGTATCGGTTATTTCCTAGGACATACTGTTTCTGCAGTTGCAGATTTGGTCTAAGCTAAACTTAGACATAAAAAAAGCCCACAGTTGTGGGCTTTTTTTATGGAGTCGATGACAACTTAGTGTTTTGTAACGGTCACCACATCAAGGGTTTGAAAAATCGAGCTGTGGGGCGGTTGCTGAATGCTAAAACCACCTTTTTCTGATTCTCGGCTGAGATACACCGAAATACTGTGAAAGTCTGAATGACTCAGCCAAAGATCTTTGGCACGAATGTCCCATTGTTCTCCAGCAGATAGAGAGGATATTTTCTGGGTAATCTGGTGAATGATGTCCATATTGAATTCCCATCTGGATGCATGATTATATTTTTAGGATGCCTGAAGCATTGTATTTTGAGGGACAATGCTTCAGCCATATGAACATCATGTTGCAAATACATGTCAGTTTAATGACAGTGACCAGATTTCGATCGACAGCTTACGATGCTTGGGATGATGTAGATTCTGTCGAAAAATTGGAGTTTTCTAAGATATAGTCAATTTCTTCTTGTGCTGCAGCTTTCAATTTTGCACGGAAATCACTGACTGCCATTTCGATTTGCGTTTCTGCCTCAAGTTCCAAACGCACGCGTACACTTTCAAGTTCTGACAACATTTGTCCTTCGCTGACCGATAAGCTTTGGCTTAATCCTGCTAAACCCGTTTCAGGATTTTTATGATAGCGAGCGGCATAGTGTTGTACTTCACGATCAAGATTATGTTGCATCATGGTGAGCGCTTGCGTTTGTGCAGCAAAGCGTAACTCTTCGTCACGTTTCAGTTGTTCTGCATAGGCTTGTTCAGCTTCACGTTTTTCTTCTAAGGCTTTTTCTAAAGCCAATTGTTTACGAATGCGAGCATCTTCAATCAGCTGTGCTTTCAAATCTGCATAGGCAGACTCAATTTTGTCAAAAGACATTTGCTGTTGCTGTTGGTCATTGACTAGCCATTGTTGAATGTCTGTACTGGGATTGAGTACATCGCAAACGCGACCAAGGTCATCAATAAAGGTCTGACGAATAGCTTCAGGTACTTTTAACCAGCGCTGTTTAAAGTCTGGACCGACATTCAATGCCATGGTGCATCTCCTTGCAAATAGGGTAAAACCAATATCACGTTAAAGTTTATGGGTCTGTGGTTGAACGCCCAAACGTCGATATTGTTTATATTTTTCACGCCCGATAATTTTAGCGGGTTCGTTATTTTCAATAATTTCGATAATGTGACTAAAACTTGCGAACTGTTCAAGTGCTTGATCGTTAAAATTAAACACAATCCAGTCGGCTTGCTCAGGCAATTGGGCAGAAATACAGACCGTTGCCTCGGCTTGATCGATACCATGGGGAATGAAACCTGTGTGATCGAAACTCCACAGGCGTTCATCAAGTTGTTGCTGTAAGTCTGGGTCAGCACAATGTAGCCAAATACGTACAGGCTGACGCAGAATCTTACGGCATAAACGACAAGTGCTTTCGACTTGTCGTTCAGGACTTTTTTCAAATAAATAAAAGCTAACTTTAGCCATTCGCTTGAGCACGATTCGCTAAGAATTGCATTAATAATGGCACAGGACGACCTGTTGCGCCTTTATTTGCACCTGAGTTCCATGCAGTCCCAGCAATGTCTAAATGCGCCCAACGATATTCACGCGTAAAGCGTTGAAGGAAACATGCAGCTGTTACAGAACCTGCTTTTGGACCACCAATGTTGGCAATATCTGCAAATGGAGAATCAAGTTGTTCTTGATAATCTTCAATCACGGGCATGCGCCATACGCGGTCAAAGCTATGTTGACCCGCAGCAGTCAATTCAGCCGCCAGTTCATCATCCGGAGTGAACATACCAGTAAGGACTGAACCCAGTGCTACGACACATGCACCTGTGAGGGTTGCAATATCAATTACCAGTGCAGGGTTAAAGCGTTTTACATAGGTCAAGGTATCGCACAGCACCAAACGACCTTCGGCATCGGTATTTAGAATTTCAACGGTTTGACCGCTCATGGTCGTCACGATATCACCTGGGCGAGTGGCATGACCAGACGGCATGTTTTCTGCAGCAGCAATTGCACCGACTACATGAATCGGTAATTTCGCTTCACACAGCGCACGGATGGTACCCAAAACTGATGCTGAACCACACATGTCGAATTTCATTTCGTCCATGCCTGCACCCGGTTTAAGTGAGATACCGCCAGTATCAAAAGTCACGCCTTTACCAACAAGCACCACTGGCGCTTCTTCACGATTTGAAAGGTATTCGATGGTAATAATACGGCCTGGACGGTCAGAACCTTTACTCACAGCAAGGAAAGCACCCATACCGAGATCAGCCATTTGCTGTTCATCGAGTACAGTCACTTTGAGTTGATCTGGGAATTCAGCTGCAAGTGCTTGAGCTTGTTCGGCTAAATATTCAGGAAAACAGATATTGCCCGGACGGTTACCTAAGTCACGAGTAAAACTTTGACCTGATTGCACTGCAGAAATTAATTCAAGCTGTGCAGTGGTTAATGGACTTTCAGTAGCGATTAAATGGATCTGCTCCAAAACAAATTCATTTTTCTTAGACTTGTATTCATCAAATGCATAAGCCGCTTGCGTCAGGCTAAGTGCAAATAAATAATGTTGTTCTTGTGGTAGGGCAGAGATATCGACACTGATCTGTTTGAATTTTTTTTGTGACGCTTTAATAATGGTTTGTGCAATTTTTGCAAATTTATTGACCTGTAATTCAGCAACTTTGCCGAGGCCTAAAAGTGTGCTGTTACGACAAGCGGCAATGTTCGCCACCAAAGGCAGGCTTTCATTGAGTGCTGCTTTAAATTGAGTCGCGTCAATTAAATTATCTAAATCATTGATTTGATATGAAGTAGCTGCATTTGTAACGTGCTCAGAATCTACTAATATCAACAAATATTGGCTGGACGCATTCGCTTGGAATGACGTATTAATAGAAAGTTTCATGTGCGGTATTTATGCCTTTTTAAATTTATAAACCATTAAACCATTGAAACATTTATATGAATAGAGTTTCAATGAGCAACAAGGGTATAGGTTTTATATTTTCTACATTCGGGTAAACTAACGCTAGTTTTTATTGGCCCTATTTTTGGAAGAATTAATTTGATTATTCGGCGTTATCTGGTCAAGCAAGTGGTGTCGACATCACTGGTTGTGATTGCCTTATTGACCTTGATCATGATGGGTGGTCGTTTGATCAAGTACTTTGGTGTGGCGGCGCAGGGTCGTTTAGATGCAAGTATTTTATTTAGCATCATTGGCTACCGTTTGCCTGAATTTTTAACCTTAATTCTTCCGCTCGGTTTCTTTATTGGTCTGATGTTGGTCTTTGGTCGTCTGTATGTCGATCATGAAATGGCTGTGCTCAATGGTAGCGGTGTCAGTCGTAATCAATTGTCACGTTTATTGGTGCCGATGACCGTGGTCTTTATGGCTGTTCAAGCATTTTTGATGCTGTGGGCGTCGCCTTGGGGCATCCGTCAGTTTGAAGCATTAACGACTTCGCAAGCGGTACGAACAGGCTTTGACTTGGTTCGACCGAAAGAGTTTATTTCCTCTGGGCCCTATACCATTTATGCAGGGGACTTGTCAGAAGACCGTAAAAACTTAAAAGATATTTTCTTCTATCAGCGTGCAGAAAAAGAGGGCAAGCCTGATGTCATTATTTTGGCAAAAGAAGCGACCCGCGTCGAAGTGCCCGATGACAATGCCAATGTGGTTGATTTAGTTGAAGGCCGCCGTTACGAAATCTATCCGGGGCAACCGCGTTATTCTCAAGCTGAATTCCAAAGTTATCGTTTACGTTTAGAAAATGATAAAGAAGCAAAATTTGAAAGTACCGAAGTAGAAGCTTTACCAACCTCGAAGTTATGGGATAACCGTCATGATCCTGTGGTTGCCAGTGAACTTGGTTGGCGAATCTTTGTGCCGTTCGCTATTTTGGTGGCGTTATTGCTTGCCACTGCTTTGTCTGAGGTCAGTCCTCGTCAAGGGCGTTACCTAAAACTGTTCCCAGCCTTACTTATTTTTGCCAGTTTAATCGTGGCTTTAATGGCGATCAAAACGCGGATCAGTAAAGAAGAAATGGGCATCTGGGCTTATCCACTTGTTTTGGTAATTTACGGCATTGCAGCGGCATTGTTCTCGCGTAAACAAAAATTAGCGCCCAAAATTAAGAAACAAATTCAGCGAGTGAGGTCTTAAAATGTTGGCACGTCGTATAGTTGCAAAACATGTGACCAAAACTACTGCTTTAGCCATGCTTGGTGCGACCGCGGTATTGGCTGGCTTACAAGTGCTTTTTACTTATTTAGGTGAATTGGGCTCGCTGAAAGAAGGCTATAACGCATGGAATGCTTTGCAGTATGTGTTATGGAGTTCACCGAATTATTTATATGAAATTTTGCCGATTTCAGCCTTGATTGGTGCAGTACTGGGTTTAGGGACTCTAGCTTCAAATAGTGAATTAATTGTGATGCGTTCGGTCGGCATCAGCCTTTGGCGGATTGTGGGCTGGGTGATTCGTTCGGCACTCATTTTGGTGGTTTTATCCTTTGCATTAAGCGAATGGGTCATTCCCTATACCAATGAACAAGCCAAAAGCGTCAAAAGTCACCGCACTGCGGCTGAACTGGGCGAAGTCAAAGGCTATTGGTCACGTGAAGGCCAGCGCTTTATTTATATTGACTATGCCAATTCACAAGGTCAAATTAAAGATGTTCAGGTTGTTGATTTTGATGAAAAATATCGTTTGCGAGGCACTTTAGATGCGGAGCAAGGGAATTTTGTCAAAAATGGGGCTTGGACACTGCAAAATTCAACCCAAGTCGACCTATTAGCGACGGGTGATGCTGTGGCTAAGCAAAATGCTGAACAGCCGCTTTCATTGGCCTTGCAACCTAAATATGTGCATATGGTTACCATTGACCCTGAAGACCTATCACCCAGTCAATTGGTGAGCTTTATGAGTTATATGCATGAATATAGCCAAGTCCCGAAAACTTACCAATTGGCGTTTTGGCAAAAGTTTGGTTCGCCCTTTGCTTTAATTGCCTTAGTGGTGATTGCGTGTTCATTTATTTTTGGACCTTTACGTCAACAGTCGATGGGTTTCCGCTTGGTGATTGCCTTATTTGCTGGACTGGGCTTTTACTACTTACAAGATTTCTTGGGTTATGCAAGTTTGGTGTACGCTCCATCGCCTGCATGGTTCGTCTTTATACCAATTATTTTGATGTTTGTAGCGGGTGGCTATCTGCTGCACCGCGCACGTTAAGTGCATGCAAGATTGAGTAAAACAATGTTGATGACCTAGATAAACCATGGTTGTCACATAGAGTCTTCACCGAAAATTCGGTAAGATAGTATGATTAATTTATAAACGAAAGAGTGTTCATTATGACGGATGCAACTGCTGGCAAAATCCCACACGTATTGGTAATTATGGATGGTGTGGGTCATCGCGAAGCGGTCGAGGACAATGCCTTTTTAGCAGCAAAACGACCTAACTTGACTGCAATGCAGGAAAAGCATCCGCATGGATTGATTTCAGGCTCTGGCGAAGACGTTGGTTTACCTGATGGTCAAATGGGTAACTCTGAAGTGGGTCACATGAACCTTGGTGCAGGACGTGTGCTGTATCAAGACTTTACTCGTATTACCAAAGATATTCGTACCGGTGCCTTCTTTGAACATGACGTATTAGTCGATGCGGTTGAAAAAGCCAAAGCTGCAAACCGTGCTGTACATATCATGGGCTTGTTGTCTGAAGGTGGTGTGCATTCACATGAAGATCACATTGTGGCGATGGCTGAATTGGCATTAAAACGTGGTGCAAAAGTTTATCTTCATGCATTCCTTGATGGTCGTGATACGCCACCAAAAAGCGCACAACCTTCGCTTGAAAAATTAGATGCGCTGTTTGCTCAGTATCCGGGTCAAGGTCGTATTGCTACCATGATTGGTCGTTACTTTGCGATGGACCGTGACAACCGTTGGGATCGTGTTGAGCAAGCCTATCGCCTATTAACTGAAGGTGAAGCAGTGCGCACTGCAGCGACTGCTGTTGAAGGTCTAGAGCAGGCTTATGCTGCTGAAGAATCAGATGAATTTGTGAAAGCGACGCGTATTGGTGATTTAGCACCGATTCAAGATGGTGATAGCGTTGTCTTTATGAACTTCCGTGCTGACCGTGCGCGTGAAATTACCAAAGCATTTGTGGAAAAAGATTTTGCAGGTTTTGAACGTAAAGTGGTTCCTGCTTTATCAAAATTTGTCATGTTGACACGTTACCAAGCAACAATTGATGCACCTGTGGCTTATATGCCAGAAGCGTTGCATAACTCGATTGGTGAATACCTGTCTAATTTGGGTAAAACACAACTGCGTATTGCTGAAACTGAAAAATATGCACACGTGACTTTCTTCTTCAGTGGTGGTCGTGAAGACGAATATCCGGGTGAAAAACGTATTTTGATTCCATCACCAAACGTTGCGACCTATGATTTAAAACCAGAAATGAGCGCTTATGAAGTCACTGATGAGTTGGTTGCCGCAATTAATTCAGGTGAGTACGACTTACTGGTTGTGAACTATGCCAATGGTGATATGGTCGGACATACTGGTGTATTTGATGCAGCAGTGAAAGCAGTTGAAGCTGTAGACACGTGCTTAGGTCGTGTGTATGAAGCTGTGATGGCAAATAAAGGTCACATGCTAGTGACTGCCGATCATGGTAACGTAGAGCAAATGCAGGATTACCAAAGTGGTCAGGTGCATACTCAACATACCACTGAACTTGTGCCATTTATCTATGTTGGTCCGACCAATGCAACAATTGCAGAAGGTGGTGTTTTGGCTGACGTAGCGCCGACACTGTTAACTCTTATGCACATTCCTGTACCAACAGAAATGCAAGGTCGTAACTTGATTACTCTTGAATCTTAAAATGTAAGGAAGCATGAATGACTAAAGCACACTGGACGTCAGTTGTAAGCCTTACAGCCTTGCTGCTGTGTTCTAGTCATTCGACATGGGGAGCCGACAAAGCAAAGTCGGCTTTCGATGAGTTTGATGGCAGCTATGAACAAAGTTATGCCGAAGTACCTGTCGAATCGATCCAACAATTTGTTCAAATCTATGGCATTGTCAAAGAAAATTATGTAGTTGAAAAAAATGACGATGCATTATTCCAACAAGCCATCAAAGGCATGGTCAGTGGTTTAGACCGTTATTCACGATATCTTTCACCTGAAGACTATAAGCAGCTTTTGCAATACACCGAAGGGGATATTGCGAGTGTCGATTTCAATTTGCGCTTTGATGTAGGTTTACAGCAATGGGTCATCACCAATTTAAAGCCTGATGCCGATTCAGCAAAGCTAGGTCTGAAAAATGGCACGGCGGTGTTTAAAATTGATGATCAAGAACTCAAAAAACTCAATCAAGATCAAGTGCGACACTTACTCACCGGCAGTATCGGCTCGACGCTGAATCTACAGCTGATAACTGCAAGTCAACCGATCAATTTGGTCAGAAACACTAAAGTTGAAACAGATATAGAATCTAAATTATTAAATAATCAGGTTTTAGTATTACACGTTAAAGTTTTTCAACAAGATACTGCCAATGAAATAAAGCGTTTAATTGAAAGTCACGGTTCACGTGTCAAAGCCGTATTGTTTGATTTAAGAAATAACCCCGGTGGGTTATTGTCCGCAGCTGTCGAGTCTGCCGATTTATTTTTGAATCAGGGCATTATTGTGTCGACACGAAGTCGATCTGAGGGTGACCAACAATTTCAGGCTTTACCAAGTTTTGAATTTCAAAATATGAAAGTCGGCATCTTAATCAACAATCGTTCTGCTTCTGCCGCAGAGGTCTTTACCGCAGCCTTAAAAGAGCATAAACGTGCATGGGTAGCGGGTGAGAAAAGTTATGGTAAAGGTGTGGTTCAAAAACTATTTCCATTGAGTAATGGTGCGGCTTTACAAATGACTGTGTCGCAATATCTGACACCGAATGGCAAAATGATTGAAGGAATTGGGGTGCAGCCAGACTATAACTATCCGCTGCAACATGATGCACGTGAAGATCACTATGTCGATCATGTTGCAGAGTTATTGCTGAATCAAAAATAAACAGCAATACGCTGGAAAGCTTTTACTCTTCGTCTTCGGTATCTAAGCCGAATTTTTTCAAACGATAGCGCAATGAGCGGAATGACATGCCTAATTTTTTTGCGGCAAGGGTTCGGTTCCAATGGGTAAGGTTTAACGCATTCATGAGCACTTCTTTTTCGATATTTTCTAAAAAGAGCTCTAAACCTTCTTCAGGTAGTTTGCGAGGGACCACACTCTGTTCGTTGCTGTTTGCACTCAGCTGAGCAGATTCATTCGTTGCTGTAGCGGAATTGAACTGAGCACTTGGTTGTCTTAATGGCGCACTTTGCAGATGTTGAAGATCAATCTGATCATCATCGCAGAGGGTCATAGCACGTTCGATAATATTGCGGAGTTCACGAACATTACCCGGATAATATTGGTTGAGTAGGAAATTTTTCGCTCGTTCAGTCAGAGGCTTAGTGGCAATTTCCCATTCATGGCTAATTTTTTGAATAAAATGTTGCGCCAATAAGAGGATATCGTCGCCACGTTCACGTAAGGCAGGCAACACTAAATCCATCACATGGATACGGAAAAATAAATCTTGGCGGAAGCGACCTTGTTGGACGAGAGCTTCTAAGTCCTGATGACTGGCACTGATCACACGGAAATCGACATCAATTTCACAGTCTGAACCCACAGGACGTATACGTTTTTCCTGTACTGCGCGTAGCAATTTAACTTGCATGGCTAAAGGTAATTCGGCAATTTCGTCCAAAAATAAGCTACCGCCATGTGCAGATTGAATCAGACCTTGTTTGTCTTGGGTGGCACCACTAAAGCTGCCTTTTTTATGACCAAAAAGTTCACTTTCCATTAACTCTGTGGGAATTGCCCCGCAGTTAATGGCAATAAAGGGTCCTTCATTACGGTTGCTTAAACGGTGAACCAAATTGGCCACGACCTCTTTACCTGTACCAGATTCACCCGTAATAAAAACAGGTGCTTGTGAACGTGCAATTTTCTTTAAGGTTCGACGCAATTGCTGGATTGGGAGCGATTCACCAATTAACATTTTATGCTCTAAAGCATCTTGCGAAGTAATGTCTTCGGCCAAAGGCTTATTCAGGGCTTTTTGTAGCAGTTGTTCAAGATGTTTGGGATTGATCGGTTTGCTGACAAAATCGAATGCTCCCGCCTTTAATGCGGCAATGGCAATGTCCATGTTGCCATAGGCAGTAAGCACAGCAACGGGTAGGGAAGGACAGTGTTCATTCATCCAATCTAAGAGCTGTAGACCATTACCATCCGGTAAGTTGAGATCGGTTAGGCAGGCATCGTAGCTATAGGTAGACAAGGCTTTTTTAGCTTCGTCGAGGCGATGCGCAACATGTGTTTTAACCCCCATCCTTGATAAAGACATCTGCATCAGCATACATAAGTCTTCTTCGTCATCAACTAACAATACCAGTGGTTGTGAATCCACAGTTTTCCCCTAAAAACAATTAAATAACAGCTTGTAAGCACTCAATCCTAAAGCAAGCTCCCTGTTTTTGTTCTACATAGGAAAGCTGTGCTTGATTCGCTTCACAGAAGCTATGAGCAAGATATAATCCTAAACCAGTTCCAGTAATTTCGGTACTAAAAAATGGTTGAAATAACTGTGCGCGATTTTGTAAAGCAACCCCATGACCGAAATCTCGGACATCGATCTGGACTTTTTTTTGATCTGTACGCGCCACCACTTCGATATACGACATGTCCGGATTGTTATGGCGAATCGCATTACGAATTAGGTTGATTAAAATTTGTCTGAACTGTGCCTCATCAAAATCGATCAAGGTTTTGGCTTGTACATTGAGTCGAATGTTCTGTTGAATGTCTGCCAGATCTTCTTGTAGGAACAACGGTAAAAATTGTTCTAGATTCAGACGAGTCGGATGGGTTTCCTTATTGCGCACCATATTTAGGGTGTCTTGAATAATTCGGTCAATCCGCACCGCTTGACGTGAAATCATATGATTCAACATGTGCTGTTGTTCGGTATCACTTTGCGGATATAAATCATTGGCATGCACAATCGCCGCTAAAGGATTACGAATTTCGTGAGCAATACTGGCGGAGAGTTGCCCTAAAGCGGCTAATTTTAGTTGTTGCACTTGCTGATTGAGTTTTTGTGCATCTTGTAAAATCAGCAAGGTCAGCATTTGATGCGGCACAACGAGTTTTTGTACGAGTACCTGAATGTGGTATTGGCTTTGTTGCGATTCAAATTGAAATTTTTCCCCGCTTTTTAAATCTTCAAACTTGAGTAATTCAAATAAGTCGGGCTGCGTGGTATACAGTGGATATTGATCATGATGATAAGAATTTGGCATGCCGAGTAAATGGCAAGCAGCAGGATTACTCAGCACCACATGACAGTTTTCATCCAAAACCAAATAGCCCGTATCAATCTGTTCTAAAATATAGCGGTTAATGTTTTGTAGTCGATGTAGCTCTAAAGATTGCGAAAAATTCAGATTTTCCAATAACTGAAAACGTTTCACGGCAATTTGCGCACTGCCATACACTACACAAAATAAAAAAGCCAAAATCGCACTGTTGGTTAAATTTTTAAGTGAGGTAAATTCAAGAATTGAACCTAAAAACAGTTGATATACCACACAGATCACAGCGATGAGGGTGATGACCAAGGCTTTTTGGGCATCTAATAACAGGGATGCTGCAAAAATCGTAATCACAAACAGCAAACTCAAATGTAAATTGGGTCCATCGATGGCTAAGGTCAGTAAGCTCAGCGAAATCACATCTACGATGAATAACAGCAGTAGCTGGTTTGGAATACGGACTTTGAAGCGTCCAAGCGACATGAATTGAATGCTGGTAAACAGCAAATAAATCGTCAATACATATAGGTATAAACGTGGGTATTCATAATCTGAACTGAATTGAGTGTAGGTCAGTAAAAAGACCAGTAACAGACAGGCACTGATGATAAAGCGATAAGCACTGTACCAAAGGCCCAAATGATACTGGTTCAATTCACTATGGATTGAACGCTGTGTCATAAGTAACAGGATGTACGTTGTGTTAAGGTTTGATTAACCCGTAGCGAATCGCCAAGTGAGTTAGTTTGACATCACTATCAATATTCAGTTTTTCAAAAATGCGGTAACGGTAGGTGTTCACTGTTTTAACGCTAACGAATAATTTATCGGAAATTTCTTGTGCGCTAATACAATTGACCACCATCATGGCAACTTGCATTTCACGCTCAGACAGGGCATCGAAAGGTGATTGTTGGGTATCAGACAAATATGAACTGGCCAGTTGTTCCGCAATGTCTGCACTGAAATATTTGCCACCTTGCATCACTTTATTAATCGCACGGACCATTTCAGTGACTGGTGCACCTTTGGTGATATAGCCTTTGGCACCTGCTTTTAACAATAAAGACGGGTAGGGTTCTTCAGCAAGTCCACTGACTGCGAGGACTTTTGTATCTGGCGCTGTTTGGAGTAGGCGACGTGTGGTTTCTACCCCCCCGATCCCCGGCATATTGACATCTAATAGAACGACATTCGGATGGTGCTGGCGAACAAGTGTAATCGCATCTTCACCAGATTCGGCTTGTCCAATGACTTGGACATCGGCATGGTCTTCGAGCATACGGCAAATACCAGTACGGACTAATTCATGGTCATCTACCACCAAAACTGTGATCACCTACACTCTCCCTCAAGTCAAAATCTGTTTTTTTTGTTACATAAAGCAAAATAAGCTTGCAATGAAACGACAAAATTAGCAATCCTATTCTTATATGAAATGAAAAACTTCATACACAATGTGTGAGCAAAAAATGTTCGTAGTTGTGACCAATGTACGGCATATTGCTGGTCTTGCGCAAATGTTTAGTATCCTGAGTTGAGTGAGCAATGGTGAAAAAATTAAATAAATCCTTCATGCACGTTTTGGGCATGTCAATTTTATTCAGTATGAGCAGTTTCAGTTCTGCTGAAATTGTGATGAATAGTGCTGCAAATCAGCAGTCAAATATTAGCTGGTCATCTGAAGATGCAAACCAGTTACTCAACGGTGACGTGTCTTATAGCGCTGAAGAGCCATCTCCTCAAGGGTCAACTAAAGTGACTACTTCTGTACGTAGTACAGGCGGTGTGGTACAGACAGCACCATCGAAAACGGTCCGTATCATTGATACCAATCAATACGCAGGTCAGCCTTCTGTAAATGCACGTGCGGCATTGGTTATGGATGGGCAAACCGGTGAGGTGCTGTATAGCAAAAATAGCAATACCGCTTTACCGATTGCATCGATTACCAAACTCATGACAGCAGTAGTGATTTCAGATGCCCGATTAAACATGTCTGAAAAGATTACCTTACAACAGTCTGATTTCTCATGTTCAGGCTGTAAAAGCTCAAGTTCAACACTTCGTGCTGGCGACAGTATGAACCGCGCAGAAGCATTGCTGTTTGCTTTAATGAAGTCTGAAAATCCAGCGGCTTCGGCATTAGCACGTACTTATCCAGGTGGTCGTTCTGCATTTATTTCAGCGATGAATGCGAAAGCACGCTCATTAGGAATGAACTCGACTCATTATATGGAATCGACTGGCTTGCACCCAGGCAATGTTGCTTCGGCACGTGACTTAGGTATTTTGGTGAATACCGCTTCGCAGTATGGTTTGATCCGCCAATTTTCAACCACACCAAGTTATGACTTTAATTTGGGCTACCGCGTGTTGAAATCAAACAATACCAATGCTTTAGTACGTAATGGTGGTTGGAATATTAATATTTCAAAAACTGGATTTATTAATGAAGCAGGGCGCTGTGTTGTGATGCATACCACACTGAATAACCGTCCAGCGGTGGTGGTGTTATTGGGTGCGGATTCTTCAGTTGCACGAACCAATGATGCGACACGTCTAATGAATTGGGCGAGCCAGTTACCAAAACGTATTTAATAAGATTTCAGATTTTTCATTCTTTCAGTATTTGGATTTACTCAACGTTTAAATGCTGAAGTGAATGCAAGATATAAAAAGCCCTGCAAGAGCAGGGCTTTTTTATTTAGTCAGCATATGAATTACATATTTGACAGAATTGAATCGCGAACTTGATCCATAGTTGCATCAATCGACAACATTACTGCATCTTGGCATTGCTTGATGGCAGTGTCAGGATCTTTTAAACCGTTACCTGTCACAGTACATACGATCACAGAACCTTCAGCAATTTTACCTGCTTTGATGTCACGAATCGCGCCACCGATAGACGCTGCAGAAGCAGGTTCTACGAATACACCTTCGTACATAGACAGTAGACGCTGTGCTTCTAAGATTTCAGCATCTTGAAGTTCATCGAACCAGCCTTCTGAATCGCGGACTACTGCTTTAGCATGGTTCCAGCTTTGTGGGTTACCGATACGGATTGCAGTTGCTACTGTTTCAGGGTTTTCTACAGGTGCGCCGCGAAGGAATGGTGCCGCGCCAGCAGCTTGGTAACCCACCATTGTTGGTAGACCCGCAGGTTTTGGACCTGTGAATTGATCAGTTTCAGGATCATAAACGACTTGTACAAATTCTTCTTTAGGCTGATTCGCCACAGCTTCGGTATAACCCATCCAGTGTGCTGTGATGTTACCTGCATTACCTACAGGTAGGCAGTGGTAGTCTGGTGCACGACCTAATTCGTCAACGATTTCGTAAGCAATGGTTTTTTGACCTTGCAGACGGTATGGGTTGATTGAGTTTACAATCGTAACTGGTGCTTGATCTGCAACTTCTTTTACAAGACGCATACCGTCATCGAAGTTACCGTGAATTTGCATTGTTACCGCGCCATACATCATCGCTTGTGCCATTTTACCCATGGCAATTTTGCCTTCTGGGATGAGCACAAATGCTTTAATGCCTGCACGTGCAGCATAAGCAGCCGCTGCAGCAGATGTATTACCTGTAGATGCACAGATAATTGCTTTAGAGCCTTCTTCAACTGCTTTTGTTACAGCCATGGTCATACCACGGTCTTTAAATGAACCAGTCGGGTTTAAGCCCTCGTACTTCACATAAATTTCAACATTTTTGCCAATAATGCGTGGAATGTTCTCAAGCTTAATCAGTGGCGTATTACCTTCGCCCAAAGAAATTGCGCGAGTAGTTGCAGATACGGGTAAACGGTCGCGATAGCGGTCAACTAAACCAGTATAACGATTGGCATTAGACATGATGATGTTCCAATTGTGTGTAGAGCTTGGCGAGAGGAACTGAAATATTCCCCTCGACCCGATTAATTATCAAGCGATTCTAAACGAATTCGTACAATTTCGCCATGAATGACAGGCAATGCTTGAATTTGTTGAAGGGCTTCATCCATTTTAGATTCTTTAACTGGATCAGTCAGAATCACGATAGGAATAAGGTCTTTTAAGCGCGGTTGTTGCATGATCGCATCGATGCTGATTCCCGCACGGCTTAAAATTGTAGTGACATCAGCAAGAACGCCAGTTTGATCTTCGGCATTAATACGGATGTAGTATCCTGTGGTCATTTCTTCACGCGGAAGAATCGGTAAATCGGTCAGTGCTTCAAAAGCAAGCTGTGGAATTGTACCTGCGCCATCTTCGGTATATGAGATGTCACGGACAATATCGACAACGTCAGCAACCACCGCTGATGCTGTCGGGCCTGCACCTGCGCCTGCGCCATAGTAAAGCGTTGGACCAACAGCATTGGCTTGAACCAATACAGCATTTTTAACGCCATTTACATTGGCAATCAGTTGGTCTTCAGGGATCAGCGTTGGATGAACACGAAGCTCAATACCCGTTGCAGCACGACGTGCAATACCTAAATGTTTAATACGGAAACCAAGGTCTTCTGCATATTTGACATCTTGCGCAGTGACTTTGCTGATGCCTTCAGTGAAGACTTTGTTAAACTGGAGTGGGATACCAAAAGCAATAGAAGCCAGCAATGTTAACTTGTGCGCTGCATCGATTCCTTCGACGTCGAAAGTTGGATCTGCTTCGGCATAACCGAGTTCTTGCGCTTCTTTGAGAACGTCTGCAAAGGCACGACCTTTTTCACGCATTTCAGTCAGGATAAAGTTACCTGTACCGTTAATAATACCTGCAAGCCAGTCAATTTTATTGGCTGCCAAACCTTCACGGAGGACTTTAATAATTGGGATACCGCCTGCGACAGCTGCTTCATAAGCAATCTGAACGTGATGATCATCGGCCAATTTAAATAATTCATTGCCGTGTTCAGCTAATAAAGCTTTGTTGGCTGTAACCACTTGTTTGCCATGAACGATTGCTTCACGAATTACTTCATACGCAGGGTGAATGCCGCCCATAACTTCAACCACAACGTCTACATCGGGTTGACGGACGATATCTAATAAATCAGCACTTTGCTTCACTGAAGCAGGTAGTTCTAAATCAGGACGAGGGCGACGCGTACCCACATGGGTAATTTCAATTTCACGACCGGTGCGACGTTTAATCTCAGCAGCATTTTCTTTTAGTAGTTTAAGGGCACCACCACCCACAGTACCAAGACCGAGGATTGCCAGACGAACTGGTTTCACGTCACACTCCATTTATTTCATCATTGCTTTAAGTGAGTTTAGATCATAGCTAAAAAAACGTTCGGACTCTAGGGTAGAAATCACTTTATTCCCACCCATAAAAAACATTCATTTAGCCTATAAAAATTAGTTATTTAAGCGCACTTTCAAGTTCGGAAGCCGACATGTAAGCACCGATGTGTTTGCCTTCTGCGTTATAGATCGCTGGCGTACCATTCACACCAATATTTAGACCCATTTCATACATGCTGCGCACTGGGTTTTTACATGATGCTGGCTCGATTTGCTCACCGGCAATGGCTTTATCAAATGCGGCACGACGGTCTTTGCTACACCAGATAGTTTCCATCATTGGCATGTGTTGTTCACCACGTGGCCAAGCGATGTAACGGACTTCAATGCCACGGGCATTAATATCATCCATTTGTTCATGTAACTTATGGCAATAAGGACAGCTGACATCGGTAAACACATAAACCACGTGTTTGGTTTTACCTTTGGCTTTATAGATTAGTAAGTCTTCGGTTTTTAATTGATCAAATAGTTTTTTGTTGGCGTCTGCTTGTAGCGTATCGCCTACATTAAAGAGTTGTTTTTCACCCAAACGAACCACGTCGCCTTGGAAAATGTATTTACCATCAGCTGTAGCATAGACTGCAGGCATGCCTTCAAAACTCACCCAAAACAAATTAGGAACTTCAGTCGCTTTCACCCCAGTGACTTTGGCATTGATATTGGCTTTTTGCAAATTGGATTGCAAAGTATCAATTAAACGCTGCTGAGCATTACGTTCAGATAAATTCGAAGCTTCACCAGTTGCAGGTGTACTTGCCGTTAATGTCGCGTCTTTCTTTTCGTCATTATTTGAATTAGAACAAGCCACTAACGCCATACTGGCAACAAGTGTCGATGCGAGAAAAATTTTTGAACGGGTAAATAACATAAACAACCCTTTTCTTTTAGCTTTATCAAACAGGTGAGTAAGCATAGCAAAAAATATCGGGCACGATAGAACTTCTTGGTCTGATATTTCCTGCCGTTAAGCTCTTGGATGATAGTCTGCATGTAATTTTTGCATACGAACTTGCGCGACATGGGTATAAATTTGCGTGGTAGACAAGTCACTGTGGCCGAGCAGCATCTGCACGACACGTAAGTCGGCACCGTGGTTGAGCAAATGCGTGGCAAAGGCATGACGCAAGGTATGTGGTGATAATTCGGCTTGAATACCTGCAATGAGCGCATAGCGTTTAATCGCGTACCAAAAGTTTTGGCGACTCATCATTCCACCGAGTTGAGTGAGAAATAAAGCATCGGTTGCGCTTTTGTATAAGACGGGACGTGCTTCAGCTAAATATTTCTCGATCCATTCCACCGCCATTTGACCTAAAGGAACTAAGCGCTCTTTATTGCCTTTACCGGTAATCCGTAAATAGCCTTGTTTCAGATTGATCAGTTCTAATCTTAAATTTAATAACTCAGAGACACGTAAACCACAGGCATACAGCACTTCGAGCATGGCACGATCACGTAGACCCAATGCGGTGTTGAGGTCTGGGGCATTAATCAGGGCTTCAACATCTGCTTCAGATAAATCCTTTGGTAGGGCACGACCCAATTTGGGTGTTTTGTGGATTGCAACTGGATTGTCGCTGCGTATTTTTTGTTCGCGTAAGAACTTGAAAAATGAACGCAGTGCAGAAAGTGAGCGGGCGATCGAGCGTGGACTTTTTCCTTGTTTCGTCAGGCTGAGCAAGACATCTGAAATGTCGTCACTGCTCCAATCAGTCATGACATGCGTATGACACTCACTGCATTGAATTAAATCAGATAAATATGCATTTCGAGTGTGTGGACTGACGGTTTGAGCTATTAAATCATCACGATATCCGTGTAAAAAACTGAGTGTTTCTGGAATTTGGACTGGGGTCGGGATTCGTGGTTTTTTATTTAACATGTGCCGCTCATTTTTGAAATTAAACCAAGAAATCACAATGGTTTAATGCAATGTAATTTAAAAAAATAGTCGTGTCGATGCTAGATTGTTAAATGAGAATTGAAATCGAATCCGATTTGTTAATTATTCTCATTTGTTTGTATAATATTCAAAATTTTTTAGGGTTAGTTGCGTGCGATTATCTGATTTGAAAGTGAAACAAAGCGCAGTCATTCATAAGGTACATCGTAACCAGAATGGCAACAATGCTCCGGCTGATTTAGTCGCTAGCCGTTTAGAGACTTTGGGTTTTGTTCCCGGAACAAAAGTACAGGTGATTACCAAAGGTATTTTTGGTGGTGACCCGATTTTAATTCAAGTTGGGTTTACTCGTTTCGCACTGCGAAAAATAGAAGCTGAAAAAGTGGAAATAGCAATGGAAGGGGCATCAGCATGAGTGATGCGTTACGTATTGCCCTCGTTGGTAATCCAAACTGTGGTAAAACTTCATTATTCAATCATTTAACTGGTACACGTCAGAAAGTTGCGAACTATGCTGGGGTAACGGTTGAGCGTAAAGTTGGTCAATTTACGTTGCCATCGGGTAAATCTGTTCGAGTTTTGGATTTGCCGGGGACGTATAGCCTAGAAGCGACGAGTCCTGATGAAGCCATTACGCGTGATGTCGTGCAAGGTAAAATTGCAGAAGAAGGGCATCAAGATGTCTTTTTATGTGTAGTTGATGCGACAAACTTAAAATTGCACCTCGGTTTGGTCATGGAAATGATCGATTTGGGTCGTCCAATTTTACTTGTCCTCAACATGATGGATGAAGCACGTCGTCGTGGCATGCAAATCAATACCCAAAAGCTGTCTCAGCGTTTGGGTGTGCCTGTCGTAGAAACCGTTGCTGTACGTAATGCGGGTATTGAAAACTTAATGGGTGCTTTGGATGCTGAAGGTTTCAGAAAACCAGATGCATCATTAAGTGATACCAATCTTTCTGGGACTAACCACGAAAAAATTGAACAAATTTTAAAAGACGTAGTGGTGTTTGTTGATCATGAAGATAAACGCTCAGACTTCCTCGATAAAATTTTTTTACATCCAGTCTTTGGTTTAATTACCTTAGCGGTGATGATGTTTATTATCTTCCAAGCGGTGTTTGCGTGGGCTGCGCCGTTTATGGAAGGTATTGAATGGGTGCAGGATTGGGTTGGTGAAGCCGCAGGTGGCATGATTTCCAATCCATTACTACAGAGCTTGGTTGTTAAAGGGATTATTGAAGGTGCGGGTGGCGTAATTGTCTTCCTCCCACAAATTATTATCTTATTCTTCTTTATTTTGGTTTTAGAAGAATCAGGCTATTTACCACGTGCAGCATTCTTGCTAGATAAGCTGATGTTTAAAGCGGGTTTGAGTGGACGTGCTTTTATTCCTTTGCTGTCGAGCTTTGCCTGTGCTGTACCGGGCATCATGGCAACCCGGAGTATTCAAGACCCCCGAGATCGTCTGGTAACGATTTTAGTTGCTCCATTGATGACCTGTTCGGCACGTTTACCGGTTTATGCTTTGTTGATCTCGGCATTTATTCCACAGCAAATGGTCTGGGGCGTCTTTAACTTACAAGGCTTGGTGCTATTTGCATTATATGCAGCAGGGATTGTGAGTGCCTTAATTGTGGCAACAGTGCTGAAATTCTTCCAAAAAGATAAATCACAGCATGCCTTATTGATGGAACTTCCAAGCTACCGTTTCCCAGATATTAAGAGTGTTTGGATTGGTTTACTGGACCGTGCCAAGATTTTCTTGAAACGTGTCGGTGGCATCATTTTCGCTTTATCGATTTTGTTATGGTTCTTGTGTACTTTCCCGCAACCGCCAGAAGGCGCAACCTTGCCGGATATTGATTATTCATTGGCAGGTATGCTTGGGCATGTATTACAACCGATTTTTGCACCATTAGGTTTTAACTGGCAGATCTGTATTGCCTTAATTCCAGCGATGGCTGCACGTGAAGTCGTTGTGGCGGCATTGGGTACGGTGTATGCCTTGTCTGCAACAGATGACGATGCTATGTCTCAAGGTCTGGCAAATTTAATTAGTAGCGATGGGTCATTGGGTTGGTCATTGGCAACCGGTCTATCATTATTGGTGTGGTTTATTTATGCGCCACATTGCTTGGCGACACTGGCGACAGTTAAACGTGAAACTGGCTCCTTGAAGACGGTGAGTTTCATGACTATCTATTTATTTGGTTTGGCTTATCTAATGGCATTCATCACGTATCAAATTGCAACACGCTATTTTGGATCGTGAATCTTGAATGGCAAAAGCTGAACAAAGGAGAGAGACATGCTTGAATCAATAATTATTGCGGTATTGGTGATTTGGAGTGCTGTCGTGGTGTTTAAGAAGGTATTTCCAAAAACATCGAACTCAGTCTTCACAACTTTATCTGAGCACTGTGCAAACCGTGGTTGGAACAGTCTAGCCAAATGGTTAAAGCCCAAAATGGTCGCAGGCTGTGCAGGCGGTTGTGGATGTTCAGCTTCGGATAATTCGTCTGCAAAAAAAGCTGAAGTACAAGCGGTGAAATGGAAATAAGCTCACCTTCAATTGCTTGAAGAAACCGCCCGAGATGGGCGGTTTTTTACGAGCGGACACAAAAAAACTGCGAGAAAGTGAAAACATAAAAAGCATTCAAAACAGCAAAGTGCTAACATTTTGTCAGATTTAAAAACCGACCAAAAAATGGGGCGAAAATGTTAATACAGCGTGGTGGATTGAAGGTTGTTGCCGGATTAGGGATTTCTGGTGTTTCCGCAGTGAATTTCTTACATAGCCATGGCTACCGCGTTGCAGTCACCGATTCACGAGCAGTCCCACCGGGTCATGATCAAATTCCAAGTGATGTACAAACCAGTTTTGGTCAGTTGGATCAAGATTTATTACTCCAAGCAGAAGAAATTATTATCAGCCCGGGGCTAGATCCAAAATTACCGCAAATTCAGGCGGCCATTGCAGCCAATATTCCTGTGGTTTCTGAAATTCAAATTTTACGTCGTGCGACAGATAAGCCAATTGTCGCGATTACAGGTTCGAATGCGAAAAGTACCGTAACAACTTTATTTGGTCTTATGGCAGCAGATGCAGGCAAAAAAGTGGCAGTGGGTGGTAACCTGGGTCGACCGGCTTTGGATCTCACCAAAGATGATCCTGAGCTTTATGTTTTAGAGCTTTCAAGTTTTCAATTAGAAACCACGTCGAACTTGGCAGCAGAGGTTGCTGTTGTGTTGAACATGAGCGAAGACCATTTGGACCGTCATGGCGATATGATGGGCTATCACACTGCGAAGCATCGTATTTTCCAAGCGGTGAAAAAAGTGGTGTATAACCGTGATGACTCATTAACACGTCCATTGGTTCCAGATGTCACCCCAATGCAAAGCTTTGGCTTAAATGCACCAGATATGAATCAGTTCGGTATTCTGCGCGATACTGATGGCACAATTTGGTTGGCGCGTGGTCGTGAGCGTTTACTGAAAAGTGCGGACATGTATATCCAAGGGACTCATAATGTGGCAAACGCCTTGGCATGTTTGGCTTTGGGTGAAGCGATTGGTTTGCCACTAGAAGGCATGTTGGAAACCTTGAAAACCTTTAAAGGCTTAGAACACCGTTGTGAATTTGTCAAAGAAGTGCATGGTGTTCGTTATTATAATGACTCTAAAGGCACCAATATTGGTGCGACTTTAGCTGCAATTGATGGTCTTGGTGCTGCGATTGAAGCCAAAGGCGGTAAAGTGGCGATTATTTTAGGTGGTCAAGGCAAAGGGCAGGACTTTACTGCGCTGCGTGATTCACTTTCAAAATATGCCAAAGTTGCGGTATTGATTGGTGAAGATCGTCCAATTATTGAAAAAGCGATTGAAGGGACAACCACGCTGATTCATGCTGAAAGTTTGAAACAAGCGGTTGAGCTGTGCCAACAAAATGCGGTAGCCAATGATGTGGTGTTATTGTCTCCAGCGTGCGCAAGTTTTGATATGTTTAAAGGTTACAGTGAGCGTGGACACCAATTTGTTGATTGTGTGAATGCACTCGTTTAAAAGAACGATAAGGAAAGTTGTATGGCTGGGTTAGCTCAGACGACCATAAATAGAATAAATGAAGTTGTAGAGCGTTGGATTCCTCGGTTACCTGCCGAGGTCAACGTGCGCAATGTTTTAATGTTCTGTGTTTTGGCATTGTTGTGTATTGGGTCGATCATGGTGGCATCTGCTTCGATGCCTTATGCAGAGCGCATGCATGAAAATGCCTTCCATTACATTTCACGACACGGGATTTCGATTGCCGCTGCCGCCATGGCTGCGTATATCGCCTATAAAGTGCCGTTAAATGTGTGGTTTAACAACACCTTCTTTTTATGGATTGTGACCATTGTCCTGTTAGCTGCCGTTTTGGCGGTAGGTACTGAAGTCAATGGTTCTAAGCGTTGGATTCGGATCGCAGGTTTTACCTTACAGGCTTCGGAAGTCGCCAAAGTCATGATGGCGATATTTACCGCAGACTATGTGGTACGGCGTGCCGAAGAAGTCCGCAATAACATCAAGGGCTTGGTACGTTTGGCAGTGATTATGGCTGCAACTGTCGGTTTGGTCATGGCTGAGCCCGATTTAGGGGCGACGGTGGTGATTGCCTTAACCATGCTAGGGGTATTCTTCCTCGCAGGTGCACCGTTGATTCAGTTCGCAATTGCCTTTGGTGCGATCATCATGGCCTTTGTGTTCTTGATTTTATTTGAACCTTATCGTTTAGAACGTTTGATGTCCTTCTCAAATCCATGGAATGATCCATTAGGCGCAGGCTACCAGTTGTCGAATGCATTAATGGCTTTTGGTCGCGGTGAATGGTTTGGTGTCGGCTTGGGTCATAGTATTCAAAAAATGTCGTATTTACCTGAGGCACATACCGACTTCATGTTGGCGGTTTTGGGCGAAGAATTTGGCTTCTTTGGGATTTTGACCGTATTGACGCTGTCATTTGTGATGTTGGTCTGCTGTATTCGCATTGGTCATCGTGCTTTACGTCATCAATACTTACGTGCAGGCTACTTGGCTTATGGCATTAGTATTATCTTCTTGCTGCAAATTTTGGTGAATGCCGGCATGAACATGGGCATGCTTCCTACCAAGGGTTTGACCTTACCGTTTATTAGTTATGGGGGGTCTTCTCTGATTATCTGTGCGGTTATGGTGAGTCTGATCTTAAAGATCGATGCGACGACCAAAGAAGTAAACCCAAGTAAAGAAGAATCAAGCTTCTAAATTGGTATCTCGTTGCGGATCGGGAGATGCATGGTGGAGGACACTGGCTGGCATCTCCGTTCCACAATGGAGACATTTGACCAAGCTCGCCTTGGCTTTAGAAAGGGGAATCAATGGGATAAAAAATAAAGAAAAATAATTACGTTGCTGTTTTAACTCATACTGAGTTCTGCTGCGGCAGACAGGGCAAGTAAATTGGCTCTTTTCAATGACTTTGGTTTTCGGACCAACTCCAAAAATAAAAAACATTAGGCTCTCCAATGGTCGATTGATCACTTTATTAAAGCATAATTCAATTGAAAATCGAGTGATTGGCTTAGATCAATATTTGGGTTTATTGATAGATTTGAGGCAATGCTGTGCCATGGGGAATATGTTGAATATCCCACTGCGCAATCGCCTGTTGCAGCATAATACGCGGCGTGTCTAAGTCGACTGGCGGTTGGTGTAGGGCCTGCAATGCTTGTTGTAATAACGGTGCCGCTTGGCTTAAATCAAGAGCTTGAGCCATATTCTGTTTTGACAGCTTTTGTCCCTGATTATTCATTGCCAATGGCAAGTGCATGTATTCAAGGCGCGGATAACCCAAAACCTGTCCGAGCCAAATTTGACGTTCGGTATTGTCCAAAAGATCAGCCCCACGTACAACATGGGTCATACCTTGTAGGTAGTCATCAACCACGACAGCAAGTTGATAATTGATAATGCCATCACGGCGTTTTAAGACAAAGTCACCCAAATCCTGTTGCAGATTCGAGCAATGCGTCCCTTGTAAGCGGTCGGTAAAACAAATCTTCTGTGCATCGACTTTGATTCGAATAGCCTGATCCTGAAGGGGAAGGCCAAGATTACGACATGTGCCTTGATAGATATGATTTGAACCGAGCATTTTTCGGGTGCATTGACAAGCATAGACCAAGTCTTGGGCATGCAAATGCGCAATGACTTGCTCATAGATTTCAAGGCGGTCTTTTTGGAAAATGATCTCGGTATCTGGTTCGAATTGAAATGCATCAATACAACGTAAGATATGTTCTTCGCTGCCGGGAAATATACGTGGAATGTCGGTATCTTCGATACGAACGACCCATTGCCCTTGATGGGCACGGGCATCGCAGTAGCTTGCGACTGCTGTAATTAAAGAGCCAAAATGCAAAGGGCCGGTTGGCGATGGCGCAAACCGACCCACGTAATGCTCTGCAGCTTTCCCTCCCTTATCTAAAGGGAGGGCTAGAGAGGAATTACTCAACACAGAATTAACCGTTATTTTGCTTCTCTTTGATCTCTGCAAGTGTTTTGCAGTCGATACATAAAGTTGCTGTTGGACGTGCTTCTAGGCGACGTAAACCAATTTCGATACCACACGTTTCACAGAAACCGTAGTCATCATTTTTAATCGCTTCAATTGATTGTTCAATTTTACGGATCAGTTTACGTTCACGGTCACGTGTACGAAGTTCAATCGCAAATTCTTCTTCTTGCGTTGCACGGTCGTTCACATCTGGAAGCGCAGTATTTTCGTCTTGCATGGTATTCAAAGTACGGTCTACTTCAGACATTAACTCAGCTTTCCACGCCAATAAGATGTGACGGAAATGCTCAAGTTGCCCTTCAGACATGTATTCTTCATTCTTTTTAGGCTGATAAGGTTCAATACCAAATAAGCTTGCAGTAGAACCACTTTCAGTCGCCTTTGGCTTTGATTTGCGCACGCGTTTGGTAGACTTTTCGTCTACTACATCAGTTTGTTCGTCTAAGACTTGATTTTGGTTGTCATTCGCCATGTAGGGCATTCCTCATCATATGCATATATCTATACGCAAAAAATATGGTGATATGCAAGTTTTTTATCCACCCAACACAGAGTTTCCTTCTGTGGGGGTCGTCATCATATAGACTTTTTCTGCTTATTGATAGTCTTTGATGTTTGGATTCTAACTATCACTTTTCCTTTAGAAGCCATAAAGTAAAGCAAAAAAATCAAATTGAAAAGTTAATAACCTGAAATTTCAACATTAATTTGAGGTTGTTTCAATTTGACCCGAACAACTTCAGTTTTAAATTCACCATTATCATTCAGATAGAGTGCACGATACCCTGGTAAAGCCTCATCTAAGGCAAAATTTTCACTATGTGGTTTGAACTGAACACTGGTCGAAGGCGTCGATAAAAACTGAATATTGCGCCATTGATTAGACGAGTCTTGATGTACGTGTCCGCATAGTACAATTTTGACATTGTCATGGCGTGAAAGCACATCTATGAGATGTTCAGCGTTCTTTAGTTTATGCTGATCTATCCAATGCGATTGCATGGCAAAAGGGTGGTGGTGGCATGCCACAATGATGTGTTGCTGTGGGTGTGCTGTGAGTAACTGATCTAATTGTTCCAACTGCTGTTGTGATACCCAACCATCCACTTTTCCTTTAACCGCACTGTTCAGTAAAATCAGACACCAATTGCCTAATGCGATGCAGTGAGCACGATCTTCCTGTTGATGAAATGGGAAGCAAGACGCTTCGTCATGGTTCCCCGGAATCTGATAAAACGGAAACGGCTGCTGTTGCATATATTCGAGATAACGCGCATAGGTACGCTCTACCGGCACTTGTGCAAGATCGCCAGTATGGACAAGCGTATCGATGTGATGATGGTTCAACTGAATTTGTTGAATCACATCGTGAAAACTCTGCTCTGGATTCATGCGGACAAATTCAAGATCTTCCTGATCCATTAAATGTGTGTCCGAGATCTGGATCAGTGTCCAGTCGTATTGTGGTGTATCCCTTAAAGTCATGTCCTTCCCCTTAGACATTCCTTGTAGTATGTATTTGTTGTTGTAACCATTGCAAGGCCATAATGACAGGTGCGTTTTTTAGCCGACCATTGGTTAATAATTCAGGAATATCAGCATAGTTTAAGATATGCAATTGAATATTTTCTCCTTCATCAGGCATGCCAAAGACTCCGCCATGTTCAGGAAGTTCAGCTTCAGCACTATAAAGGTGGAATAATTCCGCGCAGGCACCCGCAGAGGGATAAAAACTAAATAAATGTTGTAGTGCATCTAATTCACAGCCTGATTCTTCCAAACTTTCACGGCGGATGCAGCTTTCAGCAGATTCATCACCATCGAGCACGCCGGCAATAATCTCTAGTTGCCATGGCGAAGTTTCATCATCAATCGCCCCAATGCGGAATTGTTCAATTAAGGCAAATTTTTGTTGTTGATGACTATAGATCAGCACACCTGCTGCTTCAGGACGATGAATCAATTCACGCTGAATGGTTGGAATCATGCTGTCTTGATGGAATAAGCGGTGTCGAAGCTGAACTTTTTCAACTTGAATAAAGCCTTTATAAAGATGTTCACGCCCTTCAATGCTGTAATCTTTTTTGTTATATGTGGCCTGTTTAATAATATTCATAAGCGCTAATTAGGATGAAATCTTCCATTTCATCCTAACCGAGATTTTGTTGAATACAAAAGATTTTTTTTAAGCTTTACACTTTGTGGTACAACTTTTGACCATGTTCATGATAGGCCGCTTTCATGCTCTGTAAACCTGTTTCAATTTCAGGATTAGATTCTGAAGAAAGCTGCATATCTTGCTGATTTTTTGCATAATCTCTCACATTTTGTGTGATTTTCATCGAGCAAAATTTAGGTCCACACATCGAACAAAAATGGGCTGATTTATGTGCTTCTTTCGGCATAGTTTCATCATGCATGCTACGCGCTGTATCAGGGTCTAAGCTCAGATTAAATTGGTCTTCCCAGCGGAATTCAAAGCGTGCTTTCGACAATGCATTATCACGAGCCTGCGCACCAGGATGACCTTTGGCAAGGTCTGCGGCATGGGCTGCAATTTTGTAGGTGATAATGCCATCTTTGACGTCTTTTTTATCTGGTAGACCAAGGTGCTCTTTCGGGGTCACATAACACAGCATCGCGGTGCCGTACCAACCAATCATTGCCGCACCAATCGCAGAGGTAATGTGGTCATAGCCCGGGGCAATATCGGTGGTGAGCGGCCCAAGCGTATAGAAAGGCGCTTCTTTGCAAACCTCGAGTTGTAGATCCATATTTTCTTTGATCATGTGCATTGGGACATGGCCTGGGCCTTCAATCATGACTTGTACATCATGTTCCCATGCCCGGTGAGTCAATTCACCTAAGGTGCGTAATTCACTAAATTGAGCTTCATCGTTAGCATCTTGAATACACCCCGGACGTAAACCATCACCTAAACTGAATGACACATCATAGGCTTTCATGATTTCGCAGATTTCATCAAAATGCGTATACAGGAAGTTTTCTTCATGATGCGCTAAGCACCACTGCGCCATGATGGATCCGCCACGTGACACAATACCAGTTAAACGGTTGGCGGTGAGTGGAACATAACGAAGCAGCACGCCTGCGTGAATCGTAAAGTAATCGACACCTTGCTCGGCTTGTTCAATCAGTGTGTCTTTGAAAATTTCCCAGGTTAAGTCCTCTGCGACACCATCAACTTTTTCTAAAGCTTGGTAAATCGGTACGGTGCCAATGGGTACAGGTGAGTTGCGAATAATCCATTCTCGGGTTTCATGGATATTTTTACCTGTCGATAAATCCATAATGGTGTCAGCGCCCCAACGAGTTGCCCACGTCATTTTTGCCACTTCTTCATCGATGCTTGAACCAAGTGCTGAGTTACCAATGTTGGCATTGATTTTCACCAAGAAGTTACGACCAATAATCATCGGTTCACATTCAGGATGGTTAATGTTGGCAGGGATAATGGCACGACCTTCAGCCACTTCTTGACGTACAAATTCAGGTGTGATTTCAGTTAAATTACGGGCGCCAAAATTTTGACCGGCATGTTGGCGCATATCAACACCTTCACGCTGACGTTGATTTTCACGAATCGCAATGTATTCCATTTCAGGGGTGATGATGCCTTGTTTGGCATAGTGCATTTGAGAGACATTGTGTCCACGACGAGCACGACGCGGTTTTGAAATATGCGCAAAACGAATCTCTGCAGTACGAATATCTCGAAGACGTTCTTGCCCAAATTTTGAAGTTAAGGTATCGAGTATTTCCGTATCATTTCGAGACTCAATCCAAGATTCACGGACATTGGGTAGACCTTGATTCAGGTCAATTTGAATATTGGGGTCGGTATAAGCACCAGAGGTGTCATAGACCATAATGGGCAGATTTTTTTCTCCACCCAGACCTGTAGGCGTATCTGTAAGGCTAATCTCACGCATTGGTACGCGAATATCAGGACGTGAGCCTTGGATATAGACTTTCTTTGATGCAGGGAGAATACGAGTGAGATCTTTAGCATCTTGTTCATGTTGAGCAGCGCGATCTGAAGCGGTGAGATTCGTTAATTGGTTCATTGCAATGATCCTTATGAATGACATCAACGAATCAAGCACGACCAAAAACGTGGCGGTTTATCTGATGGATTCACCTGAAAATAAAGGCGTAACACCAAGAGATAAGAGGGGCTTAAGTTTTTAGATGGCTTGATTCCTACGCAGGTATTAACCTGATCAGGTTCAACGGTACTCATCCTTAAATTTAGCGAACTAAATTTAGATGATCTCAGCAGGAAATTACCTGCGCTCCGTCAAGCTTTGTGCGGATATTAGCATGAAGGCTGTTTTAAAACAGTGTTATTTTTCATCGATTTTGCAGTGCAGAATTTTGGCTAGGCCCGTGTGCAATTGAACTTGCATTGGCTAAGTAGAGGACTGATTTACACAGATGGCGTCACTAAAACAGTCTTTCTTATAATGCGGATCAGGATTGCGGACACCAATGAAATTCAACAGCTGCGCTTCAGATCGCTGAGTAGACGCGGCAGTATTTTGATCTAATAATTTTAAAAATAAACGCGCCTGATCTGCCAATCTGGAGTTTTTTAATTGGGCCAATCGTTCAATTTCTTCTAAAGAACTGGCTTGAATACTGAGGCGGTCTGAAAAATCATTAGAAACTGGGCTATGCGCTGAACCAATAAATAACAACTGGCTATATTGATATAGTAATTGTTGTGCATCTTTTTTGTAGGGGCTATCTGGATATTGTTTCAGATAGTCTTCCCAAAAAATGGCACGTGTCGCAATCTCTTGTGGCTCAATGGCTAAACTTTGTTGCAGCAAGGCAGGTTGTGCATTTTGTTCAGCCAGTTTTTCAATAAAGACTTGCTCAGATTCTTGCATATAAGGCGCAAAAATTTTGGCTAAATATTCAGGACTACGGCGATAGCGTAACTGTCCTTCACCTGCATCGAACAATTCCACATAGGCTTGGCCTTTATGTTTCAGTAAATACTGATCTCGGGCGGTGAGCTGCTCATAATGATTTTGTTGAATGGTGGGATGCTGAGCCATATCAAAGGCAAATTGTTCGAACGCCATTTGCTGTTGAGCCGTACGTTCAACATGTAAAAAGTTGCGATACATTTGATTGGACAAGCGCAGTAATTTTTTTTGTTCGTCCGCTTTTAACAGCGGTAAGCAGACTTTGAGATCTTGGTTGATTTGTTCTAAAGCGAAAGTTGTGCGTTGATCATCAATTTCCAGCATGTTTTTTTCCAGTTTTTTGCACAGCAAAGACAAATCGACTGCTTCTTTTTGAACAGTCTTATTGTTGGGAAACTCTGGTGCAGGTTGTGGTTCAGGCTGTTGTTGGCATCCATTCAACATACTGAAACATAAAAACATTGCACTAAACTTTGCAGGCAGCTGAAAAAATTTTGACACAGGAACTCGATGCGCTATAGAAGTGGTATTGTCCGATGGAATGTCGACTATTCTATAGATGAAACACGTGCAATATGTGTACTATTGTACAGTTCTTTGTTATAGCGTTGTGAGTAATGTCCGAAAACGACTGAAATTATCTGATTTTGTCGCATTTGATATAAAAAATTAATAAAAATCATACGGAAATTTGCAAGGATATGATTAGTATCTGCTTAGTTTTAGGCTTGAATATTCAATCTCGGGTATTTGAATATTAGGAATTTACAAAAAAAATGAACAAAAAAGTTGTGGTGAGTCTTTGTTTGCTTTTCACGAGTCAATGGGCGTGTGCGCTAGATCTTGTGCAAGCTTATGAACGCGCAAAACAAGAAGACCCCAATTGGCAAGCCAATAAACTACAATATGAAGCGGATAAATTGAATTTGGGGATTGCCAATGGGAACTTACTCCCGACGGTAACAATCTCCGGAAATGTGACCCGAAAAAATCAAAATTCCAACCAAAGCGGCGCTCAAGCCGGGCTGATCATGCCAGACAGCACCACAACAAGACAAATTGCGCTCACTGCCCGTCAGCCCATTTTTCGTTGGGATGCATGGGAAGGGCTGAAGCAAGTCAAGACCTCGATTAACTTAAGTGAAATTAATCTGCGGATTCAAAAACAAGATCATATTTTAAATGTTTCTGAAGCTTATTTTAATGTCCTACGTCAACAAGCTTTGACGGTTGCCAACCTACAAGAAGAACAGGCGCTATCTGAACAGTTGCGTATGATGAATGGCAAATTAAAAGAAGGCCTAGTGGCAAAAAGTGATGTCAGTGAAGCCAATGCACAATATCAAAATGCACGGGCAAACCGCATGGCAACCAATGTTCAATTGGTTTTGGCGCAGGAACAATTACAGCAATTGATTGGGCCATATCGAGAAAATCTGGCGGTGTTACGTGAAGATTTTCAGTTTGAAAAACCGATTCCAAACAATGTGCAAGCGTGGGAAGAACTGGCTCAGGGGCAGAATCTAGGTATTTTACAAGCGCGTATGCAACAACGTTATGCGGAAGATGGTAAACGCGTCGAAAAAGCTGCCTTATATCCTCAGATTGAAGCGGTAGGGACCTATGGGTATAACAAGCAAAGTCCACAATCCATCATGTCGCAAGATGGTCAATTTGATCAGGTGGGGATTGAAATGAACTGGAATGTGTTTAATGGTGGACGGACACAGAAATCCATTAAGCAAGCGGCGATCAATGTTGAAAAAAGCCAAGCACTGGTGGATGCAGCGATTCGAAAAGCACAAACCGATGTAAAAAAATCATATATGCAAGTCGAAACGGATCAAAGTAAATTACAGGCACGTAAAGCTGCAATGGATTCTTCCGCGCAAGTGTCTTTGGCCTCACAAGCCCAGTACCAAGAAGGTCTGAAAACTATGGTTGATGTGCTACTGGCACAGCGTAATGCCTTTTCAGCCCGTCAAGATTATTTAAATTCCAAGTACGATTATTTAATACATGTACTGCAACTCAAAGCCTCCGTTGGGAAATTAACGGAAGCTGATTTAGTGGAAATGAATGCGTGGTTGGTCGATCAGAAAAATCAGCCATCGATCCTACTAAAGAAATAATCCATGGTCATAAAAGTTTCACAATCAATATGCTTTAATATGGCACTAAAATCTGCCGATTCACGTTGTAGTGGAGACTCGCTTTGCCTAATAATCCTGTTTTAAACCATCATATTTCTTCGCAATTCAATGAAGAGTTGCAGGATGTGCATACCAAATTTATGACCATGGGTGGTTTGGTGGAGCAGCAGGTTGCAAATGCCATTCATGCCTTATTGGATACGGATGCAACAATGGCGATTGATGTTCAATTTCAAGACAATACGGTGAACCGTATGGAAACTGAAATTGATGAAGCGCTTACCCTAATTTTGGCGCGTCGTCATCCTGCTGCAATTGATCTACGCATGGTGATTGCGATGTCGAAAGCCAACACCGATTTAGAACGGATTGGTGATGAAGCGGCAAAAATTGCCCGTATTGCACAAAGCTTGTGTGAAGAGGGGGGTTCACCGCGTGGCTATATGGAAACACGTCATATTGGCAACCAAGTCCGCGTGATGATTCATGATGCGCTCGATGCCTTTGCACGTTTGGATGTAGATCAGGCTTTACGTGTCCTTTTGGCCGATGCTGATATTGACCGCGAGTATCAATCGGCAACCCGTACCCTCATGACGTATATGATAGAAGATCCACGCCACATTACTCGGGTGATGAATGTACTTTGGGTGCTGCGTTCACTTGAACGTATTGGTGACCATGCTCGAAATATCTCTGAACAAGTGATTTATATGGTGAAAGGTCTAGATGTCCGTCACACCAGTGTTGAAGAAATTGAGCAAAAAGTTCAGCGTTAATTGATTAACATCAAGATGAACGAAGCCCATCAAATGATGGGCTTTTTTCGGTCTAAATTAACTATGTGTTTCTTCGTCTTCTTCAAAAGTACGGGCAATTTTGTCAATATTTAAACTTTTCGCCATCGCATCGAAGATTTGCTTATAGGCACCTTCTTGATGGTACAAATCATGATGCTCCCCGTGTTCTACGATTTGTCCATCTTTCATGACGTAGGTGTAATCGGCATCGATAATTTGCGACAAACTATGCGAAATCATGATGACGGTACGACCTTGCTTAATTTGATCCAAACTATTTTTAATTTGTTCAGCAGCGATCGCATCTAAACTTGCAGTCGGTTCATCCAAGAAAATAATCGGCGGATTTTTTAGGAACATACGTGCCAAGGCAATGCGCTGTTGCTGTCCACCTGAGAGCAGTAAAGCATCGGCTTCATAGGCATGCGGAAGTTTTAAGATCTGATCATGGATCGAGGCTTTCCGTGCTGCATCGAAGACTTCTTGCTCTGTAGCTGTACTTTTGCCATAGCGAATATTTTCAAAAATTGAACCTGGGAAAATATGATTTTTTTGCAATACCAAACCAATATTTTCACGTAAATACTGTGTATCAATCTGTTCTAAATCGATGCCATCGAGTTTGATATTGCCCGCTTGAGGATGATAAAACTTATCCAGTAAGCTAATTAATGTCGATTTACCAGCGCCAGATAAACCAACCAAGGCGGTAATTTTATTTGGTTGGATGGTCATATTGATACGGTGTAATGCCTGAAAACCATTGGGATAACTAAATTCGACATTGCTCAATTCAAATTGACCTTGAATCGGAGGTTGGGCAGTACCACTGGTTTCAATTTCATGATCCGCTTCTAAGATGTTAAAGAAGCTTTCTGAATAAATCATCGCAGAGTTAATTTCATCATAGATACGATGCAGCGAGCGAATCGGGGCAGAGACATTATTAAATAACAACACGTGATACATAATCATCCCGATACTCATTTGCCCATCCAAAACAAAATAGGCCGTCAGAATGATGATCAGCACCACGCCGACTTGTTCGATAAAAGTTTTGAGACCGTCAAAGATATAACTGGTTTGCCGTGTCTGCATTTGGTTTTCAGTCAGCGACTTTTGCAGATTTAATTGCTTTTTCGATTCGACGGCTTCTTTGTTAAAGGATTTAATGACCGTTATCGAGTTGATAATACTTAGAATACCCTGATTTTTCTTTTCAAAATTATCGCGGAGGGCACGGCGTTTGCCTGCCAGTTTTTGTGATTGTTTGAAGGTCAACCAAAAATAAATCGGCACAATAATTGTGGCCACCACGCCAACCCAAACATTGGCATAATACATTAAGCCCAGTGCAATAATGGCACTGGTAAATAACGGTAAAATATCAATAAAAAAGATTTGAACCAGTCGTGTGAGCGAGCTGACACCCCGATCAATTCGAGTTTGGAGTTTGCCTGCTTGGTTGTCTTGTTGATCGAAGAATGCCAATCGATAGGTGATAAATTTTTCAATAATGCCTTGGGACAAATCCTGAGAAATTAAAATACGTAATTTTTCACCAAACGATTTTTGTCCAAATTGCACGATGGCATTGATGACTTCTTTTCCCAGTAAAACTACGGTGATGGTGATTAATATATGCCAACCATTGGCTAGACCGAGGCCTTGTTGTAAAAGCTGATTGATGCTGTCTACGGCATATTTGAGTGTCAGGGCATTCACCTGTGCCGTGAGTGAGCCAATTAAGGTCAAGATCAGCGTCACGACCACCAGCCAGCGGTATGGCTGTACAAATGGACGTAATTTTTGGAAAAGCTGCCAAAGGTTCATAAGCAATTATTTTTATTGTGAATATGAGCTTTAGTCTAAGACTGAAAATTCTATGCGACAAGTAATGACAATGTTTTGATTTGTGACGAGAGTTTTTCGGCTAAGATATTTTTTAAATGTGCTCACGACATCAGCATCACGCTGCTGTGCCAAACAGTGTTGAGTTGAACCGATGAATTTTGAATTATTTACGCCTGAACCGCATGCAAATCTGTTGCCCTATGATGGTGAAGTTGAAGATTATGGATTGATCTTCAACGCCGAAGAGAGTGAAAAATATTTACGCTATTTCCTCACGCAGTTGGCTTGGCAGCATGATGAAGTCATTTTGCATGGACAGTATTTTCAAACGGAACGAAAAGTGGTTTGGTATGGAGATGCTCATTATGAGTATCACTATTCAGGCATGCAAAAGCAGGCATTGATCTGGAATCCAGCTTTACTGCGCTTAAAGCAACATATTGAGCAACGGGTGGGTCAGACGTTTAATTCCTGTTTGGCCAATTTATACGAAAATGGTACGCAAGCGGTGGGGTGGCATAGTGATGATGAGCCATCTTTGCTTTCACCCACACAGCAGGTGGTGATCGCATCTTTGAGTTTTGGCGCAAGCCGAAAGTTTTGCTTTAAACATAAAAGCACTCAAGAGAAAGTACAGCTTTTACTGCAAAGTGGACAGTTGATTGTGATGCGTGGGCAAACCCAACGGTATTGGAAACATGCCCTAATGAAGTCGATGAAAGTGACCGAGCCGAGGGTGAATTTAACCTTTCGTTATTTCTATGATCAACAGCCGTAAAAAAAGCCCATATCTAGATGAGCTTTTTTCTTTCTCTGAGGAAGAGTATAGTGACAATCAACTGAAATCATGGAACACATGGTTGAGATGACTGCTAAAGAACAATAATCATATTATGATAATCTATCTGGAATTTATAATTAATAAATTCAATTAATAATATAAATTTATCAGATTAATTAAATATCATCTTTACAACATCGCATCAGTTGTGCGCAAACTGATCAGATTTAAATGGCGTCCGATTCTTCCATCATACTGCTGTATTTTTTCTCAATACGCGCTGTACAGTCTTGCATCATTTCTACGACTTTTTGAAAATTCATAAATTCAAAACGATTTTTAGACGCCAATAGGGTCAAAGCAAGTGGGGGTTCTTTACTGGAAAATTTAATCGGAATCGATAGGCTCGACATATTCGGGTCAACTTCACCATTGGAAAAATAATAACCCTGCTTTTTAATCTTTTTCATTTGCAGCATAAATTCTTCTTCATTATGCGCAAAACCAACTTGTGATAACTCGTCCGCAAAACGGTGGTAATAATCTAAAATCCGTTGCTTAGGTAACTGCGACAAAATCACTTTAGACGATGAGCCTTTGTACATCGGACGCGGGCTACCTCGACCATAAGCCAAAGCGGCATAGTCTTTATAAAGTTCATGATGTACATCAATACATGAGTCGATATTCAGATGCGTCAATAAGCAACAAGACTCTGTGCGTTCCACAATTTCTTTCATGAAGGGAATGCTAATTTGCACCAATGGATCAGTGGTGCGAGAAATAAAATCAAGCACAGCAATTTTTGAACCCAGTGTGTAATCGCCAGAAGTCCCACTGAGGCGCTGCAATAATTCAGCAGAAACCAGTTCTTTTAAATAGCGATAGCTCGTTGGTTTAGATAAGCCTAATTCTTCACTAATAATGTCGACATTGATGATGGGACGAGCAACTGAAAATAAGTCGAGTACGGTGAGAATTTTACCAAAACTGGAAAGCGCCATAAGAACCTGCTTGGTCACAATAAAAATGAATCGTTAAGTTACTTTATAACAAATTGCTCGGCCTGATGTTGCGCTTTTCTACATTGGAAATGAAACAAATCTGAAATATCACAGGGTTTCTTGGGTTATTCTGATAAAAGCATAATAAAAAATTGAAATATGCATTTAAAATATAGATTAATTATCAAAATAAGATATTAATATTGACTTTAATTTGTTTTTTAAGCAAAATTGTTGTGAAAATATCCTATATTGAATAAATATCGCTCATTCTTTCGATGCGCAGGCAATGTTGCACATTACTTTTTGTATTCAAATGGTTTGAAACACGATTTGAATCGCTTCTTTACTTATTGAAATTTCTAGTCATTCCTGTGCCGTGATACAGGTTGTGCTGTCGAATGTTTAAGCATTCGATACGAGGCCGTTTTCACTAAAAAGAAGCAAACTGACGAGATCAATCATGCTGCTGACGAAACAAATACTCGCTTTTCGGCCCAATAAAATGGACTGGATTTTTGCGACCAAAACGTTCATCGCGGGCATGTTGGCATTGTATGTAGCCTTTGTACTGAATTTGGCTTATCCGATTTGGGCAATTGGCACCGTTTTCGTGATCGCGAATCCATATTCAGGCATGACGTCTTCAAAAAGTTTGTATCGTGTATTAGGGACGTTCTTAGGGGCGGCTGTGTCACTGGTGGCACTGCCACATCTCATCCACATGCCTGTACTGTTTACGGTGTTTTTAGCGGTTTGGGTTGGGTTTTGCTTGTATTTGTCACTGCTAGACCGTACGCCTCGTAGTTATGTTTCCATGTTGGCGGGTTATACCACGGTCATTATCTGTTTTAACGTGGTGTATTTTATTGATACCGCTTCGATCTTCGATATGGCCTTGGGGCGTTTTCTCGAAATTACGGTGGGTGTGGTATGTAGTGCCATCGTGACCACGACATTATTTCCAATGCATATTGGCCCTGCCGTCGAAACACGGGTGAGTAAAACCTTTGCCGATACCAAAGAAATTTTTGATCAGATTTTATTAGAGCCCGCCGAACTAGAAAATTATTCAAAAAACCTCGGCAATATTGCACGAGATATCGCGGATATACATGTCATGGCGGTGCATTTGTCTTATGAAAAATCTACCTTAAAAGGCATGACACGTCCATTGCAGGAAATCTTGCATCAGTTGAGTTTGTTGGTCAGTAACTTGGTGGCCATGTCTGAACGGATGAAACAATTAGATGGTCTGGACACACATTATCGGACGGCACTCAAGCAAGCCCATGAACATATTGCCGCGTTTTTATTAGATCAACATCAGATTGAGGAAAGTGAACTTAATCAATTGCCTGAACAGTTTGAGCAAGATTTTCAACACATTCATGCACAGGCATTGCCATCACAACAGGTGATTTTGGGCAGTCTAAAAATGGATATTCGCCATTTTATTCAGAATATTCGTGCGATTCGCTTGCTTTGGCAGCGGGTACAGCAAGGCGACTCCACTTTACCAGCTACACTGACCGCCTTGGGCAATAGTCATTATCCGACTTTGCACCGAGATGCGGGGGTTGCCATTCGTGGCGGGGTGTCTGCATGTTTGATTATTTTAATTTCTACGGGTTTTTGGATCGTTAGTGGTTGGAAAGCTGGATATATGATGGCCGAAATGGCTGCGATCAGTGCTTGTATTTTAACTGCAATGGATAACCCTGTTCCTGCATTGAAAAGGTTTATTCGCGCCAATATGTATGCGGCGTTCATGGTGTTCATCTACGCCTATGGCATTTTCCCGCATGTGACCGCCTTTTGGCAGTTGATCGTGGTGTTAGCACCGTTTGTGATGTTCTGTCTGATGCTATTTTTACATCCGCCTTTGATTGGGATCAGCTTGCCGCTTTTGATGGGCACCATCATGGGGCTGAATTTTCAAAACCGCTTTAGCCTCGATCAGGTGTTTTTCTTCGATGCATCGATTGGGACGGTTTTGGGACCCATTATCTCGGTATTTATTATTCATTTAGTACGTGCAATGTCACCAGATATGACGGCCCAACGCATACTTTCACAGCATTACAAGGCATTGCGTCAGGCTTTATATCTGCCGTACGGCTTACCGTTTCGGGTGCATTTACGCAGTATGTTGGACCGAATCGGCATCTTAAACAGCAAAATGGTGCAATCAGGAAATTTGAAACAACAGATCGAGTGGGCTTTGGTGGAAGCCAGTGCGGTGATTGATTTGACCCGCTTACAAGAACTGATGAATAAACTCGATCCGAATGATGCACTGGTCGGTGAACTCGAAGAGTTACAACAAGATTTAGATGACTATTTTCGGGCCATGGAACAAGGGCAAAAGAATGTGTATATGAGGTTGAAACAGCAAATTGTAGAGCGAATTCAACGATTGAATCAGGCCGTTCAGGGTATTGAAAACGACGATGTTATGCATCGAATTCAGTATTCACTGAACAATATTCAAAGCAGTTTGTGTCATGTTCTAACACAGCAGACTCCAAATCATTTACAGGTCGAGGCACAACATGGGTGAGCTAAATGTATATGGCGTCTATGTGCCCATTCTATTGATTCAAGCGGTATTGGCCTATCTGTTATTGCGGATCATCATGCGTTTGCTTGACCGATGGATGGCGCAAGATTGGGTGCCGATGCCCAATATTTTTTATTTGGGTGTATTTGTGATGTTGCTTTGGCTGGTGCATGAAATCTTTATTTTCTGCCAGTTCTAAGCCCCTAAAAAAATGAAATGATTGAGGTAATCGTATGACCAATTTGAATGTCCGAAAATATATTCGGCCTGTATTGCTAATAATTGTGCTATGTGGCGCATTACTTGCGCTGAAACATATTTGGGAATATTACAATTCGGAACCTTGGACGCGTGATGGACGGGTACGTGGTGACGTGATTCAAGTGTCATCGGATGTTTCAGGTTTGGTCACAGACGTTTTGGTTCAAGACAACCAACAAGTGAAAAAAGGCCAAGTGTTATTTCGTATAGATGTGGCACGTCAAGCCTTGGATGTTGAGCAAGCCAAATCTGACTTGGCGAAAGCCAAAGCAGGACTGGCAGGGGCTGAAGCACAGCTTGCTGAAGCCAAAGCCAATCTAGTGAAGTCACAAGCCAATATCAATCTTGCAGATAAAAATGCAAATCGTTATGCAAGTTTGATGGACGGTGCGATTTCAAAACAAGAACAAGATCAAATGTTTGCAGTGCGTGATCAATCACATGCAGAGCATGAGCAAACTCAGGCAGCGATTGAACAAGCCAAAGCCAGTGTGGTGCAGCAAAAAGCCCTAATTGAAGCAGCGAATAGCAGTTTGCATTTGGCTGAGTTGAATTTAAAACGTTCGGAAGTGGTTGCACCGACTGATGGAACATTGTCTAACTTTGAACTCAAAGCAGGGAATTACGTCAAAGTAGGACAAGCCGTAGCGGCCTTAATTGACCGTCAACAATTGTATGTTGTGGGATATTTTGAAGAAACCAAACTGGATAAAATCTATGTTGGCGCACCTGCAACAGTCCAACTGATGGGAAGTTCTGAAGTTTATAAAGGCCATGTACAAGGCGTTGCAACAGGGATTGAAGACCGTGAACGTACATCGACTGATAGTTTACTGGCCAATGTCAATCCAACGTTTAGTTGGGTTCGTTTGGCACAGCGTGTACCAGTGAAAATTGTACTGGATGAAGTGCCGCATGATCAGTTGGCTTTTGTCGCGGGTCGAACCACCACGATTCATATTGTGGATAAAAACTAAGTTATCCCCAATCATTTCATTTGCGCAGCATTGAGTGATCAATCTTGCGCATAAAAAAGCATCCTCTTTTGGATGCTTTTTTATTTGCCTGTTTGTTGAAAGCGCTTAAGGTTTTAGCCCGACTGGATTTCGATACCAACTTTCAATAAACAATGCTGCAGCAAGGCTGTCGGCAGAAAGATTCTTCGCACGGCCTTGGGCTTGATAATGATCTAATTCATCACGCGCTTCACGTGTCGTTAAGCGTTCATCGACCATCAAGGTTTCAATATTGGTTTGGTGGCGAAGGCGTCGTGCAAATTTACGCGCACGTGTGGAGAGTTCAGACTCGCTATCATCCATATTGAGCGGTAGACCCACGATGAACAAATCCGGCTGATACTGTTTCACAATCTTGAGTAGATTATCCCAATTGGGAATGCCATCTTTCATGGGAAAGAGTGGCAGGGGATTTGCACTTTCAATCAAGGCTTGTCCCACAGCTATTCCTGTTTTTTGTGTGCCAAAGTCAAAGGCCATAATCATTTGATATTGTGGTAAATCAGGCATGTCCAATCTCAGATGATAACCACGCGCGGTCTACGCCCATTTTTTTATAGGCAGCGTCCCAGCGGTCGTCATAAGGTAAGTTAAATATTAAATCCATGTCTGAGTCACAAATGAGCCAATCACCCCGAGCAATTTCTTCTTCTAATTGGCTTTTACCCCAACTGGCATAGCCTAGAGCCACCTGATAACGACCCACACCTTCATTGTGTGCAATCGCATCTAAAATATCTTTAGACGTGGTAATACAGACATTTTCACCTACAGCAATAGACGAATGCCATGTTGGTTGACCGGTATGAAGAACAAAACCTGCCTCTGGGCGCAAAGGTCCACCTTGCAACACTTCATGAGGATGCACATTATCTGCCTCAATTTCCAAATCATTCAAGAGTTCTTTGATCTGTAAACCTGATGGACGATTAATAATGATGCCTTGAGCGCCATCTTCATCATGTCGCGCTAAATAAATCACCGTATTGGCAAAGAATTCATCGTTCATTTCGGGTGGAGCAATCAGGCAGCGGTGTGTGAGGTATTGTTTAGTCACCTAATGGCTTCTCCTTATTGGGGTAAGTTTCATTCTTGGGGGGAATTGCATTCGAATAACGTTGTATTTATCAACATACTAGACTCATAAGTTTTCAACAATGAGTTTTTCTGCAAATTTAATATTTGTCATGCTCGACCAGTGAGGGACATGCTAAAAATCTTCATCGTGCAGGCGGGTCTGCAATGTGGTGAATTGTGAAGCGATGATTGGTGATTTGAACAACAGCAGTACAAAAGTGAGGAGAAGATATACGTGATGGATGACTGAGATTGCTTAAAATAGCAGGATAAACTGAGGGTAAAACAATGACACATTATTCAAAAATAATAGGGATGGCACTCTGTGCAAGCCTACCTATTTCAGGCTTTGCAGGAAGCGCTGACTTACAAAAACATGAATCTCAGGTGATTAAAAAATATAAAAACTTAAATTTTTATGAGGTCAATGAAGCGATAGAACGTGAAATTGTGGATGTCATTGCGGCAGATCCGAGCGGTTTTCACTACGGATTTACGCAACTCGAAAAGCAAGGTTTTGTTCATGTGCAATATTCACCAGATAAAAAACTTAAATTTTATAGTTTTGATGTGTCTGGTGGAGGCACCATGGGGGAGTGGAGCAGCTATGTGCAATATGCAACGGGAAAAACGCAACATTTAGATCAATTTGACTCAGGCTATATCAATCAAATTTTGCCGGTCAACATCCAAAATAAAACCGTATATTTGGTGAAGAGTTATTATAAAGGTGATAATTGCAGTGGACTACATCATCTAAGAGCTGTTGAAGTTGGACCAAAACAGTTACTTAAATCTTATGTATTTCAAACTAAGCAAAAGAAACTAGATCAAATCTCGGTAGATTATGACTGCCATTATGAAACCGATCGTCGTAGCGGTAATGAATATCTCAAAATCAGTCCGAAACACGTGGATGTTATGTTACTCAATCAACAACATCAGCCGCAGTATAAATATTTACGCTATAGCTTAGGCTCGAAAGCCTTTGTGTATCAGGGGATTGTCAAATAGTGTATTTAAGAAAAAAGCCTGTGTACTTTGAATACACAGGCTTTTTTGAAAGCATCAAAAATTAACTATGTTGAAATTTTAATTGTCGCAACTGTTTTGCGTGTTGTAAGGTCGTTTGACTAATCTCCACACCACCAGTCATTCGAGCCAGCTCTTGGATCCGATCATCTTCTTCTAATTCGATAATGGTACTGCTTGCAGGATCCGTTTGACGTTTTTTCACCAGGAGATGTTGGTCAGATTGAGCAGCGACTTGGGCTTGGTGAGTAATACATAAAATTTGAACATGCTGTGCCAAATCAGCCAACAAACGTCCGACAATTTCTGCTGTTCCGCCACTGATCCCGACATCAATTTCATCAAAGACTAACACTTCGGATTCGGTTTTTTCAGCATTCATCACTTGCATGACTAATGCAATACGTGACAATTCACCCCCCGATGCCACGCGTGCTAAAGGCTGAGCAGGAATCCCTTTGTTTGCGGTGAACAGAAGTTGAATAAAGCTTAAACCTTCACTTGAAGCTTGTTCTAGAGGCTCAAATTTAAATTCAAAATGAGCCTCTGGGAGCGCGAGCTGCTTCACTTGTTCAGTCAACTGCTTCGCCAATGGGGTAGACGCTTCACGACGAATATCATCCAAATGCTGTGCTTTGACTAAAAAGTCTTGATGAGACACTTCTACTTGTTCAGCTAAGGTTTCAGGATCTTCAAGTTGATGTAATTGTTCTAGCTCAAGTTGCCACGCATCATAATCATTTTTTAAGTCTTCAGGCTGAGTACGATATTTACGCGCTAAGCGATGAAAAACTTCGAGTTTAGTGTTTAATTCGTCCATACGTTCAGGATCGAAACTTTGACGATCAATAAACTGACGTAAATTTGCTGTCGCATCTTCAATTTCACTTTGAGCGTTCAGCAGCGATGTATAAATTTCAGAAAGTTGTTCACTACGTCCTGCATGCGATTCAATCCGACGAATGATCGCGCCCATTTCTTGATTGATATTTTGCTCGGCGTCATCGAGGGCATTTAGACCATAGCTACAATCCTGCATGATATGTTCATGATGACTGAGACGGTCAAATTCTTGCTCAATTTCCTTGTAGTCCGTTTGCACAACGTCTTCAAGTTCTTCTAGTTGAAGTTCAAGCGTTTCTATCCGTTGCTTACGTGTGGCTTGCGCATCAAGTGCCGCTTGGTGCTGACGAATGTCCTTTTGCCATTTGCTATAGGCATCACGCACGGCTTGAGCAGGCTGATAAAAATTGTAATATCGATCTAGCCAATGTTTTGGGTAGGGCGGTTCTAAGAGCTGTTGTTGGCTGTGTTGACTATAGAGTTGTACCAATAAGCGGCCAATTTCTTTTAATTCGGATAAGCTGCTCGGACGTCCATTAATCCATGCTTTGCTGCGACCTGTTGCAAAAATCACGCGACGTAAATGGATTTCGCCTGACTCATCATCTAGTTCGTGTTCTTTGAGCCAAAGCGCTTCAGGGCTGTGCTCTTGATAGCTAAAGGTCGCTGTCACATCGGCTTTGTCTGATCCATAGCGCACATAGTTGGTGTCTGTACGTTCACCTAAGCAAGCTGATAATGCGTCTAGAAGTAAAGATTTACCTGCACCCGTTTCACCCGTCAGGACATTAAAGCCTTGTTCAATGTCGATGGCTAAATGGTCGGCTAATGCAAAATTGATCAGAGTTAAATGTGTCAGCATAAACGCATCCGAGCTGCGAAAAGTTCTAGTTAAAGATAATTAAGTTTTGTTTTAGTCACAAGACAAGTTTTATTTTAAGATGACGAAAAACCTCATAATTCTATCTTAAATTCAGTTTAACAAGAAATTAGTTTCTTATCCGCTGTATCCATGCAGTGTTGTGATGCAAAGAGTAGATGATCTTGCATAACGTGAGCTGAAACCATCCAACATCCTGCCAAGTCCTCACAAAACACGTTTGTGTATGTATTCTTGTATTTAATCTAGCGTGTTATTGCCATAAAACGTCATGATTTGGTCATTCAAATCCACCAATATGATTCATCACGCTGCTATTTTTTTGAAATGAGTTTGCAGCGTTTCGATCAACCCTAACTAGGACTTTAGTGGATGAAACAAAAAAGTATTTTGTACAACAGCACAGCTTGTTTTAGACTCTAAATGTTGAGGTGGTGGGATGAAATTGGGGCACATCCGGTACTCAGATTTTTGTAATTATCTATCGCACAGTTTTCAACACAGATTGATTAGTTTTTGCAGCACAATTAAACTACATCGATCAAAATATTATAAATATGCTTTATCTGGAGAAAACGCATGTCAGCACAGTTTGATCATGTATCGGTAATCAAAAAATCAAATGTTTATTTTGGCGGTCTATGCATCAGCCATACTGTGCAATTTGAAGATGGAACAAAGAAAACACTGGGTGTGTTGCTTCCAACTGAACAAGCGCTGACTTTTGAAACCCATGTACCTGAACGTATGGAAATTATTTCAGGTGAATGTCGTGTTCAAATTGCAGATAGCGAAGAAAGCGAATTATTCCGTGCGGGTCAATCATTCTACGTGCCAGGTAATAGCCGATTTAAAATTGAAACAGACGAAGTGTTGGATTATGTGTGCCACTTAGAAGGCTAACGATTCAATCAATTTAGGCACAGTTTTTTAACCTCAAATCGGTTAAACTATGTGTCATAGCATAAATCCTGTAAAGCTTGCTTTGCAGGATTTTTCTTTTTGGCAGCCTATGCTGTGCTCTAGGGGTGTCATACCCTGTTCAAAAGTTTATCGAAGTTTGCAATTTAGAGGTCGTTCATGGCGAAACCGGAATATTATTATGGCGTTCATTCAGTGGAGTCATTACTGGAACTTGAGCCAGAACGCGTTTTAACTTTATTTGCGTTAAAAGGACGTGATGATCAGCGTTTAAAACGTATTTTTGAGCTTGCAGAACCGTTTGGTGTCAGCATTCAAAAAGCTAGCCGTGATAGTTTGGAAAAACTTGCGGGACAACCGTTTCATCAAGGTGTGGTTGCTGCTGTACGTCCACATCCAGTTTTGAACGAAAAAGATTTAGAGGCTTTATTACAAGCCAATCCAAATGCGTTGCTATTGGCATTAGATCATATTACAGATCCACATAACCTTGGTGCATGCATTCGTACAGCGGCAGCCATGGGTGTTGAAGCTGTGATTGCACCGCGTGATCGTTCAGCGACGCTTACCCCAACAGCCCGTAAAGTTGCTGCAGGTGGTGCTGAAAAAGTGAAGTTTATTCAGGTGACGAACTTGGCACGTACCTTGGCTCAAATCAAAGAAGACTTTAATGTACGTGTGGTCGGCACTATGCTAGATGAAAAAGCATTGCCGATTCAAAATTTTGACTTCACAGGTACGGGTGTATGTGTGGTGATGGGCGCTGAAGATACAGGTTTACGTCCTATTACGCAGGCGCAATGTGATCAAACTGTTTACATTCCAATGGCTGGTAATTTGCAAAGCTTAAATGTCAGTGTCGCGACAGGTATGGCATTGTATGAAGCATGTCGTCAACGTAATAATAAATTGAAATAGCAGTGATGATGTCTCCTCAAAAGCAAGGTTATTTATATGTGTTCATTACCATGTGTATTTGGGGTGGATTTACCTTAACGGCGCGTTTAAGCGCCAATTGGGGAATCAGTGCTTGGGATATCACGGCGCTCAGGTTTGCTTTGGCATTTTGCATCTTAATGCCAATTTTGATTTATAAAAAAGATACGGCTTTTTTATGGAAAAAAGAGCCTTTTATCCTTGCTATGCTCGGTGGGGTGACCTATTGTTTAACGGCCTATAGCGCATTTCATTATGCTCCTGCGGCCCATGCTGCAATTTTCCTCAATGGTTGTATTCCTTTATGTACAGCCATAGCCGCGTTTTTGATCTTCAAGCAGCCGCTCGATAAGCATACCTGGATCAGTGTGGTCATTATGGTTTCGGCCATTAGCTTAATGAGCTATTTGATGTATGTGGAAACCGGTGTAGCATTTGGTCTCGGTGATTTGCTATTTTTTATCAGTGCCATTTGGTGGGGGATATTTACGGTATTGCTTAAGCAATGGAAGCTCTCTGCTTGGCATGCCATGGCGGGGGTTGCGATTTGGTCTGCTGTGATATTTGTGCCAATTTACTTACTATTTTTCCCAAAGCATTGGTCCGATCCTGAGCCGCTGCAGCTCGTTGGGCAAGTCTTCTTTCACGGTGTTTTTGTGGTGATTATTGCGACTTTAACGTATGTAGAGGCGATCAAGCGCTTAGGTGCATTTAAAGCCGGAAGCATCGTAACTTTGGCACCTTTTATTGCTGCGATTTTAGCGGTGCCGTTGCTAAATGAACCTTTAAGTTTTGCAATCGTGTGCGGATTAGTCGGGATGGGGATTGGAGCGATTCAACCGTGGAAATGGTTGGGGCGAAAGGACAGTCTAGAGCAGCAACTCGAACAACAAAAAAAGCAGTCTGAGTAAGACTGCTTTTTTATTTAGCTTTTTTCAGCGTGCGCTAAGTACTTGAGATGCAAGGGTCGAAGCTGCGCATATAGATGATCTAAATGACCATCATTCAGCACGATATCATCGGCGATTTTTTGCTTTTCCTGACGTGACATTTGAACTTGAATAATTTTTTGGATTTGCTCGATATTTTGACCATCGCGCTGTGATGCACGCTGAATTTGCAATTGTTCTGTGGCATCAATCAGCAAGGTGTGATTGGTCAATTCATGTTGATTGGTTTCAAATAATAGTGGTGAAACCAAGATGACATAGGGGCTAGTGACTTCGTTTAATTGTTGGATAATGGACTGGCGTATTGCAGGATGGGTAATGGCTTCAAGTGCTTGACGTGCTGTAGGATCTTTAAAGATATGCTTGCGTAATGCACGCCGATTTAACTCACCATTTGCAAGTAAAACCCAATCACCAAATTGTTGCTGAATTTGATTCAGTGCGGGTTGCCCCGGTTCGACAACTTCCCGTGCAACGATATCAGCATCGACGACTTGAATGCCTTGGAGTTCAAACCAATTGCTTGCAGCTGATTTACCGCTACCAATACCACCTGTTAAACCCAAGACAAATGTCATACAACGACCTTATTGACCCAAATAAATTTTCATAATTTGATCACCCCATAAAAAGGCGATCCATCCGGCGATGGCAATATAGGGACCAAATGCAAAAGGTTGGTTATCTTTACGAACTTTGAGCAAAATAATGCCAATGATTGCACCCACTAGTGAAGAGAGTAATACAATCAGTGGAAGCAGGAAAGGGCCCATCCATGCACCCAAGGCAGCTAAAAGCTTAAAGTCACCATAGCCCATGCCTTCTTTGCCAGTGATAATTTTAAATAAATAGTAAACGATCCATAGGCATAAGAAGCCGATGATATATCCCCAAATGGCTGAGGTTGCAGAGGTATAAATGGCAGTGCTATTCACGCCAAGTCCGAGTGCAGCCAAAGGAAGGGTATAACGGTCAGGTAAAAGTTGGGTGTCAAAGTCAATAAATGTTAAGGCAATCAAGACATAAGTCAGCACCAAACCAAACAGCATCTGGATGGTTGGACCAAAAACTGCAACAACAATCAGCGCACAGACCATGGTGAGTAGCTCGATCAGTGGATAACGGCTACTGATCGGGTTTTGGCAACTTCCACATTTTCCACGTAACACAATCCAACTGATGACAGGAATGTTTTGATACCAACGAATGGGCGTTTTACATTTTGGACAGGTTGAAGCAGGGGTACTCAGGGTAATCTTGGTTTCATCAATAATCGGTTGGTCTGGATGCAAAAATAGTTGGCAATCTGTGCGCCATTCTTGTTCCATCATCTTCGGCGTGCGGTAAATCACCACATTCAAAAAACTACCGATGCAAAGACTAAAAATCCCAACTGCGATATACATCGCAGTTGGGTTGTTGATTAAGTAGCTAAAATAATCAGTAAACAAAATATTTCCTTTTCTTGGTTTTAACCAACCACTGAACCCATTTGGAAGATTGGAAGGTACATTGCAATCACAAGACCACCAACGAGGACACCCAGTACCGCCATAATTAAGGGTTCCATCATCGAGGTTAAGCCATCTACGGCATTATCTACTTCATTCTCATAATGTGTCGCCACTTTATCTAGCATGGCATCTAAAGCACCAGACTCTTCACCAATAGCGACCATTTGGACTGCCATAGGTGGAAATTTATCGGTGACACGCATGGCGAATTGCAATTGCTGGCCGGTCGCCACATCTTCACGAATTTTTAACACAGCTGTTTCATATACCACGTTGTTGGTTGCACCTGCAGTTGATTCAAGCGCATCAATTAAGGGTACACCGGCTGCAAATGTGGTTGCCAAGGTACGGCTGTAGCGGGCAATAATTGCTTTATAAACCAAATCACCAAAAATCGGTGCTTTCAGTGCAGCTTTGTCCAAGAAGTCACGGAAAGCCTTGCTACGTTTTTTCGCTTCCATGAAACCAGCAATCACAGCTCCAATTCCAATGATGAGGAAGAACCAATATTTTTGCATCCATTCCGACATGTTGACCACCATTTTGGTAAAGGCAGGTAAGTCTGCACCAAATGATGAAAACAAGTCTTGGAATACGGGAACCACTTTTACCATCAAAATAATCGTCACAATAACAGCGACAACGATGACCGCTGCTGGGTATTTCATGGCTTTTTTGATTTTTTGCTTAAGCAATTCACTTTTTTCTTTGTAAATGGCAACACGGTCTAGCATGGTTTCCAATGCACCCGACTGTTCACCTGATTCAACCAAGGAGCAAAATAGGTTATCGAAATACTGCGGATATTTGCGCAGCGCACCAGCAAAGGTATTACCGCCTTCAACTTCACCTTTGATCCCCAAGACCACTTCACGCATGGCTGGGTTTTCTAGGCCTTCCGCCACGATTTCAAAACCCTGAACGAGCGGTACACCGGCTTTCATCATGGTTGCAAGTTGGCGCGTGAATACCGTGATATCCAAAGTGGATACTTTCTTTTTCATCAAGCCTTCGAGAATATTTTTGCGTTTTTCTCGAATGGTTTTAATGGTGATGCCTTGCTTACGTAAAGTGACTTTGGCTAAAGCCATATTACGCGAAGGCATTTCCCCTTTGATTTTCGCCCCTTTGCGATCCACGCCTTCATAACTGAAGGTTGGCATCATCTGCGCTTTTTTTACAGCCATGAATTTATCCTTATTTTTAAATACTAATTCACTTACTCACTGGTCACACGATTGACTTCTTGAAGTGAAGTCACCCCCTGCATGACCTTAATTAAGCCTGAACGGCGTAAATTGTTAAAACCTGCTTGATTTGAAGCTTCGGCAATTTGTAAGGCATTGCCATCTTCCATAATAATTCTTGAAATTTCAGGTGTCACTTTCATGACTTCATATATACCGACACGACCTTTATAGCCTTCGCGGCATTCGGAACAACCGACAGGTTGGTATATTTGAAATTCTGGTGTATTTAAATCGTCTTCAGTAAAACCAAGTTCCAGTAGACTTTGTTTTGGTACCTCTACTGTTTCTTTACATTGTGAACATAGGCGACGCGCAAGTCGCTGCGCAATGACAAGGTTCACGGATGTCGCAATGTTAAATGAGGGCACGCCCATATTGCGTAAGCGTGTCAATGTTTCAGGTGCACTATTGGTATGTAGTGTAGACATCACCATATGACCCGTTTGAGCTGCTTTAATGGCAATTTCAGCCGTTTCTAAATCTCGAATCTCACCGACCATCACAATATCAGGGTCTTGACGTAAGAATGACTTCAATGCTGCAGAGAAGGTGAGGCCGACTTTATTATTTACGTTGACCTGATTGATCCCTTCTAAGTTAATTTCCACAGGATCTTCGGCCGTTGAAATGTTGGTATCTTCACGGTTGAGAATGTTTAGACCTGTATATAAAGATACGGTTTTACCGGAACCCGTTGGACCGGTAATGAGCAACATGCCTTGCGGTTTTTCTAAAGCCTGCATGAACAGTTCTTTTTGATCCGGTTCATAACCCAACGCATCAATCCCTAACATCGCACTAGAAGGGTCAAGGATACGTAGAACAAGTTTTTCACCAAACAAGGTCGGTAAGGAGTTCACACGGAAGTCGATGGCTTTGTTCTTTGACAGCTTTAACTTAATACGACCGTCTTGAGGTATACGTTTTTCAGAGATGTCCATTTGTGACATGACTTTTAAACGCGAAGCAAGTCGAGTAGCGAGCTGCAAGGGCGGATTGGTAATTGTTCTTAATACGCCATCGACACGGTAGCGGACGCGGTAAGACTTTTCATAGGGTTCGAAATGTAAGTCGGATGCACCCATGCGAATGGCGTCGACTAGTAGTTTATTGATGTACTTAACAATCGGTGCTTCATCACCCGTTGCTTCATCTTCATCTTCTTGAGATGGATCGGGTGTTTCACTATCTAAATCAAGATCAAAGTCATCATCAAAGTCAAAAGTACTTTCTTCAGCGAAGTTCTGTTCAATTAACTTTTCAAGTTTGTCATGTTCAACAATAATGGTTTCGGTATTCAGCTTACTACCAAATCGGATAGCATCTACAGCTTCAATATTGGTGGGATTACTGATCGCAACGAATAACAAATTGCCATGTTTAAAAATGGGCAAAATACGATGCTTGGTAATTAACTTATCTTCAAACTCATCACGAATGATTAAAGACGTGTCATAAGTTGAAATATCAAAAACCGGTTCACCGAACTCTATCGAGATGGTTTCTGCAATCAGGCGTGCTGAAAGTTGATATTCCTGAATCAAATGCGGCACGATATCTTGATGAGCCTTTTTTGAATTTTGCAGCGCTGTTTGCATTTTTTCGGCAGACAGATGCCCTTCGTCAACTAAGCGACGAATAAACCCCGTAAATCTTGAAGAACCTTGAACTGCTGTCATGCTTTTACTTGCCTATGCTTCAGTCTGTTTATAATTGGTATAGCAAAATTATACTTTTGTTGCACAAAAATACCATATCTTAAAGTGTTGTCACTAGCTAAGAATTGGTAAAAAGCATGAACCAGTCCTTAAATCTGCTTAATTTTTTTACAGAAAAGTGAAGATCTTGGAATGACTAGAGTCATTCGAACACGCAAATGTGTTGAAATTTATCTTCAAAATTATGAATTACGTGTAGAATGTGCCCGATTTCATCTTTGTCATGTGGGATAAATATGTCGGGTTCGACGATTACGCCTTGGGTAGTGGGTAACTGGAAAATGAACCCATTGCAAGCCGATGCTGGCGCACTTCTTAAGAATTTTAAGCAATTATTAGATGAACAAAATATTGCTGAAGCGGCATGCCATATTGGGGTTGCACCAACAGCTATTGCTCTGACCACGGTGCAAAATGAATTAGCACAGGCTAGCCGTCATATTATGACTGTTGCACAAGATGTTTCTCGCGTCGCAGGTACAGGTGCATATACGGGTGAGCTCAGTGCTGAGCTATTAAAAGATTATGGTGTTGAATTTGTACTGATTGGTCATTCAGAACGCCGTGAAATTTTTGCTGATCAACCGCATATCATTAATGAAAAAGTAAAAAATGCATTAAACGCGGGTTTAACTGTGATTTATTGCGTGGGTGAAAGCTTAGAACAACGTGAAAGCGGCCAAGCAGAACAAGTTGTGTTACAACAAATATGTGATATTGCTGCTGTCGTACAAGCAGAGCAGTGGAAACAAATTGTGGTGGCTTATGAGCCAATTTGGGCCATTGGCACAGGGAAAACAGCGTCACCTGAAGATGCACAAGCGATGCATGCTAAAATTCGTGAAGGTTTAAGCCAAATCACCCCAATGGGACTTCATACTGCAATTCTTTATGGTGGTAGTGTAAAACCTGAAAATGCAGTAGAGTTGGCAGCCTGTCCAGATATCAATGGTGCGCTCGTCGGTGGTGCATCATTAAATGCAGAGTCGTTTTATAAAATTGCTCAAGCATTTGCAAATACAAAATAATTAGGAGTTCAGCATGCATACGTTTGTGCTGGTGGTACATATTATCTTAGCGATTTTAATGATCGTGCTGATTTTAGTTCAGCATGGTAAAGGCGCAGATGCGGGTGCATCTTTTGGTGGCGGCGGTGCTGCAACTGTATTTGGTGCATCTGGTTCGGGTAACTTTATGACCCGTTTGACTGCAATTTTAACGGCTTTGTTCTTTGTTACGAGCTTGACACTTGCTGTGTTTGCAAAGAAACAAACGACAGATGCTTATAGTCTGAATGCGATTTCTTCAGTACCGACTGCGCCAGCAAAATCGGCTGAAACTTCGCCAACTGCACCAAAAAGCGCTGAATAATTTATTTAGCGCTTTCTTTTTTGACGTGTTGCGACTAGAATGCGTCACAGCTGCGGTGGTGGTGGAATTGGTAGACACGCTACCTTGAGGTGGTAGTGCTTTCGGGCGTGGGGGTTCAAGTCCCCCCTTCCGCACCAACTTATAATCCAGAACATAAGTTGGTGTATGCAGCAAAACTCTGTTGATGCGGGATGGAGCAGTCTGGTAGCTCGTCGGGCTCATAACCCGAAGGTCGTTGGTTCAAATCCAGCTCCCGCTACCAATCAATTCTATTTTTAAGATGCAAACTTTTAAATGGACAGCTTTTAAAGCTGAGAGAACTATTTGCATATTGATGCGGGGTGGAGCAGTCTGGTAGCTCGTCGGGCTCATAACCCGAAGGTCGTTGGTTCAAATCCAGCCCCCGCTACCAATCTTATATAGCGCACAATCTATATAAGCAGTTTGTCTGAAAGTCATTGTGATGTTGATGCGGGATGGAGCAGTCTGGTAGCTCGTCGGGCTCATAACCCGAAGGTCGTTGGTTCAAATCCAGCTCCCGCTACCAATCCTCTGAGATGCAACTCAGTAGGGCAATTCTTCAGGTTGTTTTAGATTGAAAATGGCCAAGAAATTGTATATAATTTTTGCATGTTGATGCGGGATGGAGCAGTCTGGTAGCTCGTCGGGCTCATAACCCGAAGGTCGTTGGTTCAAATCCAGCTCCCGCTACCAAGTTTCTAAAAGAGGCTCACAACTAGGTGGGCCTTTTTGCACAGTGGACTATGGTTTTCTGTGTAATAATGGGGCGATTTACGCCCTTTTTTATTGGCTATCGTGTAGTGTCGACAGTATTTTGGTCAAACCGTCATGTTTCACTACTACTATAGTTTTGCATTGGTCTGTAGTGGTCATTTCGACCATCGAATCGCACAAATTTGACGAGAGTAAATGAAGCTATCAAATAAAACTCAAGCACTTCAGGACTTAATTGCCCCAGCGGTGCAAGCATGTGATGTAGAACTTTGGGGGATTGATTTCCAACCTCAAGGTAAGCGTTCACTGTTACGTATTTATATCGACCGTGAAGTTGATGAAAATGCAGAACCTGTCATCAATGAAGATGGCGAAGTTGAGCAAGGCCGTGGTATCGGCGTGCAGGACTGTGTTCGTGTCACTCAGCAAGTGGGTGCGATGTTGGATGTACATGATCCAATTTCAGGCGAATATGCATTGGAAGTGTCATCTCCAGGTTGGGATCGTCAGTTCTTTAAATTGGAACAAATGACGGCATACATTGGTCAGCAAGTCGCTTTGCGTTTGATCAGTGCTGTGGATAATCGTCGTAAATTCCAAGCCAAACTTGTAAGCGTAGACCTTGAAAGTGAAATGATTCAGGTTGAAGTTGAAAAGCAACAAGTATTGGATATTGACAGCCACAATATTGATAAAGCAAATCTGGTTTTCCAAGATTAATTTAATAAATAAGAATCTGAACGAATAGGTGACTTATGGCTCGTGAAATTCTTACCGTAGTAGAAACGGTTAGTAACGAAAAAGGTGTAAGTCGTGATGCAATTTTTGAAGCGCTTGAACAAGCTTTAGTTGCAGCGACTAAGAAGAAATTCTACGAGGGAACTCACTCGGAAGAAGCTCGTCTACGTGTAGAAATCGACCGTCGTACTGGTGATTACCGTACTTTCCGTCAATGGGAAGTGGTTGCCGACGAAGATCACGAAATGCCAGCATGCCAAGATGCGATCTCTGATGTAGATCCTGCAAAATGGGCAATTGGGGATATCCGTGAACTTGAAGTTGAATCGATTGATTTCGGTCGTATTGCGGCACAAATTGCGAAACAAGTGATTGTTCAAAAAATTCGTGAAGCAGAGCGAGCGCTAATTGCAGATGCTTACGAATCTAAAGTTGGTGAACTCATCTACGGTGAAGTGAAAAAACAAACCAAAGATGGCTTTATCATTGATTTAGGTGACAATGCAGAAGCATATCTTGCGCGTGAAGAAATGATCGCTAAAGAAATTCTACGTCCTAAACAACGTGTAAACGCGATTTTGTTTAACGTAAACCGTGAAGGCCGTGGTGCTCAGTTATTACTTTCTCGTTCTAAACCAGAAATGCTTATTGCATTGATGAAGAAAGAAATTCCTGAAATTGCTGAAGAAATCATTGAGATTAAGGCTGCTGCACGCCAACCTGGCGTTCGTGCTAAAATCGCTGTGAAAACAAACGATCACCGTATTGATCCTGTAGGTGCATGTATTGGTATGCGTGGTACACGTATCCAAGCAGTTCAATCAGAGTTAAATGGTGAGCGTATTGATGTAGTCGTTTGGTCTGATGACGCTGCACAATACATTGCAAGTGCTCTAGAGCCTGCTGATGTATCAGGTATCGTGATTGATGAAGAAGAACGTACTGCAGATATTATTTTTGCAACGAGTGATCAGTTAGCACGTGCAATTGGCTCTCAAGGTCAAAACGTACGCTTAGCATCTGAATTGACTGGTTACAAGCTCAATATGATGCTTGAAGAAGAATATCACGCACGCCAACAAAACGAAGCGCAACAATATTTAGATATGTTTGTTACACGTCTAGATATTGATGAAGACTTAGCGATGGCGTTAGTTGAAATGGGTTTCACATCATTAGAAGAAATCGCGTATGTTCCTGCGGAAACATTCGATGAGATCGAACTTGATGCTGAAACTGTTGAAATGCTACAAGGTCGTGCAAAAGAAATTGCATTGGCTGATGCATTGAAGCAACAAGAAAACATCCAAGAGCCAAGCGAAGAGCTTGCTGCAATGGAAGGCGTGACTAAAGAAATCGCATATGCGCTTGCCGCTCGCGGTGTGGTAACTGTAGATGATCTTGCAGATCAAGCCACTGACGATATCTCTGATATCGAAGGTTTAGGTGCTGAAAAAGCAGGTCAACTTATTATGAAAGCGCGCGAATCATGGTTTAACTAGGAGGTAATATATGACGGACAAGTCGATTAAGGAGTTAGCTCTCAGCGTGGGTCGTCCAGTTGAGAAGCTGCTGGAACAGGTTCGTGATGCGGGTTTACCACAAACTAAACCTGACGATATTATCTCCACTGAACAACAAAATGCCCTCGTTAACCATTTGAAAAAAGTTCATGGTCAGGATGCGGGCAATGCAGGACAAATCACGTTGAAACGTAAAACTACCAGTACTGCTAAAGTGGCGAGTACATCGGGCAAGGCAAAAACGATTAATGTAGAAGTTCGTAAGAAACATACATTTGTTAAACCGGATCCTGAGCAAATTAAAGCTGAAGCATTAGCGAAAGCACAAGCTGACCAACAAGCACGTAAACAGGAACCTAAGGTTGAAGCGAAAGCTGAAGAACCGAAGCAACAACCAGTATCTAAAGCGAAACAAGCTTTAGAAGCAATGCGTGCTGCTGCGAAGCAAGAACATGCGAAGCAAGAAACACCGAAAGCTGCGGTTGTTGTAAAACGTAAGTCAAACAACAAGCCAATTACAAAACCTGTTGAAACTCTAGAACAGAAAAAAGCACGTGAAGCTCAAGCAGCACAATTGAAAGCTGTAGAAGAAGCGGCGCGTCGTAAAGCCGCTGAAGAAGCGCAACAACGTACGCTTGAGCAAATGCGTCAAATGGCGTCTAAGTATTCTAACGAAGACACTACTGCGACCATTCGTGTTGTAGATGATTCTCCGCTTGCTGCCGGCCTTGTAGGTCAGGCATATGAAGATTCATTTGCGAAAGAAGACCGTGAAATTAAACGTGGTACCAATACCAACAATTCACGTTCACCTAAAAAAGGTGGTCGTCGTGGCGAAGAGCAATCTTTCCGTGATAACTCACATAAACGTGGTTTAAAAACAAGTCAAGCGAACAAGCATGGCTTTGAAAAACCAGTTAAAAAACAAGTTTATGATGTTGAAATTGGTGAAACAATTGTTGTTGCTGACTTGGCTGCGAAAATGGCGGTTAAAGTTCGCGAAGTTATCAAATCACTCATGAAAATGGGCGAATTGGTTACTCAAAACCAAGCGATTGATCAAGAAATTGCAGCACTTGTTGTTGAAGAAATGGGTCACAATCCAGTACTTGTTTCGGATACACAAGCAGAAGACAACTTACTTGAAGCAGCTGAAGAAGCGCGTGGTGTCCAAACCACTCGTCCGCCAGTTGTGACAATTATGGGTCACGTTGACCATGGTAAAACATCACTTCTTGACCGTATTCGTCGCTCTAAAGTGGCTGCAGGTGAAGCAGGTGGTATCACACAGCATATTGGTGCTTACCATGTGAAAACTGAAAAAGGTATTATTACTTTCTTAGATACACCGGGACACGCAGCATTTACTGCAATGCGTTCACGTGGTGCGAAATCTACAGATATCGTAGTGTTGGTTGTTGCAGCAGATGATGGTGTTATGCCACAAACTGCGGAAGCGATTGACCATGCACGTGCAGCAGGTACGCCAATTATTGTTGCTATCAACAAAATGGATAAAGAGTCTGCTGATCCAGATCGCGTATTGAATGAGTTGACGACGAAAGAAATCGTACCTGAGCAATGGGGCGGTGACGTTCCAGTGGCAATGGTTTCTGCGCACAGCGGTGCAGGTATCGACGAACTTCTTGACTTGATCTCAATTCAAGCCGAACTTCTTGAGCTTAAAGCATCTGAAGAGGGTGCGGCACAAGGTGTTGTAATTGAAGCACGTGTAGACAAAGGGCGTGGTGCGGTAACATCGATTCTTGTTCAAAACGGTACATTGAAAGTGGGTGATCTTGTTCTTGCAGGTTCGTCATACGGTCGTGTACGTGCAATGACAGATGAAAATGGTCAACGTATTAAATCTGCTGGTCCTTCGATTCCTGTGGAAATCTTGGGTCTTCCTGAAGCGCCAATGGCGGGTGACGAAGTTCTTGTTGTAAATGACGAGAAGAAAGCACGTGAAGTTGCTGATGCACGTATGGATCGTGAACGTCAAAAACGTCTTGAGCGTCAATCTGCGATGCGTCTTGAAAATATCATGGCGTCTATGGGCAAGAAAGATGTGCCTATTGTCAACGTGGTATTGAAAACAGACGTACGTGGTACTTTGGAAGCATTACACGTTGCACTTGCTGAACTTGCAACTGATGAAGTGAAAGTACGTATTATTGGTTCAGGTGTTGGTGCGATCACTGAGTCTGACGTAACACTTGCTGAATCATCAGAAGCGGTTCTTCTCGGCTTTAACGTACGTGCTGATAATACTGCACGTCAAAAAGCTGATGCTGATGGTATCGACATTCGTTACTACTCGATCATCTATCAATTAATTGATGATGTGAAAGATGCGATGAGCGGTAAATTGGCGCCTGAACACCGTGAAACAATTCTGGGTGTTGCTGAAGTACGTGAAGTGTTCCACTCAAGTAAATTCGGTGCTGCTGCAGGTTGTATGGTACTTGAAGGTACATTACACCGTAATAAACCGATTCGCGTATTACGTGATGACGTGGTGGTATTCCAAGGCGAGCTTGAATCTCTTCGTCGCTACAAAGATGTGGTTGAAGAAGTTCGTGCCGGTATGGAATGTGGTCTTGCGGTGAAAGGCTATAAAGACATCAAAGCACAAGATAAGATCGAAGTGTACGATGTTCAATTAATTAAACGGAGTCTTTAATGGCGGGTAGTCAACGTCTGAAGCGTATGGCGGATACAGTACAACGTGAGTTGTCAGAACTGATCCGTCAGGAGCTGAAAGATCCACGCTTAGGTGGTCTTGTGACCATCTCTGCCGTGAAGGTGAGCCCAGACTTAGGATATGCCGAAGTTTATGTGACTGTAATGGGGCGTGAGCTAGGCGATGAGCAAAGTGAAGCAGCAAATAAAGAGACTTTAGATGTCTTGAATAAAGCATCTGGTTTCTTGCGTCATGAACTAAGCCGTCGTATCAAAACACGTATTACGCCACGTTTGCGTTTCCATTACGACAAAACAAATGCTTATGGCAACTATATGTTTGGTCTAATTGCGGAAGCGGTCAAGGACTTACCTCCTACTGACGAAGCAAAAAAAGATGATGAATAATTCAGTTCGCTGAATGAAAAAAGCCACCTTCGGGTGGCTTTTTTATGTTTGAATAGCAGTAACTTAAAAACTCAATCACTTTAAAATTATAATGTGCTAATGAAAGACAGGTCGAACATGATATTCAATCCGCCTATCTGTAAAAACAATGAAATGAAAAAAAATCATGCTATTGAGCAGCATATTACTCATCACTATGCCAAGTTGGGCATGTTTAAATACCTATGTAGAAGATTTTTATACATCTGATTCATAAAAAGAAAATCAACTTGAAGAAGATCATGATGAGAAATTGAATAACTTTGTATCAAGGCATCCTAGCCCAATAGACTATCAAGCAGAAATTGATTTTGCCGTACATCAGATCCACGCAGGTCGTCACGATTTAGCCATTAAGGTTTTAAGTGAAATTGAAAAAGAGCATCCAGGTTTACCGAAGATGGCAGTGAATTTAGGCACAGCTTATGAGTTGATCGGCAATATTAAACTAGCCAAAAATTGGATTGCAGAAGGTATGAAGCATGATCCATCGATACATCTTAGCAGTGAATGGATTCATCTGAATATTTTAACAGCCAAAGAAAAAGTGTGACAGCAAAATATTTTCATGAATATCTATTGTTGAATGTATATTATGGAACAGGTTATGTACCCGATGCACACTGGAAGAATCAGCGAAAACTCACAACAGCAGAATATGATGCTATACGAGAGCAGGCTAGTTTACAGATTAATGAGCAGAAAAATTTTGTTTCAAGACAGGATGCCGTGATGGTACAGCTGTTTTATGAATTGGCGAATCTTGAGATGAGTCAATATCAGCCTAAATGGTCTGATCATTTTCAAAGTAGTTATGAAACAAATATGCTGATTGATTTAGCTGAAAAATATGGTTTGAAAACGACGCCATATAATCAAAAGCGTTTGCAATATATGGCTCAAAGTAGCGTATTTGAAAAAATGTGGATGCGAATCAAAGATTTTTTTAGCTCGAAGACATAAACAAAACTGGATCTGGAATTAATCCAGATCTTCCGGTTTTGAATGGACTTTAGAGTGAAAGGCACGGCGGCGAGTTCGTTGCCAAGGAAGAGGGCGATTGAGAGCTTCTGGTGCATCACCACTCATCGAGCGAAGTCGTAAATGTAATGCCGCTTGCGCCATAAGGTTTGCAGAAACCGGTGCTGTAATAAAGGCAAAGAGCGTGATCAAGATCTCTGCAAAACCAAAACGGCCTTGAAATGCCGCATAAATAATTGCAGCTATTAGAAAACTTCCTAAGCCTAAGGTGCTCGATTTGGTCGGTGCGTGCAGACGCATAAATAAGTCGGGTAGGCGAACCATGCCAATACCGCCGACCAACATGAAAAAAGCGCCAATAACCAAAAAAATCGAGACCAAAATTTCCATGACTAATTGCATATTAATGTACTCCTAGTCGATGACGTGGCCAGTGGTGAAATATCGTGCTAAAGCGGCTGTAGACACAAACCCCAGCATGGCAACCAATAAAGCCCCTTCAAACATCGATGTACTTGCCCAATAAATACCTAAAATGACAATTAAACAGGTAGCATTTAAAAATAAGGTATCTAAAGCAAGTAGCCGGTCTACGATTGAGGGTCCCATCACCAAGCGAATGAGACACAGTAACATCGAGATCGTCACAGCAACTAAACAGATGCCAAGCGCATACGGTAAAATTGTCATGCGGATTCTCCTGTATCAGCGCCAAAAATGAGGATGAGAGGGCGTTCATAGCGCTCTTTAATGGTTTGAATTTCCGCTTCAGGGTCATCCGTGCTCAGTGCATGGACCAAAATATCACCACGGTCTTGGTCAATCCCAGCAGACACCGTACCGGGTGTGGTGGTGATGATCATCGCAAGTAAAGAATTGACTTCCTCATGCTGTGTATCGAGAGGAACACGGAACCATTTCGGATGAAGTTTATGTGTTGGCCCAAGGACTAATTTTGCAACATGGATATTACTGACAATAATATCCCACAGCACCACAAAGAATAATTTACATGCCGCCAGCCAGTTGATATTCGGCGTTCGGTCAATAAAAGGGCGAACCAATCGCGGAATAACAATGGCTAAAACCAAGGCCATACAGAGTGTGGCCGCATCTAGACTGTGCGCCAACATAACCCAGCTCAGACCAACCATGACTGATACCAATGGATGCGGAAACCAGCGATTTAATACAGATGTTTTCGCCATGTTAAGGTGCCTCCATCGGTTTTAGTTGGGTATCTTCAGGTAGTTTTTCTTCTTGTTGCTGTCCCTGAATTTGGCGTTGCTTGTACTCAGAAATATGCTCGCCATGTAGAGTTTCAGGTGCGATCAATGCAGGAATGAGGTGTGCATTTGGATCGGCTGATTCACCACCATATTTGGTTTCAGGTAAATTTTCAGGATCATAAGGTTGAACACTGATGATTTGGCCTTCTTCATCCTTTTTCAGTAGCAACGATTCATATAATGGATTGTCTTGAATTTGCTGTGCAGTTTTGTAGGTATAGTCATAGATCGGCGCAGCAAAAACCATATATCCCACAAGCGCTGTTAACAGCAGATAAATGGTTTTGTCATTACGAAGCGGTGCCTTATTCGGCAAAGCCTGATAACGCTGATATTCTTCAGTATCAATATCATCTTCTGGGCGAGATGAACGCCAGAAAAGCACAAAACCAACTCGGGTGAATGCGATAATACTGAGTAAACTCACCAACAATACGATCAAAATAATCATGATTTGGTAAGGTGAGTTTGCCGTTGCTTGTAAGAGAAATACTTTACCTAAAAAGCCGCTAAAGGGCGGTAGACCAGCCATCATCAACGCAATGATGAAATAGCAGACAGCAACGGTATTATGCTGTTTCATATGGGGCGCAATTTTAAAATGATCTTTAAATTCGCCACGTTGTGAGGTAATCCAACCCGAGAGAATATAAAAAGCTGCACCAATGATGGTACTGTGAATCAGGTAGTAAAGCCCCGCAGCCCATGCATCCGTATTAAAGAGTGAAATCGCAACCAATATTGTCCCCATAGAAGACAAAATCATAAAACCGACAAAACGACGTAAACGATCGGTTCCGATAGCACCATAAGCACCATAGAGCGAGGTTACTAAGCCAATCGGTAACAGCCACTGTTGTAAGATTTCACGGCTAATCCCATCGTCAAACACAGTACCATTGACACGGAGAATGGCATAGATGCCGACCTTAGTCATGATGGTGAATAAGGCTGCGACAGGCGTGGTTGCCACAGCATAGGTCTTTGGTAACCAGAACCCTACAGGCAGCATTGCAGCTTTGATGCCAAAGACGGTAAACAGTAACAATGCACCAGCCACTGCGATACGATGTTGATCCGCTTCAAGCAAAGGCATAAGTCGTGCAACATCAGCCATATTTAAGCTACCTACACTGCCGTAAATCATCCCGAGTCCAATCAGGAAAAGGGCAGAGGCAAATAGGTTAATGGTGACGTAATGAATACCAAGCTGAAAACGTGCTTTGCCTTGACCATGTAAGAGCAAAACATATGATGCCATCAACAGGATTTCAAAGAACACAAACAGGTTAAATAAATCGCCTGTCAGGAACGCACCACACAAACCCATCAGTAAGAAATGGCACATGGCATGGAAATAACGACCACGTTCGTCCCATTCTTTGCTAGCAAACCACATCACTGGCACAGCAAGTCCATAGGTTAGCACCAACATGAAAGCAGAGAGTCGATCTAAGACTAAAACGATGCCGAATGGTGCGGTCCATTCACTCAAGTTATAAACCAAAACTTGACCAGAGCTGGCAATCATCAAATAACTGATGGATGTGATCAGTCCGAGGATACCAGAGACATAACTGATTCCGCGACGCCAAGGTTGTCGCCAGTCATGCGCCAACGAGCCAGAACCGGGGTTGCCCAGCAGGACTAAAATAAATGCAGTAATTGCAGGAATTAAAATACTGAAAATCGGGCTATGCGTAGTCCAAAATTGGATGAAGTCATGCATTATGGCTCATCCTCCCGCGGGTCAATTTGCGGTATTTCTTCTTTGGAGTCCACATGATCTGTTCCAGTTTCATAGCGGCTACGCAGAGCCAATTGTACGATAAAGGCAGTGGTCGCAAAGCCAATCACAATGGCTGTCAGGACCAAGGCTTGTGGTAAAGGATCGGTCGCTTTGGTGGTTTCAGTTAACACGGCAGGTGCGTTGACATGAATACGCCCCATGACAAATAAAAATAAGTTCACGGCATAGCCAATCATGGCTAAACCCAGTACGACAGGAAAGGTACGTGCCCGCAAAATCAGGTAGACCCCTGTTGCAGTCAGTAAGCCAATGGCTGAAGCGAGTAAAAATTCTAAACTAATCATCTTATTCGCCTCTTGGAACTGGACCAGACATACTCGAGTGACGCGAGTCGCCTAAGACGGAAATCATTAACATCGTCGCGCCCACAACGGTGATGTAGACACCTGTGTCGAAGAGGGCAGCGGAGGCAAGGTGCATTTCACCTAAAATGGGTGGCGATACATAGATATGAGCACTGGTCAGGAATGGACGCCCCCATAGCCAAGCCGCGATCCCTGTCAGCCCCGCAATGGTTAAACCAATACCAATCCAAACTTCATATAAGCGACCTGATTTTGCACCAATCAATTGTTCGGCACGGTCTTGACCGAGCGCGATATATTGAATCACTAAGGCTAAAGAGGTAATTAAGCCTGCAATAAAGCCACCGCCTGGTAAATTATGACCCCGTAGGAAAATATATAAGCTGATGACGAGTGCTAAAGGCAAAATCCATGATGATGTAATACGGAACATCAGTGGTGACGGATTAAAACGATAGGTCAGACCTTGCGTAATGGTGGTACCATGAGCACGCATACCATCCATCATGCACAGCGTACCAATTGCGGCAATTCCCAGTACGGTAATTTCACCAAAGGTATCGAAGCCACGGAAGTCGACCAAGATCACGTTGACCACATTGGTACCACCACCAAGTGGGATGGATTGCTGCATAAAGAACCATGAGATGGAATTATGATCGCGGGTCATGATCAGCCATGAAATCCATGCGATCCCTAGACCTACAATAATCGCAATTATTGCATCTCGCCAACGACGAGACACACTCGACTCATAAGGTGTGAGCTGTGGTAATAATGATAAGCTCATGAGTAAGAGCACGGTGGTCACCACGTCAACAGTAATCTGCGTGAGCGCCAAATCTGGAGCGGAGAAACAGATAAACACCATAGTCACAACCAGACCGACTGCACCACTGATGAGGACGGCTTTAATCCGTTCATGGTGGAACCAAAGCATCATCCAACATGCAGAGAATAATAATAGCCACAGAACGATTGCGATGATTGGTGCATGTATCAGTTCACGGCTGCCTGTGCCGATACCTTGCAGCCAAAATGGAACGATGACGATGGCCACACTAAAGATCAAAATCCATAATAAATAGCTTTGTAATTTGCCATTTTCAGTAAAGCGACGGAACTTTCTTGAGCTGAGTAATAGATGCTTTAAAAATAAGTCGAACAGCACTTTACCTTGTAATCGACCCAAAAGTGGATCTAAGTCGATCCGGCGTAATTTGCCGCCCTTCGCCAATGCGAAATAGAAAACTAAACCACCCAAGAGTGCAATCACGCTCATCAAAAGGGGGGCATTTAAGCCATGCCAAATCGCTAAATGTGTACCTTCAAACGCAGTATTTTGAATACTCGCACGCGCGGTACTATTGACAATATGCTCAACCAATAATGCAGGGAAGAGTCCAACTAAAATACATAAAGCAGCCAGTAAGGTTGCCGGTGCGCGCATGCCAAACGGTGGTTCATGTGCTTCTTTATTAGGAACATCTTTCCCTAATGGACCATCAAAAAACACCCCATGAACCAAACGCACCGAATACGCGACAGCAAAGATACCGGCAAAGGTGGCAATGATCGCTGACACGATCATCACTGGCCCAGTCAGGTTGGCTAAAAGTTCAGTAAAGAACATCTCTTTAGAAAGGAAACCATTGGTTAATGGGACACCTGCCATAGAGGCTGCAGTGATCATGGTCAGCGTTGCGGTAAACGGAAGTAATTGCCATAAACCAGAGAGTTTTCGTAAATCACGTGTACCTGATTCGTGGTCAATAATCCCCGCGATCATAAATAGGGCTGCTTTGAAGGTTGCATGGTTAATGATATGGAAAATGGCAGCTGCAACTGCGAGGGGAGAGCCGATCCCAAGTAAACAAACGATCAGACCTAAATGGCTGATGGTGGAATAGGCCAAAAGTCCTTTTAAATCTTCTTTGAAAATGGCAAAGAAGGCCGCCATACATAAGGTAAATAAGCCAATAAAGGTGACCAAGTTGTGATACAACGCAGCGCCTGCAAAGATCGGCAATAAGCGCGCAAGCAGGAAAATTCCGGCTTTCACCATCGTGGCAGAGTGTAGATAAGCCGAGACGGGGGTCGGTGCCGCCATGGCATTTGGCAACCAAAAATGGAAAGGGAACTGCGCACTTTTGGTAAATGCCCCCATTAAAATTAATAGCAGTGTGGGCACAAAAAGCGGATGCTGCTGAATTTGGCTACTCATCGTCAAGATTTGGTCAATTTGATAGGTGCCCGTGATTTGCGCCAACAGAACAAAACCACCCAACATACATAGACCACCCATGCCTGTAATGGTCAAAGCCATTCGAGAGCCACGCTGAGCTGCGTCGTAATTGCTCCAATAACCGACCAAAAGGAATGATGAAATACTGGTGAGTTCCCAGAAAATGAGTAATAAAATTAAATTATTAGACAATGAAATGCCGAGCATGGCAGCCATGAACAGCATCAATAAAACATACAGTTTACTGAGCGAGTTCTTTGGACTTAAATAATAGTAGGCATAGATATAAATTAAGGTGCCGATCCCGGTAATGAGCAGGGAAAACAATAAGCCCAGTGCATCGAGACGGAAACTGAAATCTATGCCAACTTGAGTGAGCCACGGCCAAGTTTGAATGATGGTTTTGCCATTAAAGACATCTTGAGCCTGACTCAATAATAAAACTAAACTGCTGAGGCTGACGCCAATCGCCCCTAAAGCTGTTACCCCGCGAGAGAATTGCTTCAACCACGAGACAAGTGTTGTGCCTAGTATTAACGGTAACAATATAATAATCGGTAGCACACTCGTATCCATTGTCATGATTAGGCGGTGAAACCTAGGTGTATTTCATCTTTCAAGGATTACAGGACAGCAAAGAGCAGTCCAAAAATTCAATCTTGAAAGCCATGTGTGTCAAAAAAATTAAAAACAAGCTGTGTTGCGCAACTCGTAAAGCGATAGCAATTTCCGATGTTACTATGAAAATTGCAAATAAAACCGATCATATTACATGCGTAAAACAACATCAATCTTTTTTATGAACCACTTACACATTATACGCCTGACGAAACTGTCTAGACATCTATTGCGGCCTTGTTGCTGAATATTTAAACATCGAGGCTATGGATTACGCTCACTTAATCAGCCTCAGTTTTTTTAACTTAGCGGTTGGATCGTAACGTCCTGATCACCCCGCTGTGATAAAGCCCTAACCAATTCTTGTTGCTGTTGCTCGGTCAGTTGCGTCTGGATTAATTGCAACATGTGCTGGATCGTATCTGGGCTGTTCAGTGGCTCATTTAATTCAGTCTCTTCAGTTTTGGCTGGAAGCGATACCTTTGATCCGAGTTGCAACTGCTGATAAATCTGATCATAAGTTTCTTGTAGTTTTTCAGGCTGAATCTCACTGAGCTTTTTATTCTGTAGTTGTAAGCACTGAAAACGAGAAGCCTGTTCCAGCAGTTCAGGACGGTTGCCGCTGGCAATGATTTGGAGTCGTGGAAACGCTTGATTTAAACGGGTCAAAATCACTTGAGTCATGTTTTGATCGAGTTGGTGGTCTATGGCGTCGATCAATAAAATACCGTCACCTTCTTGGCACGGATATAAGCTATGAGGATTGAGTAGGCAGAGGCGACGCACAATATCACCAATTAAGGCCACAAGGTTGCGCACACTATTCGACAACTGTTGAAACAACATGTCTTTGCCTTGATAGCAGACCATTAACTGTAATTTGGGGTGATATTGCAGATAAATATTGGTCACATCGGGCAACACGGTCTCTAAAGCTTGTTTTAATGATCTGAGTGACGGCGCGTGTAGATCGGCCTGAGCTTGCGCCAGTTTTTGTCCAAAAAGTGGCGTGTCAGATGTGTTGGATGCGTCAGTTGGGTTTTTTGGATGTAATAAATTTTGAATTAATTCGGCACTTTGTGCATTTTCGATGTCGGATATTTCACGAAACCACTCAAAAAAACGAATAAACGTGGTAAAGGGAATGGCCAAGATTTCATAGGCATGTGAAGGCTGAAAAATAGCAGGATTGTTTTTATTGAGAATATTTACGTCGTTGACGAAGCGTTCAGCAGGGTAATAGGCAATGAGTGGCAACCCTTGTAACGGATCAGCTTTGAGGGCTTTTTGATATAGTGCAACCATGGATTCTAATTGCTGTGTTTCGGCCTTACTGAGGCCGACACCTTGACTGTTTAAAGTTTTATACAATTGCCATGAACAACATTGCGGGTCTTGGTCTTGTTGATCACTTGAGAGCTGAAATGCGCCAATGTCTTCGGGAAAACTGACCTGAATATCAAGTTTCGACTGTAAGCGATTTAACATGATGTCTTGATCGAGCATCACCACGCCTGCAGTACGCAAATCTTTATAGCGTGCAGCAAACCAAGTGAGGGCCTGATAACTAAAGCGCAGTAGGGAGGTTTTTCCGGAGCTTTGATCACCCAAAATTAAGGTAATCGGTAGATCGTGATAATTAAAATTGAGGGTGATATCAGTAAAATGAAGGGTGTGCTTGAGTTGAATCGATTGTATTTTCATGGTGCACCTTTTACTGATTTATTGTTTATTCACCTTTGTCATCATACTAGCTGACCGCCTGTGCCAAAGATTTGGGCATTTGACGCTTTAAATGCTGCATCAAGTCATAAATATGATGGATATTTAAACTTACTTTAGCACGTGTGCAAGCCACGTAAAGTAACCGTAACTCTTCGTCACTAATTTTATAATCTTTATCGTTGAGTTTAAATTGGTAGTCATCTTCTATATGTACCCGATCCCATTCTAAACCTTTGGCTTTATGGGCTGTCGAGATGATGTAGTCGGCTTGATCAATCGGGGTGATTTTCGCCAGCGCCTTTTTCAGCGGGTCAGTGCCGTGATCATCGACCAACTTCACCAGCGGTTTAATATCGCTGCCGTCATTGGTTTCACAATATTCATGTACATCATGCCATGAGTTAAACCATGCAAGCTCTGGGACATCGACCACGCGTTTGCCTTGTTTGAGCATGGCTGCAGCATCGACAAAACGATTGAGTCGCGCATGATCTGCTTGCAGGCTAACTTTTTCACCTTTGACCAAACCCGCCAATAACAGTTCCATCGCGCGTGCATTGGTACGACATAAAATGGCATCCCGCATCTTGGTATGAGGCTTATTAACCACTTTAGAGTTGAGTTGTGGATTACCCAATAACGGTACGGTTTCATTCAATGCGCCCAGCAGAGCATTGGCGTTCAAGGCAATTTCTTCACCAAAACGGAACGACGTGGTTAAACGTGATTCAGGTAATGGGAGTTGCTGCATGGCATTGACTGCGCCACGCCATGCATAAATTTGTTGATGCGCATCGCCAACATAGATGACTTGGGTATTCCGCTGTTTCAGTAAAATCCCCAGCATTAGTGGGTCAGCATCTTGAGCTTCATCGAACAGCACATAATCCGCAGGAATATTTGGTTCAGACAAAGCCCAAAGTTTTAAATAAATATCGTGCCCAATCCCTGCTGCATGGTTCGGATCAATCGACTCTAACCAACGACGTTCAATCGCAGGATATAAATGCTTTTGTAAGCTTTCGATATCGTCAGGATGCAACCAACTCGGCGCTTGTAGATGTCGTGGGGCAGGGTACTGTGAACTGGTCGAACAGAAATAACTGACAGCGTTTGCTACCAGACTCGCCAAGCGCGAAGGCATGAGTACATATTTTTCATAACGACCGCCCATCATACGGCGTAGGGTGATCGGTTCTAGTCGATATTCTTTGGCAATAAAACTCGGACTTAAACGTGGTAGACGCAGTTTGTCAGTCACTCCACGTGGAACACTACGATAGGCCAATGAGTGAAAGGTTCGACAGTCGACATTTTGATGAAAACGATTCTGTGCTTCGGTGGCAATGGCTTTGTTAAATGCCAAGTACATGCCACGCCGCTGAGGCATGGCATCACTGATCATTTGGAGTGTAGTGGTTTTACCTGTGCCAGCATAGGCAATCACTTTAAATGATTTGCCAAGACGTGCGTTATCTATGGCAGTGGCCTGCTCATAGGTCGCGGTCGGTTTTTTAAGATCTGGCACGGTTGAGACTTTTAGTGCTGACGGTTGGCTTTTTCAACCAAACCCGAAAGGCCTTGACGACGAGCGAGTTCGTTGAGTACCAATTGAGGATCAATATCGAAATAACCTAGCATTACAATGGTATGGAACCAAAGATCTGCCACTTCGTAAATCAAATCGTTTTTGTTGTCTTCATTGGCTTCGATTTTAAAATCTTTAGCGGCAATGATGGTTTCAACGCTTTCTTCACCGATTTTTTCTAAAATTTTGTTCAGGCCTTTATGGTAAAGCTTCGCCACATAAGAGGACTCAGGATCAGCTTGTTTGCGTTCAGCCATCATTTTACCTAAGTAGTCGAGTACTTCGACTTGCTCAGATTGCGCATTGGATGCATTCATCGCAAGGGTATGCGGATTTGCTGATTTTACACCATAAATTGCAGCAGGATCTTTCAATTGCGCATCGACAATTTCCCAGCCATTGGCAGTAAGCTTGCGGTAGAAGCATGACTCACGGCCGGTATGGCAGGCAATGCCGCCATGTTGTTCAATTTGTAGCACAATCACGTCAGCATCACAGTCCAAACGGATTTCATGTACGGTTTGGAAATGGCCAGATTCTTCACCTTTATGCCATAGCTTATTGCGTGAACGTGAAAAGTACACCGCTTGATTTTTTTCTGCAGTTTGCGCCAACGCTTCACGGTTCATCCATGCCACCATCAATACGCGCCCGCTTTGATGATGCTGTGCAATAGCAGGCACTAAGCCTTGTTCGTTAAATTTTACTTCATCGAGCCATTGCAGGTTGTTCATGAGGATTTCACCAATTCAAAAATCAAAAAATAAATGCCGCAGCATTTGAGCAGCACTATAGTGTAAGCCATCAAGAGAATGATGGGGAGTTAATTCTTAATCAAATTTTAAATTGCGCAGTTCAGCCGCAGAATCATCTGCAGGTTTTCGGGCAATGTCGGCATAATTCATTTGTCCAAATGCACCTGTTTTTAAGCCAGAAATCGTGATGGCCATTTCTTTGCGGAAAAACGGCAGCTGATACATGGCACGAAATGAAATATCACGCAGCGGTGCTGTCCAGCGATGATGTGATTGATAAAACGGTGTCAGTAGGCGGCTAAAAAATTGGTAAAACCGCACGGACGGCAACCGCAGTTGATGATACTGCTGCCAGAGGTTTTGCAGTGAGGAATCCTGTTGATATTGGAGCAGGGCATGACTGATGGCCCATGCATCGAGCAGCGCCATATTGGCACCTTGTCCAAGTTGTGGACTCATGGCATGAGCCGCATCTCCTAAGATACCGATACGACCTTCACCGAGTTTGCTCAGCACCACATCACGATAGTTGGCAGACAGCCATTGCTGCGGATCATCTGGATGTGGAATCACATGTGCTAACCATTCTGCAACACTCGGCCAGCGTTTCGAAACTTCAAGCAACCATTGCTGCTGTGCGCTTTTGGTTTTTAAGAATCCTTCTAAATCTTCTGTAGGTAGACTCCAGAAAATGCTCGAAAGGCGCTGTTCAGGCTGCGTTGGAATTGCTCCCGTAGGCATTACACCCATCATGATGTTGGAGCAGTCATAGAACTGATGCAAGATCTGTGGATTCAGCACTTCGCATTCAGGCACGATGATCCACTTTGCCCCCCAAGGATAGGCTTGGTTGAGCTTTTCCCATGCTTTAGGGCGTAAATGGCTGCGTGCGCCATTGGCGATCAGCACGAGATCAAACTGACGTTGAAAGGATTGATCTGCGGACTGCCCAATCACGTTGATACCGTCACAGGATTCTTGAAGTTCATGTACCTCATGCGCCATGCACCACTCAACGTGTTGAGGATACTCACGGACTTTGGATGCGAGGACATGACAGAGCGTGGCACGGTGAATGCCGAGTCCATATGAACGTTCATCGGCTTGTCGATAATGACTGTTTATCAGCAAGTCGCCGCCAGCCAGTTGACCTTCAAGACCGGTTACCACAGCACCTAGGCTTAAGGCATGTTCCAAAATGCCTAAATGTTCGAAAACTGCCAGTCCGGCAGGTTGTAATAATAATCCTGCACCCACAGGTTCAAGTTGTAAGACTTTTTCATATAAGCAGATTTGATGGCCTTGAGCAGCAAGCATTGCAGCAGCAGCTAATCCTGCCGTACCTGCACCGATGATGGCAATGTTTTGAGTTTTCATTGTTTTGACATCCTCACCCCCTTAAAAGAGGGTGATTCCTACAGCTAGACGCTTATGCCCAAGCGCAAGAATGTTTAGAGCTGAGTTTATATCTCGATCATGAGCTGTACCACAGCTCATGCACTCCCATT
>NZ_VOYF01000013.1:0-123486 GCF_013420775.1 Acinetobacter sp. YH01010 | reverse complement strand
AAAGTCGTTTGAATGATTTCTTCTTGGTCTACGTGCCATAAAATACTCCATATATTGATGTTTATAACATCATTTGGGGAGCAAAATATCACTTATAAGTGTTGTTCAAATTTCCTGATCCACCTCTTCTTATTATCCTTAAATGGAAACATAGCAAATATTATAAAATGGCTCAGATATAAAAAAACCCGCGAATATCGCGGGTTTTTTTGATTCGATCTTTAGATCAAATTATTTTTCAGCAGCAATTGAAGCAATCGCAGCATCTACGCCTTCGATTGAATCAGCAGCTTTCTTAATACGTGCAAGCGCATCTACAAGTACTTCGTCTGCAGTTGCATAAGAAATACGCATGTAGCCACCAAGACCGAACGCATCGCCAGGAACTACGGCAACACCAGTTTCTTCCAATAACCATGCAGAGAATTCTGTGCAAGATTTTAAACCTTTTGCACGAATCAATGGACGGATGTTTGCGTATGCATAGAATGCACCATCAGCAGGAAGGCAAGTGATACCGTTGATGTCGTTCAAGCCTTTCACAACTAGGTCGTGACGGCGTTTGAATGCTTCAATCATTGGCTCAAGAACGTCTTGAGGACCATTCAATGCAGCTTCAGCAGCAACTTGTGAAATAGAAGTTGGATTTGAAGTTGATTGAGATTGGATTTTTTTCATCGCACCAATAAGTTTAGCAGGGCCCGCTGCGTAGCCAATACGCCAGCCAGTCATTGCATAAGCTTTAGATACACCGTTAAGAACGATTACGCGATCGTAAAGGTCTGGTGCAACTGTTGCGATGTTGTAGAATTCGTCGTCCCAACGGATTGGTTCGTACATATCATCAGAAGCAACTAAAACTTCAGGGTATTTACGTAGAACGTCAGCTAAAGCAAGTAATTCTTCTTTAGTGTAGATCATACCTGTTGGGTTAGAAGGGCTGTTTAGAACCACTAAACGAGTTTTGTCAGTGATTGCAGCTTCTAATTGAGCAGGCGTAATTTTGAAACGTTGGTCTTCACCACATTTCACGATTACAGGAGTACCTTCAGCAATGATCACCATGTCTGGGTAGCTTACCCAGTAAGGAGCAGGGATAATTACTTCGTCACCTTTGTTTAACAAAGCAAGTGCCAAGTTAAAGAAAGATTGTTTACCACCACAAGAAACCAAGATTTGGTTTGCAGCGTAATCAAGGTTATTGTCGCGTTTTAATTTAGCAATAATTGCTTTTTTAAGACCTGGAGTACCGTCAACAGCTGTATATTTAGTGAAGCCATTGTTGATAGCAGCAATTGCAGCATCTTTGATGTGTTGTGGGGTATCGAAATCCGGTTCACCTGCGCCTAAACCAATTACGTTTTTACCAGCAGCTTTCAATTCAGCAGCTTTGTTAGTAACAGCAAGTGTAGGGGACGGTTTGATGCTATTTACACGATCAGACAGACGTACGTCCACGGCAGTATTCCTTCTTATAGGGATTAAAAAATAAAAAGCACACTATCTTAGCTTAAATGCACAGTAATGGGGAGTGGCAAAATCAACAATGTGCAAAAAAGTGTGATATTCTATCCTAACCATATAATTGAGAAAATTTACATTGAGTTACTTAAATTTTTAATCAAATTTTATGGCAAATTCTTAAAGTCACGGATAAAAAAAAGGCATAAAAAAGGCCACAATATCTGTGACCATTTTTAATAAAATTTTGTGCTTCAAATACTTTGCTTATTGAACAAAACGCGATAGATCTTCTTCGGGGCGAGCAGTTAGCACTTCTACACCATTTTTTGTTACAAGTAGCGTGTGTTCGTACTGTGCAGACAAGCTATGATCTTTAGTAACGACAGTCCATTTATCACCAAGAAGTTTGGTTTTCCAGTCGCCACCGTTCACCATTGGTTCGATGGTAAAGGTCATGCCTTCTTCTAAGATCATGCCTGTATTGGGTTGACCGTAGTGTAAAACTTGTGGTTCGTCATGGAAAACAGTACCAATACCATGACCACAATATTCACGTACAACGCCAAAACGTTCTGATTCAACATATTGTTGAATGGCATTACCAATATCACCCATGGTTGCGCCCGGTTTTACTACCGCCATACCACGGTACATGGCTTCTTGAGCAACTTTACATAAACGGTTCGCTAAAATAGTGGTTTCACCACCCACGATGTACATCATGTTGGTATCACCGTGGTAACCATCTTTAATCACAGTGACATCGATGTTTAAAATGTCACCTTTTTTTAACTTTTTGCTTTCAGATGGAATACCGTGACACACCACATGGTTCACTGAAGTACAGATCACGTGCTGAAATGCTGGACGACCCGGCGCAGCGCCATAACCTAGACATGCAGGAATAGCTTCTTGTTTGTTGACAATATAGTCATGACAAATCGTATCAAGTTCGAGGGTAGTCACACCTGGAACAATATGCGGTTTGATCATATCCAAAACTTCTGCCGCCAGTCGACCCGCGACGCGCATTTTTTCAATTTCGTCAGGCGTTTTAATTAATCGACGTGGAGCTTCGTAAGTACTGTTCATGATCTCTAAAAACTTTTGGAAATTTGTATGTGACTATGGTATAAATAGCCGCCCATTTTATCAAATGCTTTTTCGTGAATATCTTTCACGAGCTTTGTGCGATGGGGCAATAAAATCCGCACATATATCGACACATTTCTCTGGGTGCCTTTTTAGGTGGAGAATGCGGGTATATGGAGGCCTAACCCAAACTTTAAGGTAAAGAAAATGGCAGATTACAACGTAAGCATGCGCGACCTTCTTCAAGCAGGCGCACACTTCGGTCACCAAACACGTTTTTGGAATCCAAAAATGCGCGAATACATCTTCGGCGCGCGCAACAAAATTCACATCATCAACCTTGAGCACACTGTTCCTGCGTTAAATGATGCTTTGAACTTTGCTAACAACTTGGCTAGCAAAAAGAACAAAGTTTTGTTCGTTGGTACAAAACGTGCAGCTTCTGCAATCATTCGTGAACAAGCTCAACGTGCAGGTCAACCATATGTTGATCACCGCTGGTTGGGTGGTATGTTGACTAACTGGAAAACTCTTCGCCAGTCAATCAACCGTCTAAAAGACCTTCAAACTCAATCTACTGACGGTACTTTCGCTAAACTTACTAAACGTGAAGCTTTAGAACGTACTCGTGAGATGGAAAAACTTGAACGCGCTCTTGGCGGCGTTAAAAACATGGGTGGTTTACCTGACGCATTATTCGTAATCGATGTTGATCACGAAGCAATTGCAATTAAAGAAGCTAAAAACCTTGGTATTCCTGTTATCGGTATCGTTGATACAAACTCTAACCCAGACAACGTAGACTACGTTATCCCTGGTAACGACGATGCGATCCGTGCAGTTACTCTTTACGCTTCTGCTATGGCTGATGCGATTCTTGCTGGTAAAGAATATGCTCAATCACAAGCAAATGCACAAGCTAAAGGCGAAGAAGCTCCTGCTTCTGAGGCTTAATGCGTTTGACGTAAGCTTGTCATTTTTGCGACACGTGATGGTGGCAAAGTAAGCGTCATGTATGCAGACGGCCCAAGAGACAGCTCTGGGCCGTTTCTGTTCTAAAAAGAATTCATTTTCTACCGTATTTAGGAGATTAACATGACTGCAGTTACAGCAAGCATGGTTAAAGAATTGCGCGATCGTACTGGTCTTGCAATGATGGAATGTAAAAAAGCATTAACAGAAGCGGGCGGTGACATCGAATTAGCGATCGACAACCTTCGTAAATCTGGTCAAGCTAAAGCTGCTAAAAAAGCGGGTAACATTGCTGCTGACGGCGCGATCACTATCGCTCAAGAAGGCAACAAAGCAATCCTTGTAGAAGTTAACTGTCAAACTGACTTCGTTGCTAAAGACGAAAACTTTGCTGGTTTCTCTGCTAAAGTTGCTGCTGCTGCGCTTGCTGCTGGTGTAACTGACGTTGCTCAAATTGCTGAATTGAAACTTGAAGATGGTGCTACTGTTGAAGAAGCTCGTATCGCGCTTGTTCAAAAAATCGGTGAAAACATCCAAGTACGTCGTGCTCAAATCGTTGAAGGCGACAACCTTGCAGTTTACAAACACGGTTTAAAAATCGGTGTTGTAGTTGCATACGCTGGTGATGCTGAAACTGGTAAAGGTTTGGCTATGCACATCGCTGCATTCAACCCAGTTGCTGTAAACGAAGCTGGCGTTTCTGCTGAACTTATCGCTAAAGAAAAAGAAATTGCTGAAGCGAAAGCAATTGAATCTGGTAAACCAGCAAACATCGTTGAAAAAATGGTAACTGGTTCAGTTCAGAAATACTTGAACGAAGTTGTTCTTGAGAACCAAATGTACGTTATCGACAACGATAAGAAAGTTGCAGAAGTTCTTAAAGCAACTGGTACTACTGTTGCTAACTTCGTACGTTTCGAAGTTGGTGAAGGTATTGAGAAAAAAGCTGAACTTTCTTTCGCTGAAGAAGTTGCTGCTGCTCAAGCTGCTGCAAAATAATCTCTGATTATTTGTAGAAAAAAGCCCTCGTTTTAGAGGGCTTTTTTTATGGCTGTAGCTTTACTGATTTCAAAGCTATTTAAACTTTATATTGTGTGCATTCTTGTTCACAGATTCTATTTTTATCAATTTTAATGACTATAATGAGTTGAAAATTTAGATTTAAACTATCTTATGGCAAACAAAACAAACTTAACCATCGGCGGAATTATTGTTGCGCTTGTAGCAGCTTATTTCGGAATCGATTTACAACAACAAAAAACTGCACCAGTTCAGACGACAGCTGAACAAAACTCACAGCCACAAATAGAACCAGTACAACCCGCAGATGCTCAACAAAAAGGGCAGAGTGCTGAAGATATCATTGCGCATGCATTTAAAAGTAAACTCAGTAATGTTCAGGTTGAAGGTGCAGGTCAAGTGAAAGCGGTACTACGAGATGATAATGAAGGTAGTCGCCATCAAAAGTTCATTTTGACCTTAAATAATGGTCAAACGCTTTTGGTCGCGCATAATATCGATCTTGCTCCACGAATTGACGACTTGCAAAAAGGCGATACAGTTCAATTTTACGGTGAATACGAATATTCAGATAAGGGTGGTGTGATGCATTGGACACATCACGATCCGAATGGACGTCATCAGGATGGTTGGTTAAAGCATCAAGGTAAAACCTATCAATAAAAATCACGTAGTCATTTTTAACTTTAGTCATTTAAATGATCATGATTCAGATGAAGCTATCAACATAAAATTGGATTAACCATATTGAGTAAAAGCCAGTGTTTAAACACTGGCTTTTTGGTCGTATAAATAGAAAAAATGATTGGAAATACCAGAGATAAATACACCTATAAACAATAGGGTTTTAAGCATCGAATATGAAGAAAACCGATGTGGAAAAAGTGAAAAAGAGATCTATGAAATTAATCGTGCTCTAAATGCTCTTTATTTGCGATTTATAGCGTGTTTTCCAATTACCAAGTACTTTTCCTGCAAATGTATCTAAACACCAAATAGGGCCAATGAGGAGGAATTGGAGATCTTTGAAAAAAGAGGGCTTTTTACCTTCAATTTTATGGCCATAAAATTGACCAATCCATGCGAATATAAAGAGCGCGATATAAAAGCCATATCCAACTGGTAACACCCAAATTAGCCATGCCATGATTAATGTTAACGCGGCCATTGCAACAGCAAGGACAATGTCTAAACGTGCGTAAAAGATAAATGCTAAAGCAAGTAAGACAGCAGTAAGTAGCGCGCTAAAATGCGCCAATATGCCAACGATTGAAAAATAAATCGTGGGTACGCAAATCCAGTGAATCCATTTTATTGGTTTTATTTTGATGACTTTCGCTGTATTCATCAAACCATTCGTTGATTGTTTTCATGATAGTCCTTAATCATGGGGAAGGACTTCAATATAAACAAGAATGCGGGAAGGGTCAAAATCAGGATTACTGATGATTTGAAAGGCTAAGAGGCTACAAATAAAAAACCACGCTAGGCGTGGTCTGTTAAATGCAGTCACTTCATTGGAGAATTAAGAATTTGGACCGTCTACGCGTTCAATGCTCACATTTGCAGTACCCGCACTGGTAATACCCAATTGCTTAGCAGCACCATAAGATAAATCAAGAACACGGTTACCATGGAATGGACCACGGTCATTTACTTTCACCACGACGCTTTTACCATTATTGCGATTCGTAACACGAATAAAGCAATTAAGTGGCAGGCTACGATGTGCTGCTGTAAGTGCGTTCATGTCAAACGTTTCACCGCTTGCTGTTTTACGACCGTGGAATTGACGACCGTACCAAGAAGCAGTACCTGTTTGAGTGAACTTACGAACAGTATTCGATGCAACAGTATTTAACTTTTCAATCACTGAAGGCTCATCTTCAGGAATTTCGATTTTAGCAGCGATTGTTTGACGACGAATTTTATCGCCAGAACGCTCAGTGATTGAAAGGCTACTTAAATTCGTAAAGTTTGAATTGAAGCTTTGAGCTTCTTTATTCAATACACGAGCTGCAAGACGCGAGTTGTCATTATCATGATTGAATGATGATGACTGAACCATCTCAGCTTGTGACTGACTTAGCGCAACTGCCGTGGCAAGCGCTAAGGCATATTTAATAATTGATGACTGCATTGTTTATCTCCCAATGGCATATTTACTGGTTCAACTAAGTCGCTGATATCCATGTAAACACGTCTGATATTTCACTTTTGCAACTACATTTAACGAGATGGATAATATTCATGCCATCAATAGGCTGTCTAGTGTTTAATTAAAATACTTTGAAAATGTCTAAAAAATTAACAATAGTTGGTTAAAAAATAATCAATAATGTAACAAGGTGTGTAAAATGACGATTAAATGCTCATTTTAATGAAAATATTTGTTGACTTTTTTGCTATATAGGAAATAACCAGTCTTATCGACTGGTAACTTCAGTGCCTAAAAGCCATAGCGCAGTCGCATACATACGGCTTTTGTTATAGGTTGTAATGACCTGAAAATTTGGATAAGTGATGTAATAAATTGGTCCATAACTATCTTGCAATTGGATGACATTGACCAAATCGAGATCATCGATTTTTACTAATGGATTCATAGGGGTTACACCTTGAGCCTTGAGTACACCATATGGTGTTGGCTGGTTTAAATCCTTTGCAATAATAGCATCTGGGTTGTTTCCACTGTACCGAGCAGCAAAAGCAATTGGTTGATTACGCTGCCAACCATAATTTGCTAAATAATTTGCAATTGAACCAATGGCATCGACAGCTGAATTACGCAGGTCAACATGACCATTGCCATCGTAGTCCACACCAAATTTTGGAATGTTACTTGGCATAAATTGAGGATAACCCACAGCACCTGCATATGAACCGACGACAGAGTTGGTTGGAACACCATCTTTATATGACCAAGCAATCAGTGCAGCAAGTTCATCTTGGAAATATTGCGCACGGCGTTCATAGCCAAAACCAAGGGTCGCCAAAGCATCACGGGTAATAAAATTACCTTTATTGCTGCCATAGCCTGTTTCAACACCCAAAATGCCTAAAATCACGGATTGAGGCACACCAAATTGTTGTTCTGCACGATTTAAAGTGTCGGCATATTGATTTTTGAAGCGAACACCGCGTTGAATTGTACTTTCAGCTAAAAAATTGGTTTTATATTGATACCAAGGCTTTGATTCGCCGGGTCGATTCATAATGCTAATAATATTGGGTAGGTTTTTACTACCTTGCATTGCCCAATCAATTTGACTCTCACTTAAACCATAGGTTTGCATGGTATTTTGTTTAAAAGCTGCATAGGCTGGATGAGACTGAAAGTCGTTGGCTTGACAGAAACTAGTCAGTGAAATTGAACCGGCCATAATGGCAATATGTGATAGTTTTTTATAAAAATTTCGATTTAGCATAAATAAAAAATTTCCAGTTGCTTTAGCGATGAGTATGAACAAAATTTCGAGGGGAAAAGATCCTGAAAATTGTGATGACCTTCTGGTTTCATAGCTCATTAAAGGTAAACGTTACCAATAGCAACTAAGATACCACTGACAGCGCATGCTTTCATAAATAGATATACAAAAAAAGACAAAGCAAAGGGTTTTTTCGCAGTTAACATATTGAAAAGTGACATATTCATTTACATAACTTTCAAATATTCACAAATCATTTGAAATAAAGATGACTCTAAAACTCATGCGTCATAAAAACGCAGAACGAGTAAACTTTATCGCGTTGCGAAATACTGTTTAGAAGCTACAAAAGTTGCAATGTTATATCTAAAAATAAAGGGATAGGATTAAAAAGGTATCGGTCTAAAACACCCATATGCAAGCAGTGTTTTATTCATTACATAGTTTTTGTTCGCCAGCGCTTCAATGCTGTTGAAAACGTCGCTATATAGTAGAAATATAGACTGAATGATAAAAAAGAAAGAGATTGAATATTAAAATGGACGCATTGAAATTTAAGCCAAAATGACGGCTCACATTAAAATATGATCTATATTCAGGTTCTTCCTGTTCTTTGTAGATTTTTAAAAATTGTGGATATCAATGTACTGTCTTTCTTTTAATAAAAATCTGTTCAATTCTAGAACTGTGTTTGCATGACTATATAGTCATTGTATCGGGATTCGATTTTATGCGTTTAGCCATAAAAAAACCTAGCTGAAGCTAGGTTTTGACGAGTAGTGCGATTTATTTGTTAAACATCGAATCATGTGCTTCTGCAAGGGCACCTAGCTCTTCTTTGGTCAGATTTGGGAAAATCTTATCAATTGCAATATGAATAGCTTTAATCACAGCAGAAGAACCGATATCGGCTGCTTTACGCTTAATCATGCCTAAATCGAGTGTTTTATTAAAGTCATTCATAAAATGACGCACTGCAGCTTCAGCAAACTGTTTATACAGTTCACCAAAAGCAGCTTTATTGATATCTACACCCGATTTAATTTCGGCATAACTGTTCTTAAGGTTAGTGACCAATCCTGCATCTAAGCTCAGACCTACACGATAAGTGCCAGTCGCGTCTTGAAATAAACTTCGTTCTGAAAATTCAATGGATTGTTTCACCACATCATTCGGAGATTTACCCAATAGCTGCTTTAACAATACAGCGACTGTTGATTTGACATAGCCAGCCAGTTTTTCTGCTGTGTCGCGCTTATCGCTTGCAGGAAACAGATGAACAGGAGCTAATATAGTTGCACCAATGATTTCTTCATTAATCAGCAAAGCTGTTTTATCACGTAAAGGATAAAGGGGTTCACTCGAATTTTTTTTCGCGTGACCATTTTGGATACTGCTTAGAAGTTCCTCAGAAGGAATAAAACCAAAAAATGGCATCACTAACCTCAATTTTTTTATTGTCGCGCCAATCGAATGGGGCGAGGCATCCATGTTAAATCCGATACACGACAAGGGTTGATATCCAATCCACCACGGCGTGTATAGGCAGCATATACCATCAGCTGACTTGGTTTTAAATGTTGCCAAATATCGGCAAACATTTGCTCCACACATTGTTCGTGGAAACCATTATGCTGACGGTAAGAAATAATATAAGCCAGAATACTACGATAACAAGGCTTAGTACCTTTATACCGTATAAATACCGTTCCCCAATCAGGTTGACCCGTGACTGGACAGTTACTTCTTAATAAATGTGAATAAAGTTGAATTTCAACTTCTTCTTGCGCTGCATCTTCATCTAAAGAGAGTAAAGCTGCATTTGGATGATTTTCTAACTGGGTGGGTTCTAAGTCATCAATACAGATGCCTTGCGGTTTTGAAATTTCAACTTCATCAACATGAAATAGATCAATAGTCACAGCGGCATTGGCTGCAGCAGATAAGTCTTTTTCAACGGTTGCTTTAAACGCTGCCTGAGAATCAAATTTGGTAAAGTTCATACTATTAAAGTAGAGCTTTAAAGATTTCGATTCGATGAGGTTGTCTGAACTTGCAGGCAAAGTTAAACGGCCAATAGCGACTTGAGGCACACCAGAAGCATTTAACCAAGAAATTTCAAAAACATGCCACCAGTCTGTACCTTGGCGGATGCCTTCCACATGGGCATATTGTTCACGTGCAGTGGCACGTGCAATCGGAAACAGAATAGCAGGTTGATATTCTGTTGGGTAATTGGTGTCTTTGCCTAAAAGGGATTGTTCTACACTCATTATTCACGCATTCCTGAACCACGAGAAAGTAAATGATACGCCACGCCATAAAGTACAACGCAACATGCAGTAATAACTGTCAATGAAATGCCGACATTCACATCGCTATGACCTAAAATACCGTAGCGGAATGCATTGACCATATACACGACAGGGTTGATTAAAGAGAGATTTTGCCAAAAAGGACTCAGTGATGAGATGGCATAGAAAACACCGCCTAAATAAGTCAGCGGAGTCAGGACGAAAGTCGGGATAATCGAAATGTCGTCAAAAGACTTTGCATAAACAGCATTAATAAATCCGCCAAGAGAAAACAGCAGCGAAGTAATGAGAACTGTATATATAGTTACGAAGATATTGGTCAGGTGTAATTCAGTAAAAAATAGGCTCATCGCAGTGACAATAAAGCCGACTAAAACACCACGGCAAACACCACCGATCACATAACCCCAAAGCACCATGTGTAACGGCACTGGACTCATGATTAATTCTTCGATGCTTTTTTGAAATTTTGCACTAAAGAAACTGGATGACACATTGGCATAGCTGTTGGTAATGACCGCCATCATAATTAAGCCGGGCACGATGAACTGCATATAGCTAAAACCACCCATTTGCCCAATGCGTGAACCGACTAAATTACCGAAAATCACAAAGTACAAACTCATGGTGATTGCCGGTGGGAGAAGGGTTTGCGGCCAAATACGCATGAAACGGCGAATTTCTTTATACACTAAGGTGTAGAGGGCAATACACAGTTGGTTAAAATTCATTGTGCTGCACCTTCAAGATTTTTTTCGACCATACGGACAAACAGTTCTTCTAGTCGGTTAGATTTATTACGCATACTTCGAACCTGAATACCTTGAGATTCCATGAGTTGGAATAAATCATTCAAGGTATGGCCTTTATCCATAGTGACTTCTAAGGTGACAGGATCTACTAAGTTGAAACGGACACCAATAATTTCTATATGGATCGGTTCAATGGGTTCGGCTAGATCGAAAATAAAGGTTTCTTCATTCAACTGGCTGAGGAAACCTTTCATGCTGGTGTCTTCTTTAATCACACCACGATCAATAATTGCGATTCGACGGCACAACATTTCAGCTTCTTCTAAATAGTGTGTCGTTAAAATAATGGACGTGCCTTTTTCGTTCATTTCAGTGAGGAAATCCCACATCGAACGGCGTAGTTCAATATCAACACCAGCAGTCGGCTCATCTAAAATCAGCAGTTTAGGTTCATGCATCATGGCACGAGCGATCATTAAACGGCGTTTCATACCGCCCGATAGCATGCGTGCTTGGGTGCTACGTTTTTCCCAAAGGCCAAGCTTTTCTAAATATTCCTCTGCACGTTTCTCTGCTATCTTTTTAGAAATACCGTAATAACCAGCTTGAGTCACCAAAATATCAAATGTTTTTTCAAATTGACCAAAGTTAAATTCTTGAGGTACAACGCCCAAACACTGCTTTGCATGCGAGGGATGGGTATCTAAATTGTGCCCAAAAATTTCGACAGTACCTGAAGTTTTACGGGTTAGTGAACTGATAATACTAATCGTGGTAGATTTTCCTGCACCATTGGGACCTAAAAGTGCATAAAATTCACCTTCGGGTACTGTTAAATCAATACCTTTAAGCGCCTGAAACCCATTTTTATAGGTTTTTGACAGCTGCTTTAACGTTAGTGCATCAGTCATAAATAATTCACTCTATAAATAGTATGAGTATTGTGCGATATCGGGGCAAATAAACCAAGTAAATCGTATGGAATTCTGCATTTTAAAAATAGAACGTTGTATAAAGCTTAAGCAGAAAAATACCTAACATCTATATAGTTGCTTTACCTTACAGTTTTTTTTGTTATGATGTGCGCAATCCAAAATAAGCGCTCATAGCTCAACTGGATAGAGTACAGGTCTCCGAAGCCTGTGGCGTGGGTTCGAGTCCCGCTGAGCGCACCATTTTTTAGTTTTGATTGTTGAACTAAATTTTGCGAATCAATAGCTTTTATTATTACTACTTTTCTATTCAACCCGATCAATCTCAAAGCCCAATATTGCTTTAGCCATCATTGATGTATCTTTTTCTATATATAAAATTCAAAATATTTCTCAGTTCTTTTTATTCTAAGTTCAAAGTCATACAAAACATCTAAATTGAAAGCTTATAAAGAGTGAAAATAGAAAGTTCACTGTATTTATATCTGCATCTAAATGAAAAGAATCTATTGAAAACACGATTATAAAAGTCATGCACCAAAATAGTGGAGCTTGGAAACTTAATAGAACATTTATCCTTTTGTACTGGCTAAATAAAATAGGCAAATGATTGATAAAATATATTAAGATATTGAAAAATAAATAATAATTAGAGTTGGCATGATGTGTGCAACACAGTATTCAAACTTGGATACAAGAATGAGCACATCAATGAACTCAATAAAAACTTTAGGCTGGACCTTAGCGGAATGGAAAGCGGCCTACACGAATAACACAATTCAACTTGAAGACTTATATGCCTTGGTCGAGCAATTTGATCGCGTAGACCCAGCATGGATTTCCATTGCATCTATAGAGCAATTAACTTCTCAGATTAAAGCTTTAAAACAAATTGAAAATGCTACGGCCTTACCTTTATTTGGTGTGCCTATTGCAGTGAAAGATAATATTGATGTGGTGGGCTTTGCATCGACGGCTGCGTTTAAATTATTTACGGACATTAAAACTGAAGATGCCTCTGTGGTGCAGCGCTTAAAACAAGCAGGTGCCATCATTGTAGGTAAAACCAATTTAGATCAATTCGCTACTGGTTTAGTCGGTACGCGTTCGCCATTTGGTGCCGTGCCGAATACTGTTAATCCTGACTATGTAAGCGGTGGTTCAAGCTCTGGTTCAGGCAGTGTAGTAGCACGTGGTTTAGTCCCGATTGCACTCGGTACAGATACTGCAGGTTCAGGACGAATCCCTGCAGCTTTCAATAATATTGTCGGTTTAAAGCCGACCAAAGGTCGCTTTTCAAATACAGGCTTATTGCCTGCCTGTAAGAGCTTAGATTGTATTTCAATTTTTGCCTTAACCGTCGCTGATGCAACTGCAGTGGCAGAAGTTATGGAAGGTTTTGATGTAACCGACAGCTATTCACGTGTGAACCCAGCAACAGCGCCTGCAAAGTTCAGCGCACAATTAAAGTTAGCCATTCCAAAACAGTTAGAATTTTTTGGCGATGCTCAATCTGCTGATGCATTTCAGCAAGCACTAACTGAATTAAAAAACTTAGGTGCAGTACTAACTGAAATTGATTTCAGTCCTTTTGCAAAATTGGCTGCACAACTGTATCAAGGGTCATGGGTAGCAGAGCGTACGGCAGCCGTAGCTGAAATTTTAGACAGCCATGCAGATGACTTTGATCCAACAGTTTTAGAAATTATTCAAAAAGGGCAGCAGTACACTGCGGTGGATGCTTATAACGCCGAATATTTAAAGCAAGATTTGGCACGCCAAATTCAGCAAACCTTAGCGCAATTTGATGCTTTAGTGGTGCCAAGTTCGCCAACCATTCACACACTGGCTGAAATGGCAGAAGCGCCAATTGAAAATAATAGCCACTTTGGCACCTATACCAACTTTACTAATTTAGCTGACCTCAGTGCCATCGCTGTACCTACAGGCTTTCGTGCCGACGGGCTGCCTTTTGGAATCACATTCATTGCGCCGGCTTGGCACGATACGGCTCTAGCAGACTTTGCAGAAAAATGGCAAAACCACCTGCAATTACCGCTGGGTGCAGTAGCTAAAACATTGCCTGACGCAGCTTCAGTCATTTCTGCACCATCAGCACAGCATTTTCGTGTTGCTGTTGTAGGCGCACATCTCACAGGTATGCCACTCAATTTCCAACTGACAACACGCCAAGCCGTGCATGTTGAAACCACAACGACTTCTGCCGATTACGCCCTCTATGCACTGCCGGGCACAGTACCGCCGAAACCAGGTTTAGCGCGTCAGGAAGCGGGTCAAAAAATTATTGTCGAGCTTTGGGATATTCCAAAAGCACGCTTTGGTGAATTTGTCGCCGAAATTCCAACACCACTAGGTATGGGCAATGTCGAGCTTGCCGATGGACGTTGGGTGAAAGGCTTTATTTGTGAACCTTATGGCCTAAACGGTGCAAAAAATATCAGTGAATTTGGCGGCTGGCGCGCTTATATCCAATCACTGCAAGCAACAACAGCAAAATCAAATTAAAAAAATCGGGGAAATAATCATGTTTAAAACAGTTTTAATTGCAAACCGTGGTGAAATTGCTGTTCGTGCGATTCGTACTCTAAAAAAATTAGGTGTGAAATCTGTTGCCGTGTATTCAGAGACCGACCGTTATGCACAGCATGTGTTAGATGCAGATGTAGCGGTTTCACTTGAAGGTGTTAAACCTGCAGAAACTTATTTAAGTATTGAAAAATTGATTCAAGCAGCCAAACAAACTGGCGCTGAAGCAATATTTCCCGGTTATGGTTTTTTATCTGAAAGTGCCGACTTTGCCCGTGCATGTGAGGAAAATAACATTGCTTTTATGGGGCCAACGGCTGAACAAATTTTAGAGTTTGGTTTGAAGCATCGTGCACGTGAATTGGCTGCGGCCGCCAATGTACCCATGACACCAGGCACAGGTTTATTGGCAAGTTTGGATGAAGCACTCGCATCTGCTGCAGAGATTGGCTATCCAATCATGCTGAAAAGCACCGCAGGTGGTGGCGGAATTGGTTTAACCCGCTGTGATGATGAACAATCATTAAAAGATGCGTATGAAAGTGTAAAGCGTCTAGGCGAGCAATTCTTTAAGGATGCAGGTGTTTTCCTCGAACGTTTTGTCGATAAAGCCCGTCACGTAGAAGTACAAATTTTTGGTGATGGTTTAGGTCAAGTCGTTGCCTTTGGGGAGCGCGATTGTTCATTGCAGCGCCGTAACCAAAAAGTCGTTGAGGAAACACCTGCACCGCACTTACCAGAAGCAACCCGTCAAAAATTGCACCGTGCTGCTGTAGAGCTTGGTCAATTGGTGAAATACCGCAGCGCAGGTACGGTTGAGTTTATCTATGATGCTGCCCGTGATGAAGTGTATTTCCTTGAAGTGAATACCCGTTTGCAGGTTGAACACCCAGTCACTGAAATGGTGACGGGCTTAGACCTGATTGAATGCATGCTGAAAGTGGCGGCAGGTGATGCTTTAGATTGGGAAAAACTCAGCAATATTCAACCCAATGGTGCTGCCATTGAAGTGCGAATTTATGCGGAAGATCCAGTGAAAAACTTCCAGCCAAGTCCGGGTGTGTTGACGGATGTGTATTTCCCTGAAGATATTCGTGTGGATACTTGGGTGTCTACAGGTACTGAAATTTCACAATATTTTGACCCGATGATTGCCAAAATTATTGTGCATGCTGCAGACCGAGACAGTGCGATTGCCAAGTTAAAAACAGCCTTGGCTGAAACCCGCTTGAATGGCATCAGCACCAACTTAGACTATGCGCATACCGTAGTGTCTGATGCACGCTTTGAAAATATGCAAATTTGGACACGCCTGCTGGATGATTTTAAATATGTGCCAAATGTGATTGAGGTGCTGCAACCAGGTACACAAAGTACGATTCAGGATTATCCGGGGCGTGTGGGCTATTGGGATATTGGTGTACCGCCATCAGGCCCAATGGATGATTATGCATTTCAGTTGGCCAATCAAGTTGTGGGTAATCCAAAATCGGCAGCAGGCTTTGAATTTACCTTACAAGGACCAAGTCTTAAATTTCATGCCAACAGCATCGTAGCCTTAGCAGGTGCGCCATGCAGCGCGGCTCTAGATGGAGTAAATGTCGATTTTTGGCAGCCGATCAACATCAAAGCTGGGCAAACTTTGGTACTAGGACAAGTTGAATCGGGTTGCCGTACATATCTTGCAATCCGCAATGGGTTAAATGTACCTAAATATCTAGGCAGTCGTTCAACCTTTGCATTGGGTAATTTTGGCGGTCATGCAGGGCGAGTGCTGCGCGCAGGCGACATGATTAAAATGGTCAACCCTAGCCTGCCTTTGGATGGATTGGAAATTGCTACAGCAGCACCACAAGCTTTGGCAGCAGAGCGTATTCCAAGCTATGGCAAAGAATGGAAAATTGGCGTGCTGTATGGTCCGCATGGTGCACCCGATTTCTTTAAACCTGAATATATTGAAGAATTCTTTGCTTCAACATGGAATGTGCACTTTAATTCAAACCGTTTAGGTATTCGCCTAACAGGTCCGACACCAAGCTGGGCACGTGAAAATGGCGGTGAAGCAGGTTTACATCCATCCAATGTGCATGATTGTGAATATGCCATTGGGGCGATTAACTTCACCGGTGATTTCCCTGTGATTTTGGCTAAAGATGGCCCAAGCCTCGGTGGCTTTGTTTGCCCAGTAACCATTGCCAAAGCAGAACTTTGGAAGATTGGTCAGCTTAAAGCAGATGACAGCATCAGTTTCTATCCGATGAGTGTTGAACAAGCCAATGCCTTGGAAGTTCAACAAATTGCCGATATCCAAAACTTTGCTCAAGCACCTGAAGCAAAACAGGCGGCAACTTTTGAATGTAAGCCAGAAGGGATATTGGCAGTGCGTGAAGCAGATGCGTATGCGCCGAAAGCTATATATCGTCAGGCAGGTGACAGTTACATCTTGCTGGAATATGGCGAAAACGTTCTCGACCTTGCATTGCGCTTACGTGTTTATCGACTGATGCAGCTGATTCGTGAAGCGAATATTGATGGCATCTTAGAGCTTTCACCAGGTGTACGTTCACTGCAAATTAAATATGATGGATTGCGTTTCAGCCAAGCGAATTTGATTCAGTTCTTATTGGGTCTCGAAAATGAGATGGGCGATTTGAGCCAAATTAAAATTCCATCCCGTATTATTCACTTGCCGATGGCATTTGAGGATTCGGCAACTTTAGGTGCTGTAGAACGTTATCAAGAAAGTGTTTGTGCCAAAGCGCCATGGTTGCCAAATAACGTCGATTTCATTCAGCGTATTAATGGCTTAGACAGCCGTGAGCAAGTCAAAGACATCATTTTCGATGCAAATTACTTAATTTTAGGTTTGGGCGATGTGTATTTAACTGCACCTTGTGCAGTGCCAATTGATCCGCGTCATCGTTTGCTCAGCTCGAAATATAACCCTGCACGTACTTTTACTGCAGAAGGCACAGTGGGTATTGGCGGTATGTACATGTGTATCTATGGCATGGACTCACCAGGCGGTTATCAATTGATTGGCCGTACACTGCCTATTTGGAATAAGTTTAAAAAGAACAAACAGTTTGGCGATCAGCAATGGTTCTTACGCTTCTTTGATCAAATTAAATATTATGAAGTAACCGAAGCTGAACTGGATCAATTCCGTGCTGACTTTGCCAATGGTGTGGCGGAAATCAAAATTGAAGAAACTGAATTTGATTTTGCAGCCTATCAAGCCTTTTTAGAAACAGAAAAGGACAGTATTGCCGAATTTAAAGCGCAGCAGCTGCAGGCATTTACAACTGAAGTTGAACGCTGGAAAGATGAGTTTGATGCGCCTGCGGAAATGGAAATCCTGCAAGATGATACCGACTATAGCCAGTATGCAGCCTTGAATGCATCGATGACCGGCAACATTTGGAAAATTTTTGTCGAAGCGGGACAGTCTGTGAAGAAAGGTGAGACTGTAGCCATTATTGAAGCGATGAAAATGGAGCTTCCAGTCTATGCCGATGATGATGGTATCGTGAAAGCGATTATCTGCCGTGCAGGACAAACGGTACATAGCGGTGAGCCGCTGGTTTATATGGAATAAACATGACCACAACCACCATTGTTGGGAAAAGCTCAGACAACTTGTCTGAGCTGGTTTTCCAAAAAATAAAAAACGATATTTTTGATTTCCAGCTCAAACCGGGCGCACGTTTTACCGAATCTGAAATTGCCGAGTTGTATGAAGTGAGCCGTACACCCGTACGTCAGGCTTTATACCGTTTACAGCAAGATGGCTATGTAAGAGTACATTTTCGTAGCGGTTGGGAGGTGAAGCCGCTGAACTTTAAAGCTTATGAAGAACTGTATGATTTGCGGATTTTGCTTGAATGCTATGCCATTGAGCAGCTCTGCAAAATGGAAACAGAACAACTCAAACAGGCTTTACAAGACTTGGTGAATCTGTGGTGTATTCAGCCTGAGCAGTATTTGCATGATTTAAAAACTTTATCGATGCAAGATGAAGCATTTCACTGTCAATTGGTTGAAGCAATAGGCAATAGTGAAATGGCAAAGGTGCATCGGGATGTGAGTGAAAAAATCCGTATTATTCGACGTTTAGATTTTTCTAAAGATTATCGAATTGAAGCCACTTATGCAGAGCATCAACAAATTTTACAATTGATCTTTGGACATAATGTGACAGCGGCATTGGAGAAAATGCGCAGCCATATTCAGCAAAGTAAAGAAGAGGTGAAAAAAATTACTTTGGAAATGTTGGCGCGAATGGCATAGAAGTATTTGCAAAAGATCTACCTCACGATAATTCACGGTAGATATGTATTTTACGAGTCAATCTGTGTCGTTCGAGTAGCGCTTAGAGTTACAAATATCTGTATTCATTGGTTAATATGATGGAGAAAAATAAAAAAGACCACGAAGGGGAGATTCTTTATTTCAACTTTAGAAAATGCGATTTCTTTGGCGACTGAACGCCATTTCGGACAAGTCGATAAAGCGGGACAAGCCTATATTCAACATCCACTTCGTGTGATGCAAAATGTGCAACATCCCGACGCTAAAATCGTCGCTGTATTACATGACATTTTAGAAGATACAGAGACAACAACGGATGAGCTTCATGCTTTAGGTTTTCAAGCCCATATTATCGACGCAATACAGGCACTAACTAAAACAACAGGTGAGAACCGATTTCAAGCGGCGCAGCGTACTGCTAAAAATGCAATAGCGTGTGAAATAAAACTCAGTGATTTACACGACAATATGGATTTATCGCGCTTAACTTCGGTCACAGCAAAAGATCGACGTCGGTATCAACAATATGTCAAAGTTAAACGTAGATTAGAGCGTGCTCGGAGCGTCCATTTACATCTGATCGATTTAAATCTAACAACAGATTATCCGAGATTTCAATTTCAAAGTTCACAGCAAAATTTTCAGTATCTGCTCAATGCGATGTTTGATCTAGAGCATTCATTAGGTGGCGTTCAGATTGGAAGTCCACAGGAGTGGTGGATTTTATTTGAAGATGTCAGCGCATATTTTGCATATTGCCAAAGAAAGGGAGTAGTTCCCAAGCAGGCAACATTCTTCGATTTAATTTTAAACACAGATCGGGACTATTTCGGTGGCATCTTTCAATCTGAACAAGATCGGCAATTATTTTTCTCTATGTTTAACGTCTTTATGCAAAATCATTTTTATCGCGTGGAAACTGAAGGCTGATTAGATAGATTGCATCAGCAATAGAATAAAATCACCTTTGATTGATGAATTTTATCTAGATAATTAGATGCTGAGTGTCATTTAAGAATATCTCGAAATGCTTGATTTCGAGACGTTTAAAGTGATTCCATCCATTGACATCTCCAATGAAACATGTGGCCATGCTTGCTGAGCCTTATGCCTCAATCCTACATGGCATCATGGTGGCTGCAGGGTTTATCATTCCAACTTTGGTGTTGATGTGGTTGTATAAACGAAGTGAACGCCTGAGCCAAGCGACATAAAAAAAGCCCTCACATTTGAGGGCTTTTTTTTATTTTACTTCAGGTAAATCAAACCAAATCACTTGAGCATCTTCAAGCGCTTCAATTTGGCTATCTTCTAAGAACGCAATTGCACCACCAGCTTCAACTTTATGTTCAGCAATTTGCACTGAACCTGAAATAACATGGATATAGTTGATATGCTGCGTTGCATGGATATCTAAAGATTGACCTTTCGTCAAAAATGCAGATTTAACTTCCGCTTGCTGGCGAATATGCATAGCTGCATTGTCATTTGGACCGACAATTAAATGCCATTGATTGGGTTGATCGCGTGGATCACATTTAATTTGTTGATAGGTCGGTTCAGCATCACGTTCATTTGGAACGATCCAAATTTGTAGTAAATGTACATCTTCATCACCTTGGTTCATTTCGCTATGACGCACACCTGTACCTGCGCTCATCAGCTGCCATTCACCCGCAGAAATGCCACCATGGTTGCCCATGCTGTCTTTATGCGTAATGGTACCTTTTAACACACAAGTTAAAATTTCCATGTTGTCATGTGGGTGTTGACCGAAACCTTCATGTGCTGCAATTAAGTCATCATTAATTACACGAAGCGCACTAACGCCCATGTATTTCGGGTCATACCAGTTACCAAAAGAGAAGCTGTGTTTAGACTCAAGCCAGCCCATTTTTACGTGACCACGGTTTTCACTTGGATGTAAAAAAGCATTCATGGCATTCATCCTTATCTTAATTATTGAACATGTGCCTATTTTAAGATTGAACTAAATCGGGATATATAGTTTTTTAGCGACAATTCATCCTATTTTTGCAACGATCATTCATGATTGAGTCTTTTGTTATGCATGAATGCACAGCTATAAAAAAAGCCTGCACGAAGCAGGCTTTTTTAAATGTGACTAAAATTATTCTAAGAATTTAACAGTCACACCAGATTTCACTTTCTTACCTAAGTCATTTGCATCCCAGTTGGTCAAACGAATACAACCGTGTGACGCAGTTTTAGAGATAGCAGATGGGTTCGGTGTACCGTGAATACCGAATGATTTTTTGCTCAAGCCAATCCAGATATTACCGACAGGGCCATTTGGACCAGGTGGTAATGAAAGTGGTTTTTTGTTGTTGCCTTGAACAAAGTTAGACGGTGAGTAGCTGTACCATGGGTTTGGTGCAACACCTGTGACTTTGTATGTACCTGTAGGCGATGGAGTATCTGAACTACCAATCGTTGCAGGGAATGAACCGATCATTTGGTTGCGGCTATTAAACAAGTAAAGTTGTTTCGCGCCTTTATGTGCAACGATTAGGTGAATATCTTCAGGAACTTCGTTACGAATATTCGCTACTAAGATTTTTTCACCAGCTTTTTTAAATGTCGCTTTTGGATTCAACTTTTTCAAAAAGTCTTCATCCATGTGGAATTTTTCACCCAACATTTCAGTCACACGTGTGTAGTACAAGCCCTTCATTTTTGCTTGTAATGCATAGTCGTGTGGAATCGATGCTGCATAAGGACCTTTCAAGTCTGCATCAGTCAATGTGTATTCAATAAATGCAGGTTTAGAACCTTGTTTTGCAATCAGTGCATCCCAAGTTTCTTTAGTTAAAGTCCCTGTAGGTTTCAAGCTATTCATTTGTTGGAATGAAGCGATCGCCTTTAAGGTATTTTTACCACTAGTACCATCAATTGCACCTGGTGAAGCATGTGCATTATTGAGCATGACATGCGCACGTGCATAAACAGGGAATTGACCTTTACCGATATTGTCATACCACTGTGCATTATTTAGGTCATTTAAACCCCAAGCAACTTTGGCAGCAGGCGAAGTTGATGTTGGAGTTGTAGCAGTCGATGTAGCAGGTGCAGCACCGATGTCGGCTTTAACATCTTCTGATTGTTGCAGGCTGTCTAAAGTTTGCGATGCTTGGTTCAGATCTTCTTGTTCTTGAGCGCTAATCTGGCTAGTTGCAGATGAAGCTTCAGTCGCTAACGGATCAATGGGATCCTGAACTGCAACATTAGTCACTTTTTTTGGCGTTAATGGTTGTTCAGCAGTAGATGCGGCAATAGCTGTACCAGCAAATATGCAACTTAGGCTCAGTGCGAGCATGGTGCGAACGAACATGTAATTCAACCTTAAGAATTATTCATTTACTGTGTATTAAAAACTGGCTAAGTATTACAGAAAAAAAGTGGAGATGCAGTAGTTGTTTTGTGTAAATATCATTTTTGGCACTCAACATGATCGGTTTTTAAATGCTTGAGAAGTTATTATATTTACAACCTTTTTGATATGATGATGCGAATATCGAATTAAGTTGGGAAAGTGAATGACGACCTTAAAAAATGATCGTTTCTTGCGTGCCTTATTACGTGAACCGGTAGATGCAACTCCGGTTTGGATGATGCGTCAGGCTGGCCGTTATTTACCAGAGTATCGTGAAACACGTGCAAAAGCGGGTGATTTCCTATCTCTTTGTAAAAATACAGAATTTGCTTGTGAAGTTACTTTACAACCTTTGCGTCGTTATGACTTAGACGCAGCTATTTTATTTTCAGACATTTTGACAGTACCTGATGCGTTGGGTTTGGGACTGTATTTTGAAGCAGGTGAAGGTCCGAAGTTTCATAAAACTGTACGTACCGAACAAGATGTACTGAATTTACCTAAGTTTAATGCCAAATCTGACTTAGATTATGTCATGAATGCAGTGACTACGATTCGTTCAGCATTGGGCGGACAAGTTCCTTTGATTGGTTTCTCAGGCAGTCCTTGGACACTGGCAACCTATATGGTGGAAGGCGGTTCAAGCAAAGATTTCCGTTTTACGAAACAAATGATGTATGCACAACCTGAAGTACTGCATGCTTTATTAGACCGTTTGGCTGTGGCGGTGACTGAATATCTCAATGCGCAGATTGATGCAGGTGCCCAAGCTGTACAAATCTTTGATAGTTGGGGTGGGGCATTAGCACACCGTGAATACATTGAATTTTCACTAAACTACATGCAAAAAATCGTGGCAGGATTACAGCGTGAAAAAGATGGACGCAAAGTTCCTGTGATTTTGTTTACCAAAGGTGGTGGTCAATGGTTAGAGCCAATGATTGCAACGGGTGCAGATGCCTTTGGTTTAGATTGGACTACGCCATTAAATGTGGCGCGTCAAACAGTCGCAGGCCGTGCAGCATTGCAAGGCAACTTAGATCCAGCAACATTATATGGTTCGCCTGAAGCGATTGCGAAAGCGACGCGTGCCATGTTAGATGATGCATATGCCAACGGTGAAAAAACCGGTTATGTGGCGAACTTAGGTCATGGTATTACTCAGTGGGTAGATCCAGCCAATCCAAAAGCCTTTATTGATACGGTACACGAATATAGTGCCAAGTATTTATAAGGCTTCAAGGAAATAGGTTTAGGATTCAACCGTGGTCAAGATGATAAAATCATGTTTTGAGTTCTCTTATAAGGCAGCTTCGGCTGCCTTATTTGGGATATTACTGTTGATCGCTTTTGCATTAACAGCAGCAATGGGAAGTCAGGAATATTTTGGCTTTTTCCGTTATGACTATTTATTGTTTTATGCACTGATCATTCAAGTGTGTTTACTCTGCTTAAAACTTGAGTCTTGGGCGGAAGCCAAAGTCATAGCACTGTTTCATATCCTTGCAATGGGGATGGAAATATTTCTGACCCATCCACACATTGCCTCATGGCAATATCCGCAGCCTGCCGTTTTCAAACTGCTGACCGTGCCATTATTTGCAGGTTTCATGTACTCGGCAGTAGGAAGTTTCTTTGCACGTTCGTTACGTCTATATCAGGTGTCGTTCAGTAACTTACCGCGTTTTGGCAATATGCTGTGCTTAGCCGTTTTGTCATATCTTAATTTTATGACCAAATTTTTTGTGCCAGATATTCGTATGCTTTTGTTTGCTTGGAGTGTGGTAATCTTTTGGAAAACCAAGCTCAGTTTTCAATTACAAAATCATGTGATTCAGTTGCCCATGTTACCAGTACTGTTGATTTTGGCATTTTTGATTTGGATTGCAGAAAATATCAGTACCTTCTATCAAATTTGGTTATATCCAAGTCAGGTCGATGCATGGCATATGGTCGGTTGGGGGAAACTTGGTTCTTGGTATTTGTTGCTATTACTCAGTTTGGTTTTAGTACTCAAAATCCTTGGAAAACGTGACGAAAATGGTACTTGGTTGCTCAAAAAATAGTGAAAAAGAACGTATTATTTTTAGCCAAAAGTTTTAGATGAAAATGTTTTGCCTTATCTGAAAGATCAAGTTAATCTACAGGTGTGTAATCAAAATTACACATGTTTTAATAATTAAAAACAATGGAATAAAATTCCCTGGAGAAGTGCTATGTTAAAAAAATTAGCTTTAGTTGCAGTCGTTGCACTAGGTTCTACAGCTGCTTTTGCTGACCGTGACGTAGGTTGTGGTGTTGGTTCTCAAGTTTGGGCTGGTCAATCAGGTAAAATTCCTAAAATTTTAGCTGCGACTACCAACGGTATTTTTACTAACCAATTACTTGGTATTACTTTTGGTACTTTAGGTTGTAGCGGTACAGGTACAGTAACTGCTCAAGCGGTAACTTTTACCAATGAAAATGCTGAATCACTTGCTCGTGATATGGCAGTTGGTCAAGGTGAGAGCCTGAATGTTTTGGCTGAGCTTTTAAACATCCAATCGACAGATAAAGCACGTTTCTTTGCTGTGTCTAAAGCAAATTTTGCTGAAATCTATTCAGCTGAAAACCAGTCTTCTCTACAAGTACTTGCTTCATTACAAAGTGTAATGGCAAAAGACGAAGTACTTAAAGCATACGTTTAATCGATGCTTTCAAAACCCTGTCTCTCGGCAGGGTTTTTTTATTATCTAAAATATATAAAAATGGATTTGAATATAACTGAATGAAATCAATTGCATTATTTTGTACTTTTATGATTCCGAGCATCATATATGCTCAGCAAGTTGTAGATTCTACTCCCTCTAAAACCGTAGAGTTACAGCGATATATTGAACTTGCACAATCAAAAAAACTGTCTGAACACATCAGTTGGCAACGACTTTTATATACAGATCATAAAGGACAAAGTGAAGTTGCTTTTTCAGGTTACTTTCTAGATGAAAATGGCCGTCAAAATGCCCAAGCCGAATTAGAGGCAGATGTTGCTGCACTGTTTCAAACCGCCGAACCTAATCAAGCCTTTCGTTGTCGTTTCCCAGCGCGTAGTCAGTGGCTGATGCAAGAGTTATCCATCCGTTCAGAGCAGTTACCAGTGGTGAGCTGCCCTGAGTTTGATGAATGGTTTGGAAAAATTAAGCCTTATAAAGCGACATTAATCTTCGCCACAGACTTTATGGGTAATCCAAGTTCTATGTTTGGACATACCTTATTGCGTCTCGATCCGAAAGATCAGAAAGAGCTAAATTTGGTGTCATACGCCATTAATTATGCAGCCACAGTTGCAGGTGAAGATAACTGGTCTTATGCATGGAAAGGATTAACAGGGCAATATCCTGGTGAATATTCCTTGATGCCGTACTACCGTAAAGTGAAAGAATATGGTGATTTTGAAAGTCGTGATTTGTGGGAATATGAGCTAGCACTAACCGAGCAAGAAACCAGTTATTTGGTTAAACATATTTGGGAAATGCAAAATGTAAGTTTTCCCTATTATTTCGCCAGTGATAACTGTGCATATCGATTATTGGGCTTAATGGATTTGGTTCGCCCCACACTGAATTTAACCCAGAAATTTAAAGTCGCTTCCATTCCCGTTGAGACGATCAAAGCGATCAATGATGAACAACTGATTCAAGCAGCGGTTTATCGTCCTGCATTAGAAACGCAGCTTTTGTCACAAGCGCAGCAACATGGATATCGTTTAGCACGCGAAGCGCATAAGCTCGCTGAAATTGAACCTGCGAACATGTCGACAGCACTCGCTCAGTTTAATGAAGCAGAGCAAGCGAAAATATTGGAAATGGCGTACGACCATCTGTATTTATTGCTGATTGGTCGAAAGGTGAGTGCGGAAGAAACGCAGCCTAAATTGCGTCAAATCTTGGCCTTACGTAGCCAATCTTCACAACCAAAACAACGGACTGAACCTACGCAGCCAAGTCTAGACCCAGTCAATGGACATCATGCGCGAAATTTTTCAGCTACCGTGGGTGAAGTTCAAGGTGAAAAATATATCGAACTCGGTCATCGTCAGGCTTATCATGATTTGATCGATCCGCAAGGTGGCTTTCGGATTGGTACGCAGTTGATGTTTTGGGATGGCTCGATCCAATATCGAGACGACCAATTCAAGATCAATCATTTTGATTTTTTATCGGTCAATTCTTACAACCCGATCACGCCATTTAAAACACCGCTAAGCTGGGGTTTTAATTTTGGCTGGCAGCAAGTGTCTGTAGATGCAGGTCAATTTAGCGAAACGAAACAACATGGCGTTGCTGAATTAAAAGCGCAATCCGGTTATAGCTGGGCCAATCAAGAACGCACGCATTTGTGTTATGCACAGTCTCAAATGCAGGTGCAGGGCGGTAAGTCTCTCGATCAGGGCTGGCGAGTTGGCCTTGGGCCGACACTGGGTTGCCAAAATATTTGGTCAGAAAAATTAAATAGTTTGGTTCAGGCAGAGCTTCCGTATTGGGAAGATGCACATCAATGGAATCTGAAACTCGATGCAGAATTACAATATATCGTCAACCAACAAAATGCCTTAAGACTAGGCTATGAATACCAGCAGCAAGATGATCAAGATTGGAATAAATTGAAATTGAGTTATGTATTTTTCTATTAATTTTTAAGATAGATAAAATATGAAATATCAAATAAATTTGTTTTTTTATGTAAGTAAAGCAAGGTATGATTGCTAGCTTTGTAATAGCTGTGGTTTGTGTCACCGAATGAATCAAGAATGTATTACAGGTCTAAGTCAGACTTGGAAAGATATTTGTGATCAATATACTGAAAATGAACATCTTGCAGCATTGCAATTTATCCAAAGGCATGTTGAACATTTAGTTACTGTTTTTTATGAACAAATGTCACGTGAGCCAGAGTCAGCTGAATTTTTTAAAGACGATATCATTCAAAAAAGGCTCATCGACACTTTAAGAAAATGGTTGTTAGAAACGTTTAATGTCGCACTGAATGGTGAATTTGAAAGCTCAGTCAAAAGACAGCAGAAAGTTGGAATGGTACACGCGCGTGTTGGTATTCCGTCATGGTTCATCATACGTGGTGTGCGTGAAATAGAACGTAAAATATTTGAAATTTTAGAGCTAAACCAAACGCAAAGTATTCTCCATATGTGCAGTTATATTGTGCAAATTATGGGGTTCAGCACAGAAATTATGTGCCGATCTTATGAGATCAATACGGAAAAAAACCAAGAAACAAAACACAATTATCGCTTATTTTCAGCGATGCAAGATGTGGCCGTGCATAAAGATAAACAACGGGGTTCATTGCTCGACTGGGAAAATGAACTGATGTTTAAAATCTTTTCGGGCAATGTTGGTTTTTATCATCCCTTATTTTCAAAATCAGAGTTTGGGCTATGGTTCATTCATAAAGCGGCATATGCTTTTTCAGGTTCAGATCAGGTTCAACTGATTATTGACAGAATTTATGAAGTGGATCAATTAACCCAGCAAACGATGCAGATGACGGAAAAAGATCAGCTGCAACAGTTGATTCAACAGATTCGTGAATTGAACCGTGAAATTCAGCATCTAGTTGATCAACTATTTCAAGTGGCTGAATATATTGAGTCTGGCAATGATTCTTTGACTCAACTCCTAAACCGTCGTTATCTCAGTACGATTATTTCACGTGAAATTACCTTTGCGCGGCAAAATGAAACGCCGTTGTCTTTGCTCGCCTTTGACGCGGATTATTTCAAAATGATCAATGATAAGTTTGGTCATGCGGCAGGTGATCTTGCGCTCAAATTTATTGCCGAAGCCTTACAGCGTTATAGTCAAGGTAGCGATTATGCATTCCGTATTGGTGGGGAAGAGTTCTTATTACTCTTGGTGGATACTGGTGTAAACCGTGCGATGAAAATTGCAGAAAATATTCGCCAATATATTGAAAAGGGTTTGATCCGAACGGCACAAGGTCAGCAATTTAGTTTTACCGTAAGCATTGGTTGTGTACAGTATGATGGACATCCTGATTATCAGCGTTTCTTAGATGCAGCAGATCATGCGCTGTATGCGGCAAAAAATAATGGTCGAAACTGTATCCAAGTCACTAAGCATTTGTCGTATATCTAATTCGTTCAGAGTATAAAAAACTCCCTTATGTGGGAGTTTTTTATGGGTAAATGCGTTTTATGGCGAGATGTGCCGTAATTTAAACTTCAACAACCACATAGTATTTTTTGACGGCTTCGACAACTTCAAACTTGCCCTGAAACGATGGGGGAATAATGCCCGCTTGGCCAGCGGAAACTTCAATATACCCGCCTTGTTGATCATAAATACGTACTAATCCTTCAAGGATTGTAAAAAACTCTTGTTTATTGGGTGCAAAGACAATATTCCATGCGCCAACTTCACATTGCCAAATCCCGCAGTCCATATTGGGGTGTGCATACATGCTTGCAGTTTCACGTTTGGGATTGCCCTGAACCAAACGGTCTGGGCGAGGGTAATCTATGCTGTGATCGGCTTGCGCTAAACCCTGACCAGCAATATATACATCTGACATGATTCATCCTGAAAATAGTGCTTTGCTATCAAAGCAAATGATTTGGGACATTAAAACACAAATAAAAAAAGCCTCAAGAGTTTGAAGCTTTTTTATGAGTGCTAACGCTGAATGTTCTGTTAATAGCTTTCAGGTACAGCACTTAGGAATTCACGGCGTTCTTCTTTATTGGTTTTAAAGTCACCGACAAAAGAAACGGTACGGGTTGTAGACTCTTGTTTACCCACACCACGCATCATCATACACATGTGAGCTGAATCAATCACCACAGCAACACCACGCGCACCAGTCACTTCAGCCACTGCTTCAGCAATCTGCTGAGTAAGGTTTTCCTGAATTTGTAAGCGACGGGCAAACATTTCTGTAATACGTGCGAATTTTGATAAACCTAAAACATTGCCTTCTGGGAGATAAGCAATATGTACGCGACCATAAAAAGGTAATAAATGGTGCTCACACAAAGAATAGAATTCGATATTCTTAACTAAGACCATTTCACGGTTATCTGATGGGAAAACCGCATTGTTGGTCACTTCTTCAAGTGTCTGGCTATAACCAGAAGTAAGATATGAAAAAGCTTTAGCAGCACGCATAGGCGTATCTTTAAGACCCGGGCGATTCAGATCTTCACCAACGGCAGTTAGGATATTTGCGTAGGATTGCTGCATAGACATAAGACGTGTTCACTTACACTGAGAGATTGAACAAGGACGGCATTGTAGCAGAAAACTATTACAATGCCTTCTTTTGGAGTTAAATCCGATTATTGTTTAAACTGTGGGTTTTTTTCTGCACGTTTAAGCAGAACCAGTACAGCACCTGTGCCGCCTTGTTTTTCTGGGGCGCTCACAAATGCCAATACATCACGATGTTGACGTAACCAACTATTTACATAAGTTTTTAAAATTGCTTCTGGACCTTTGCCATGCACAATTTTAATGACGTTTTGATTGTCATCTTTCGCCATTTGAATAATTTGCAGCACGGCAGAACGGGCTTCTTCAACAGTGCAACCGTGTAAGTCGACAGCTTCAAACCAACGTAGATTACCAGCTTTCAAATCTTCAAAAACTTTATGTTGTAAGGTTGCAATGCGATAGCTTAAAGCAGCTTGACTGGCAACAGGGTTGAGCATCGCTTGCGTATCAGAAAGTAATGCATCATCTGTTTCCATAGGACCAATTGCAGCAGCACGTTTAGCCAACGTTTGCGCATCAGGTTTTTTACGACCCACTTTTTCCATTTTTGCAGTATTTCCTGCATTCATTTTTTGAACACCTTGCATTTGCTTTTGGAAAAGCGCGAAGTCTTCTTCCTGCTCTTGTTCAACAGTCTTTGGCGTTGGCTCAGGCTGTTTAGCAATCGTTGAGGAATGTGGATTCGTAATTTGCTTTTTAAAAGATTTCAGTAGGTTGTACTGATCTTTTGAAAGCGAAGAATCGTGTTTGCTCATAATGAAAAAACGGGAAATATACAAAAATTTAGTGCAATTATAGCCTTAAATGGCACTGATTTGAACTGGAAAGACTTTATATAAAGAAGATCTCCTAATTCATTACAAGTCCTATTTGGGCTTCAAAGTTGAATTAATTAATTTAATAACTTTTTTATTTTTATATTGTTCTGCAAGAGCTAATGCTGATTGTTCTTCATTAAATTTAGAAATACACACGATTTCGGTTGAAGCGCCTTTTTCAAGTAAATAAGAAATTATCTGATATTGATTTAGGCGGATAGCTTTACCTAATGGGGAGCATCTAGTGAAATAATATGTTTGTGGTTCAACTTCATCTACTACAAGTTCATTTATTTTTCTAAGCTTCATTTTTTTAATGAAAGAAATATCTGTGTGCTCGATTGCCGCCATAATTAAGGTGGTATCATAAAATTCATTGTTTTCACCAAAATTTAAATATTCAAGATACAAATTTTTGGCTTTTTCATAATTATCAATATCATTTTTCTGTGTCAGGTTCTTTATCGCATTTTGGAAAAAATCATTCATATCATCAAAATCATTTATTGCTGCATGGAACATGAATAGATTTATTAAATATGGCTCATCAGCTAAATTCTTTTTCAATAAATGAGGGTTATCTTTATAAAAAATCTGTTCAAAATAATTTAATTTTTCCATGGAAATAGGGTGAGATTTAATATTGATTGGTTTTGATAAAGAATTTTTATGTTCTTTAGAAATAGAATAATAGGTTGAATTTTCAATATTCTTGTTTTTAGTATTGATTGAGTAATTAATGACTATTGGTAAGCCTTGATAACTAACGATTTCAATTTGATTCTTATTGAAATCATAATTTTTGCCCTTTAGCACGTTAGTATTTATATTTGGAAAAATTTGATTTAGGTCAATCTGCGCAGCAATGATGCCTTCGGGCATAGTGGAAATATTAAAGTAGAGGATATGATTTTGGTCAATAAGATACGGTGAGCCTGTATACAGAGTTATATTTTTTGCCCAACTTAACTGGTGTAGTGAAACCAAGATTAATGAAATGAATAGAAGAGTAGAAGAAATAATCGACTTCATTATTTTTAATTCTCAATTGAATAAAATTATAAAAAGGATGTGTAATTTTTTTAATATGGATGCAAAAGAGAAAAAGGGTGAGCGAACTCACCCTACATATTTCATTTATATTTTATCAGGCACACCAAACAGCTCTTTAAAAGCCTGATCAGGGCGTGGTTGCTTCATAAAACTTTCACCGACCAAGAAGGCATGAATGTCATGTTCTTGCATCATGGCTACATCAGTAGGTGTTGCAATACCGCTTTCTGTTACAAGTAGGCGAGAAGGCTCAAGTAACTTCTTCAAACGTAATGATGTATTGAGGTCAACATCAAAAGTTTTTAGATTGCGGTTATTGACGCCAAGTAGACAGTTGTCAGAAAGACGCATTGCACGCTCAAGTTCTTCTTCGTCATGTACTTCAACCAACACGTCGAGATTGTGCTCAAAAGCAGTTTTCGACATTTCTTCGAGTTGTTGATCAGACAAACAAGCCACGATTAATAAAATACAGTCCGCATGTAAAGCGCGTGCTTCAATTACGCCATAAGGATCAATTAAAAAATCTTTACGCAGCGCAGGTAAGTCACAGTTCTTACGTGCAATCTGAATGTTTTCATCGGCACCTTGGAAAAAATCCACATCGGTGAGAACAGACAAACATGCCGCACCAGCATCTTGATACTGCTGCGCAATTTCAGCAGGGTTAAAGTTTTCACGAATGATGCCTTTCGATGGTGATGCCTTTTTAATTTCAGCAATCACCCCCGGACGTTTAGAGCCGAGGTTTTGTGCAAAACCTCGAACAGGTGTAGCTGCTTGAGCTAGCTCTTCGACATCTTTATAGCTACGTTGTTTAAGACGGGCTGCAAATTCTTCTTTTTTACGGTCAACAATTTTACCTAAAATTGTATTGGCGATATCTACCATGATTTGAGTCCTAATCTTAAGCTTCGTATTCTTTTAAAGTTTTCGTAAATTCTGACAAAATGCCCATTTTCTCTAGAGCTTGACCGCCATAGATAATGTCATGTGCTAATGCAACACCTTGTTTATAGCTATTGGTTAAGCCTGAAACATAGATACCGGCACCTGCATTTAGGGCAATCATATTCGCGGCTTTATCACCGAGAGCAGATTTATTTTTACCTAAAGCATCTTTAATTAATTTCAGACTTTCCGCAGCACTATCTACAGATAGACCTGTTAAGGTTTGCGACTCGATATCTACAGCTTCAGGTTGAATTTCCCATTCAGTGACTTCGCCATCTTTGAGTTCAGCAACATAAGTACTTGATGCAAGGCTAATTTCATCTAAACCGTCTTTTGAATGCACCACCAAGACATGTTCTGCACCAAGCTGTTTTAAAACTTCAGCCATAGGACGACATAATTCTGTAGAGAAAACACCAATCACAAAACGTTTTACGCCGGCCGGATTTGTAAGCGGGCCAAGTAGGTTGAAAATACTACGGAAGCCCAATTCTTTACGTGGACCAGCAGCATATTTCATGGCTTTATGATGATTAGGTGCAAAGAGGAAACCCACGCCCATTTCACGAATACAGCGTTCAGTTTGCTGCATGTTCAGGTCAAGGTTAATTCCTGCCTGTTCTAAAAGATCAGAAGATCCTGATTTTGATGAAACACCACGACCGCCATGTTTGGCAATGGTTGCGCCTGCTGCTGCAATGACAAAACTAGACGCAGTAGAGACGTTAAATAAGTTTTGACCATCACCACCTGTACCAACGATATCCACCAAATGTGGCAGATCACTGACATCGATTTTGATCGCAAATTCACGCATTACACGTGCTGCGGCAGTGATTTCATCAATACTTTCACCTTTTTGGCGTAAGCCCATCATAAGTGCGCCAATTTGCGCATCGGTCGCTTCACCTTGCATGATGGTACGCATCACTTCTTCCATTTGAGGTTGAGTGAGTTCAATATTTTTCGTGATGTTATTTAAAGCTTGTTGAATATTCATAATATTTTTTGCACTCGATTAAGCGTAAATTTCTAAGAAGTTTTTAAAGATTTGATGACCATGTTCACTAAGAATTGATTCAGGGTGAAACTGCACGCCTTCGACAGGCAATGTCTTATGTTTAACGCCCATGATTTCTTCCATCGTGCCATCTTCTTCATTGGTCCAGCAGGTCACTTCTAAACATTCAGGCAAAGTCGCTTGATCAATCACCAAAGAGTGATAACGCGTTGCGGAAAATGGAGAAGGGAGGTTGCTGAAAATACCTTGATCGCTGTGATACATGTCAGATAAACGACCGTGCATCACTTTTTTAGCGCGAATAATATCGCCGCCAAAAGCTTGTCCTATGGCTTGGTGGCCTAAACACACACCCAGTAAAGGAATTTTTCCCGCAAAGTGTTGAATCGCAGGAATTGAAATACCTGCTTCACTTGGCGAACAAGGGCCAGGACCAATGACTAAATACTTCGGTTGCCATCGCTCGATATCTTCCAATGTCACGGCATCGTTACGTACAACTTTTACTTCCTGATTTAACTCGCCAAAATATTGGACGATGTTGTAGGTAAAAGAGTCATAATTGTCGATCATGAGAAGCATATCAAGCGTATCCCTAAGAAATTTATACTAATATTTTGTTTAACGTTTTTTTGTTACCCGTAACGTTACCCGTTTTAAGAACTTCAACTTAAATTAGGCACAAAATATAAAGCCTGCTAAGTGCAGGCTATATTATCAGATTCTTGTTTGTATTTTTCGACTTCTTTCTTCACTTGAGATTCGTGCCAAAAAACATCTTTTTCGCTTAAACGGATTGGCTCGGGAAGCTCTCCTTGCTTTAACATTCTATAGAACTTAGTTTTCCCAACAGAGAGAAGTTTCATAAAATCATTAGCCCGAACTCGACGATCAATTTCCATCAAGATACCTCCTTTAAAATTTGTTTCACTGATTCAAGAAAATCCTCAGAAATACTTTCATGTCCTATATCTGTATCTTCGCCGTTGGGATCCATCACGCCACCTTTAAAATAAGGGCCTGGGCTTGAAGGCGAAGAATAAATTCTTTGCCATTCTTTAGCCATAATTTAAGAAAAAGCTCATAACGCTTTTGAGCAGCACCATTCATGTTTCCCGCATTATCAATCTTCAAACCAGGTTTATTTGCTTTAGTGAAAACAGCTTCACCAACAATTTTATTAATTACGCATTGATATCCATCACTTGCTAAAAACATTGTGAAGGCCGGGACTAATGATTTAGGACAAATCATGAGCTCACCTCACTTGCTTGATTTTCAAGCTCGAAGCGACGCTTTTTAACGTAGCCCATTAACTTTGGTTGAATTTCAGGACTACGTGCAGAAACATCAATTTCCAATGCATCTAATGCCGTTAAGTCTGGTGCATTTTGAATCTGAACCATAAGTGAAGGGGGAGTTTTAATTTCAGCTTCTGCAGGTGCGAGCTCACGTAGGCGCTTATGAATAGCATCCAATAATGGTTTGCGCTGTGCTTCAGTCCAGTTGCGTGTATAACCGGTAAGGACGGTAGCTTCTTTAGGTGTTTGAGCATTTGTTGCACTGGTTATTAAATCTTTCAAAAGATTTTGATATTCATCATCTGTTGATTCACTAGCTAACTTATTTTTCGCTACTAACTTTTCGGCCTCAACCTGCAAACGTTTGAGTTCTTCTACACTTAAGTTGTCAGTCGTATGTTCTGGCTTAGGTGTATATTGCTCAGGATCTAGTTCAAGCAGCTTATCCTCAGTTAACTTACATAGGTGCTGAGTGTGTTCACGTTCTAAATGACCATTTGCAATGAACACCGGACGTAATGCTAAGACTGCTTCGTTGGTGGTACATGCATTAATTTGCATAGTGAACTTTTCAACCAGTTTCAATGGATCTGTTTCAATCTCTTCAACTGTAGATTGCTCTGATGTCTTTTCTTCAACATCATTTGATGTTTGAATTTGGGTATTTTTAGCTTCTGTAGCCGATTCATCCTCCCAAGGCAATGATGTATCAGAGACAGGTTCTTCTTTATTTAAAGAACCACCACTCACTGAAATCAATGCCTGAGCGTGAACTACCGCATTATCTTCATATAGATGAACTAAGCCACGAGTGAGTAATTCCAAGTCAGATGCAGAGTTTTTCCATTTGAATGATTTACTCAATTCAGCTGTTAAAAGTGAAGGGGCAAAACATGGAGTGCCTTTTGCCGGTGCTTCGGATATTGCTTCTGGAACTTGCATGGTACCAATGGCCATATATACGACAGCAATGCGGAATTCATGATCAGGGTCAAAGAAAACAGTCGCAGGGAAGTTGCGAATGCTATCAAAATCTAAATCAGATCCAGAATGACGACATTCAATGTTTTGACCTGCAGCCATGGCAGCAAATGCTTCTTGTCCGTTTAAGATAATCATGAATTTACTCCCGCTTTAGCAATTTGATCTATTTCCTGTTTTACTTCTTGAATTTTCGATACATCGATCTGCATCAGCGAATCTATACCTAGATGTTCGCATACAGTTTTTGTATCTAATCCACGCTCATCGATGAAGGCCAATAGATCATCACGTTGCGCATCTGATATGCCATTAAATTCAGGTGGACTCATCCACGTTTCTTTATGCTTATCAAAGGTACAATTCAGTTCTTTGGCCTTAAGTAGCATGGCTTGGCGCATGTTTTGGTAATACATATGGCTCTTATCAAGAGACTCAGTTAACTGGTTTAGATCACTGGCATATAGCGCTTCATCACAGCTTTGTTTCCAGTTTTCCAAGTCTTCAAGTGCTTTTGCTGAAGCCAATTGCGCAGGGGTTAATGTATTGATGTGTGCTTTAGCTGCTGAAATTAATTGTGCTAAAAACATCGGTTCTGTTTTTAAGTCAGGTACCCAAACTTCACCAGTTTCTCCACCAAGAGCACCTGAGTTTTTTGCATGATGAGTTGGAGATGGTTTGAAGTTAATGACACGCGCATTCTTACCTTCGCCAGTAGTGACAGTAGTCATGTAGCCCATCATATCTGCGATACGGTACAGCTCATTTCTATTCTTACCACCTAAGTCAGGACGGTAGATGATCTGATCATTGTTTTGGTCCTCAGAGGCGTGAGCAATAAAGACAACATCTTTACCCATGCTAATCAGGGTATTCACATACTGCTTAAAAGTTTGATTGGCCAAGCCTTGGGCTTTAAGTTTTAAAGCGCCATCTTTCTGCCGGTTGTTTGGATGAAGTAGTAGGTGGGTTTTAATGCATTCAAGCATCGCGCCTACTGTATCAATAACGACAGTGTTGTAAGGTGCTAAGTCTTGAGTTGTAAGACCTGCAACGTCAGCCCATTGTTGAACAGGGATCACTGCGCCACGACGAAGTTCACCGGTACGATGAGCACCACGGTCGAAGTCAAAGGAAACAGCTTTATCTGCAGTAAAGCCTAAAGAGGATTTACCGAGGCCTGGATCTGCATAGATGTAAGTGATGATGGCACTGACATTTAGAGCTTGGTCTGCTGGAATAATATTAATCGGCATCACACTTCTCCCAACAAACGGTTTTTAATCATGTGCTGCACCAACAATTCATTGATGTTGCGGTGGTCGTTGTAGTCCGTGAAGTCGGGGAATGGGTTGCCGTATTCATCGGAGATGTGATCTACAGATAACTGGGTAATTTCAGCAGTATCAAATTCACTACCGGGTACGCCGTAACTGTCTTCAAATGGTTCAAAGTCAAAGCTTACGTCTAGGGTAAAGTTGTCTAAACGGATAACAGCACTACCAGAAGTTTTGGAAGTGAGTTCCATTGCAGCGACAGTAGTGACTTCAGGTATGCTTTTGTGAAGCACCTGAGTATTGTCAGCATGAGGCTTGTATGCGAATGCCAATGCACCGATTGTTACGGTTGCAGCGACAAGTGTTACCTTGAGGCTATTGAAAGGGTTTAATGTTTTGTTCATACTTATCTCGCAGTTTGCAAAGCACATCAGGAGTTAAGAGGTCTGGTGTGCTTTTTTGTTGTCTGTGAGATAAAGGTAAGTTAACTTACCTATATAGTCAAGTGTATTTGGTAATTAAAGTTACTTTTGACTCTTTTTTGAATTATTAGTGGATAAAAGAATCTTTTTAAATACTAAATAAAAACATCCTCTAATTACTTGAAAATATGGGAATAATATCTGAAAATTGGTTAAATCTTGAATAATAGATATATCTATGGAATTTTTTCTTTTCTTGCTATTAATGGCTTTAGGTGGTGTAGTTTATTTCTTTTACACAAAGAATAAGGAGTTAAAATTAAATGAAGTTGATCTAACAGATAAGAATAAAAATTTATCTATAAAGATTAGCAAACTTGAAGCTCAAGCTAGCAGTGATTACAGACAAATTAGTGGGTTTTTGAATCAACAAGAGATACTAGGTAAGCGATTAAGTGAATTAGAAAAATATCAAGGTATTGTTGATGTTGTTGCATATATAGCATCTGAAAAAGAAAAATGTGCAAATGATATAAGTGATGCAAAACTTGAATGGCAGCAAGAATATGAATCCAATTTAAAATCACATGAAGCTTACAAAAGAGCTATTGTGGCTGAAGCAGAAGCTTTTAAGCGCCAAATTAAAGAAAAAATTAAAAATGTAGAATTATTCTTAGATGAGCATTCCCAAAAAACCCTACTTAACACGGAGCAGCAAGCTAAAAATATACTTGGTGATTATTACGATTTAGCCCAAAAAACTATGGAGTTAAATAAAATCTGTAACGCCCTTGAAAATAAAATACAAGGCTACAGTGATGAATACTTATTGCCGAATCAGGCGATTTTAGAAGATCTAATAGATGGATATGAGCATCTCGATGCGGCACAAAGATTAAAAACAATAAAACTGGAAATCAAAACCGCAATTAAGCAATGTGTTGTTGCTGAGTGTGATTATGTCGAAGAGAATAGAAAATCAACAGCTATAGCCTTTATTACAAATGCCTTTAATAGTAAGGCGGATGTGCATGTATCACGCTTAAAACATGACAATGTTGGTAAGCTGATCGAAGCTTTGAAAGATGATTATTTACTTCTAAATAATTATGGACAGGCTTTTAGGAATGCCAGAATTAATCCTTCATATCTTGCATTAAGGGTTGAGGAGCTAAAATGGGCTGCATTAGTACTAGAGTTTAAAGAAAGAGAGCGCGAAGAGCAGAGAGAGATTCGTGAGCAAATTCGCGAGGAAGAAAAGGCTAGAAAAGAATATGAACGAGCAATAAAAGATGCTGAAAAAGAAGAACAATTACTTAAGAAAGCTTACGAAAAAGCAAAAAAAGAGTTTGATTTAGCTTCTGATGATGAGAAAGCTAAATTTGACTTTAAAATGCAGGAGTTAATGGAAAAACTCAAAGATGCTGAGGATAAAAACCAGCGAGCATTATCAATGGCTCAACAAACAAGAGCTGGACATGTATATGTAATTTCAAATATTGGGTCTTTTGGTGAAGATGTTTTAAAGCTTGGAATGACCAGACGTCTTGAGCCTCTAGATCGTGTCAGAGAATTAGGCGATGCTTCAGTTCCATTTACATTTGATGTGCATGCAATGATTTATAGTGAGGATGCTCCTTCGCTTGAGAAAAAACTACATCATCATTTCAATCATGAGCGTGTCAATAAAGTTAATTACAAGAAGGAGTTTTTCAGAACTTCTTTAACGAATGTTAAAAGCTATTTAGATGAATTGGGTATCCAAGCTAAATTCACCTTAAAAGCCGAAGCTATGCAATATAGGGAGTCTTTAAAAATTGAACTCATGCCGGATGATGAGCAGAGAGAAATAGAGGACACTATCGAAGAGATGGAGCTAAAGCAAAAAGATTATGCATTAGTTGAAGATGAAGAATAAAATTAAAAGAGGCCTGTAATAACAGGCCTCTAGTTTTTCGACTTATAAGGGATAAAAGAAAACCCATGCAGGGTGGGTAAGTGTATAAATTATTCTGAAATATTAAATGTTCTAATCCCATTCAGATATTCAATTTTATGGCTTTCAGATTCAGCCATTATTGGAAATAACTCAGATGTTGCACAAATAAGTTGATATGGATCTTCAAAAGAGGAGCAAACTTCAACTATTATCTTTTGTAAATTTTCTGCCCTATCCTTTTCCAAACCGCCATCATTTATTCCGTCTAATACTAAAAAATGTGGCAATCTGATAGTTGAATCAGCCATTGCTAATTGCAGTAATGCCAAATGAAATAAATGTCTAAGAACAATTGTAGAGCTCTGGGAGAAATGACCAGAACCGTTTACGTATACTTTGTTATCTTCGAAGCTAACTTCAACTATATTCTCAGGGTCTAAAAACTCTTCTTGAACTCCGATATCCTTGGATAGTAATTGCTTTAGGTTTTCGTTCAATCTGTTCAGTATACTTTTTAATTTATGCTCTGAACTATTTTTCATTCTTTCAATTGATAGTTCAGTTTCCTTTAGGGAGCTTTCCAAACTGTCTTTTTTTAATTCTAATTGTTTAATTTCATTTGCGATTAATAATCTTGATTCAATATTTTTTAGTTCAGTTTCCACCTCACCTAATTCACGATAGGCTTCTCTTAACTCTAATTCGAAAGCACTGTGCCAGCGGTCAGATAGAATGTCGAAATCTTTTTTCCTACTATTGAATATTTTTTTTTGTTCATTAAGTTTTTCCTTAGTCAGTTCAATATTTTTTTCTTCATCCTTGATTAATTTTGTGGTTTCTTGGATTTGAAAGTTTAATTCGGTCTTCATCTGTAGCAAGTTGTTTTTATTTATGTCCTCAGAAGTTGGGGTTTTACATAATTTACAGATATTATCATTTTGATTGATTGATATTAAATCTAATTTACTGTGACAACATGGACAGAAATCAAAAATTATATTTGATATAAGTTCGTTACTAGCAATAGAGCTATTTAAATCATTGGAACGTATTTTTAATTCAGCATTAAAATTATTCAAATCAATAATTTCTAGTTGCTGTTCGTTATATTTTTGCTCAAGAGCTATTATAGCTTTATTTAATTTTGATAACTCTGACTGCAGGTTTTTTTGAATATTTTTTTGGTCTAAATCTGAATTGAAATTTTCATTTGAGTTATTTAATGTATTTAATCTTTTTATAATATTTTCATGCCTTTGTAGATAATTCTTCTTTTCTTCAAGAATAAGTTCCTCAATCATATTTTCTGAAGATTTACCTACAATCTTGAAGAATGACTGAAGTTTACTTGTTGTATCAACTAATTGTTTATTTAAGGTTTTACTATAGAGTTGTTGTTCATAAAGTTCGCCGCTGAACAGTCCAAATGCATAATCTCGAATTGCAACCCGCTTTTCAGATTTATCCCATTGTTCATATCTATAAATAGGGAGATGATTATTAGCCTGATCAGCATATAGCAATCTTAATAATTGATGAGTGGTTATACTTGTTTCAGCAGAAACAGTTTCTGGATAATTTAAGTAGTCATAAAAAACTCTTGAAAAACCAAATTTTTCAGTAAAAGAGTTATATGGAAAATTATGCCACTCTGTATCATTTGATGAGAGTGCATAATCCATTTCACCGTAAAATAAACTTAATCCCTCTCGTTTTTTTGAGGAAATTTCTCTATATATAGTTAAAAAGTTATTTTCAATTTGAACTTCTGTTAAAACATGCGTACATTTATTAACAATTGGAGTGAAATTTATTTCTTCGCCCCCCAGTGAATATATTAAAACATCTAGAAGCGAGCTTTTACCTGCACTATTTTTTCCATAAATAACGTTTAGACCATCTTTAAAATTAACATCTAAAGCACAGTTTTTGTTTTGAAAGACAAGCATCTTATTAACTTTAAAATTGTTATAATTAGTTGTCATATCTAAATTCCATTAATGAAGTTCGATCTTTCAGTCCATCTTTATTGTTGATGGGGTGGGTTAGTAAAAATTTTAATACCAATACCTCTATCTCATATTTCAAAGAATTTTCAAATAATGTACTTTTAAGAGATAATTGGTTAAATTTTTGACCTTTACTGTAACTATTATCAAGATTATTAAAAGATAAATATTCGTTGGTAACAAGTATGCTTAATACTTTATCCTGAATAATTGACATTTTTTTTGAAATTAAATAAGGGTTGCGACAAGGTCGATAGGTATCATTAATAAGGTTTAATTCTTTTCTAATTTTTTTAGAGTCAATGTTTTGGGGATACTTTATATATTTCATTGTCTTCGGAAAAACAATATAAAAATCAATAATTTTAATGCGATCTAATTCCAAAAAATCAATGTCGCTTAAGGTGTTGAAGAGTTTAAGGATTCTAAAAGCACAATGACTAGCATCAAATGCAGGATGATAAATTAACATTTCTTATCCCAACAAATATGGCAATTCCCAGCAAGGAAATAAAGCAATTGAATAACGCAATCGTTATTTGAACCAAGTGGCGTACCTATCAATAAGCTCTGAATTGGTTGTATTACCTCTTTCAAAATTGCAGCATCCACTTCTTGAATATTGGCATTATTTTGTATCATAGGCCTTATAATAAAGTCATAGGTAACTTCAATTCTAGCAAGTACTTTAGCAATTAGAAATTGAAATGCTGGGCTATCTTGATGCTTGGTAATTAATCTACTAGCTTTAGATTTATATCTTAAGGCATTATTAATTAAGTAACTCCTATCTGAGTCAGTTAATTTTTTTTCTAGCCCCCTTTGGTCATCTCTAATAGTTCCAAGATAATGTTCTAAATCCTCAATTTGTTCCTCTATGTCAATCTCAAATCCAGCATTAATTTTTTTAACTAATTCGAGATAAGGCTGTAGGAGAATAGCACTTTCAGTATTGTGAAAATGATATTCTCTTTTATCCAAATCTCTGCCTGCGAAATCACCGCCTTCAGTATTGATATCCTTTTGAGTATTCATTACTAAAAGCCTTACTTATCTTTGTACATATCTCTACCTGCAAAATCACCACCGCCTGTTTTAATTTTACTTTGTTTTGGTTGGTTTTTAGACTCATCCTTATAAGTCAGTTTTTGATAGGTAAGTGTTAATCCTATACCTGCTAAAAGACCGATCAAAGCTGAAATTATTTCATTAAGATAATCCATTAAGTTTTCCCCTTGTAAAATTAGAAATTTAAAGCAATATTAATAAACGTACTAAACATCCCGATACAAACCAACAACCTTGCCAACCAACTTACAACCATCCTCTAAAGCAATGGTTTTCTCTGGCCAGTCAGGATTCAAAGGCTGCAGATACTTATTTCCGCTTTCAACAATAAGCTTCTTAAACGTCGCTTCACTGTCATCGTCACAAGAAACAATGACCAGATCCCCAGTTTTCAATTCATCTGGTTGAAAATCAGGATTCACATAAATTTTATCGCCAGGCCGAAAGTCAGGGAGCATCGACTCACCAACTACTTCCAAACCATAACCATTTTTTCCGCACTTAGGATTTGGAGGTAACCATTCCTCAAACTGTGTACCTGCGGGAACAGAATCTACAGTTGTCCATGCACCGGCTTGTACCCATGAAATTACTGGTACTAATCGACCTGCAAGTGGGAATGGCACAGAAGTATTTGACTCCAAACCACCAAGCGCCTTACCGCTGAGCAAAAAATCAGGCGATACCGCTAGTGCTTTTGATAAAGCCATCAAGCTTTCATGTTTAGGGAGGTTGTCATCTTTCTCCCAATAAATTACAGAAGTTTTAGATACGCCGATTGCGTCAGCAAGTTGTTGCTGAGTTATTTTTTTTGTTTTTCTTAATGCTTTTAGGCGTGTACCAAGAGTTTCCATAATTTAAGCCCATATTCAATGTAAGGAATCTTACCATTTGACTAGGTAAGTTTTATGCTGTTTAATAAGGTAAGAAAAGTTACCTTTGTGAGTAAAATTAATGACAAAACAAGAAGCTCTAAAGCTTTTGAATTGTAATGTCGCGGATTTGGCTTTGAAGTTAGAGATAAGTTCTCAGGCTATTAGCCAATGGCCTGAAACAAAGATTCCTTTAATGCGTGAATATCAAATTCGTGATTTAGCAAAAGGGCAAATTCCTATAAAGCGTTCTACTAAAAATAGTAATAACCCAGCCCTCCAATAACCACGTTCAAAGGACACCGATATGAACATATTGGATGCTGCTTACAACACTGTTCACGACTATCAAGGTGGAGCGAATGCACTAGCACCACGAATGGGCATTAAAAGCCCAGCGGTACTGAACAGTAAAGTGAATCCCAATACGGAAACACACCACATCACCTTGCTTGAGGCTTCAAAACTTATGGAGCTGACAGGGGATTACCGAATTTTGCAAAGACTGAATGCTCATCACGGAAAAGTGGCCATTAACTTGCCGAATATTCCCGAATGTCGAGATACAGCGCTGACGGATTTAGTTCTGAGTTTTGGAATGGGCGGCGGGGATATCTACACGCTATTCAAAGAAATGATGGCAGACGGTCGGATCACTCGTGGTGAAGCGATAGATATGTCAAAGGTCATTCACATGCTGCACGAAATTTTGGCAGAGCTAGAAATGCAAATAAACAAATGCGTCGAGCAATAAAAAAGCCTGATCTCGAACATCAGGCTTTCAATTCAATTTATGAGGGAAATCACAAATGAATCTGAAACCAAATATACCACAAAACAATGACATGGCAAACGATGGATTCCTCAATGGCGACGTCGTGGTCTTCACAGACCCAATCAAACCAGGCCATCTAATGACCGTACATAAAGTCCAAGGTGATGGCGTACTACTGGATGGAAATCACAACTTTGCGCTGAGCCATTTAGTGCGTCCGGCAACGGTTGCTGAAGTCTTGGCTAAACGTCGTTTGACTGCTGCTGAACAAGCGCTTGCGGAGGTTCCATGATCACCAACAAGGCAATTAAAAAGCAGCCTGAGCATAAACACCTGCAAGGCGTTCAGAGTTGGTATAACCCAGCGCTACGCACGCTCAATGGTTTATTGGATATCCGAAAGGCCAACTTACGCAAGATCAATCGTGATGAAGCCAATGCTGCAGTCACACGTGATGAGTTTATCGAAATGCTAACCAATGAACATCGGATCTCGGCCTGGTATGCCGGGGAAATTATCTTAAGCTTACTGCGTTCAGAAATGATTTTGATGTTTGGGCGTTTTATATGGATTAATGAAAGAAGGGGTGAACAGTGAGCCATATTCTGTCACTACGTGGCACAGGGCAACCTATTGCCTATTTCCCCAAGCTAGGTAAATACATTGGCTGTGTGAAGGCAGGAATCTTTCTTGGCCAAATGGTTTTTTGGTCGGATAAGACTGATAGCCCATTAGGCGTGTACAAGACTTCTGATCAAATTGAGGAAGAAACTGGCTTGTCATATCGAGAACAGATGAGTGCTCGAAAGAAGCTTGTTGCCTTAGGTTTGATCTCGGAAACATACAAGCGTTTAGATCATCGTTTGTACTTCAAATTTAACGAAAAACGCTTTGACGAGTGGCTTTCAGAGATGATTTTGGCGAACTCACAAAATGTAATTTCCCCAACTGACGAAAGCGCAGTTCGGGAGCAAACAAAAGCGCAATTCGTTCCTACAGAGAATACAACAGATATAAACACACACAGTAACGCGCACGTTGAAAATCAAAACGTGGATTCGTGGACACCAGATCTTGAGCAGCTGGCATTCGCTTTGAAAACCACAAAATACTCTCAACGAGTTTCTGAAATTCTTGGCATGGCAGATTTTCAATTCCATCTTGGGAACTTCAACGCTCACCACGAAAATAATCACCAGATCACGAACAACCAAAAACTTCGCAAGTTTGCACAATGGATTTTTCAGGAATTTGAAAAACAATTGGCCAAAGCTGAGCGTGAAGCAACAAAAACGAAAAACCATACCACTGAAAAACAAAATTCTCGAAACGTAAATGATGCTTGGGGTGAAGTACAGCAGTATGCACCTGCAAGTGATATCGACTGTGGAGGACTGCTATGAACGCCTCAATTTTAAATGCGCAGATCCAGTTGAGTTCTGAATACTGTGAAACACACCGAGCTCAAAAAGTCTTAGTTGGTCGTACTGCAATTTGCAAGCAATGTGCAACTGAAATATTGAATAAAGCCCATCAGGACCACGAGATTGAGGTAAATCGCATGGTTCGTGAAAAGCATTTTGAAGGAGCTAAGTTACCGGCTCGTCATGCAAACAATGGCTTTAGAGACTATGTAATTAGCAATAACGGACAGATGAATGCAAAGCAGCAATGTATGTCGTTTACCAGTGATTTCAAGAAAGACATCAAACGTAATTTAATCATGGTTGGCCGTACTGGTACAGGTAAAACACATCTAGCGTGTGCCGTTGCTAGAAATGTCCTTGAGAGTCGTAAGTACGCTCGTTACATCACATCTGAAGATATCGCCAATGAAATTGCGAATGCTTGGAAAAAAGCCGATGACAGTGAATCAAACGCAATTCACCGATTCACCGAATATGACCTGTTAATTCTTGATGAATACGGCTTGCATGACCGTCATGAAAATCGTTTGCAGCTTGTACATAAAGTTTTATATGCGCGTTATGACGCTGCTAAGCCAACCATGTTGATTTCCAACATGACGATGGCTGAACTGCAAAAGGATTTGGGGGATCGCTTATGGTCTCGTTTTCAACATGATGGCCTGGTGATTGTGGAATGTAATTGGGTGGATCAACGTGTAGGAGGTGGGGTGTGAAGGATCAGCATGACAATAAAACCGTGGATTGGGTGGAAGTCATGGCTCTGCGTTCAGCCTATCGTCATGGAATCAGAACACCAGAGACTCGTGAAGCATGTCGAATTTACATGAGCGAGCGTAGAAAAAAGAAAGCAAAGCAGGTGGCAGCATGAGCATAAGCCAATCACACGGACACATGTTTGAAACAACGATGGATATTCTGCTGTTTATCACATTCAGAGGTAAGGCGACTTATGTGCAAGATGTGCTTGATAACGTTGTGACCAATACGAGTTATCGAACTGTGCAGCGATACGTAAATTCTTTAGAAAAACTCGGTTATGTGCTCGGAGATGGGAAAAGAAACTCCCCTCAAGGCTTCTTGCCAACGGATAAAGCAAAACAACTATTTGGGGTGAAGGGATGAAAGCGAACGAGTTTGTTAAATATTTGAAAAATGGAATTGAGTCTGCAAAAGAGTTGATGGGGGTTCGGCCTTGCATGCTTAAGGAGATGGGTGTTGATCTAGGCGACCTAAAACGCCTTGTCGAGTCGTGGGAGTTGGTTGAAAAGCTTGGAGGGTTGGAAAGGGTGAAAAATGCGATTAATGGGAAGCATATTGGCTATACGCATTTTTACCTGCATTCAAATAATCGCTATGTATTTCTTGATCATTATGTGGATTTTATTCCTGATCATGCACAACACATAGGAATGTTTAATAACGCCATCGCAGACGTGGAGTCATGCCAGTGAACCTAACAATCGAACAAATGCGGGAAATTGTGGATGGTGCGCCTGAATGGGCGGTTTTTTGGATCACTCGAAACGAGTACCACATTTCAATGTTGAGCTTTCCAAATATGACAGGACAGCAAAGTTACTTAATTTCCGATCTGCGTTCTGCCATCGCAGACCACGATCGCACTAACAACGTATCAGACATTCGCAACCATATTGCGCTGACTACAAAGGTGATTGAGGGATGAATTTAAACAAAAAACAACGTGCAGAACTTAAGATGAAATTTGGTGGTCATTGCGCTTACTGTGGCTGTGAGTTGGGCGACAAGTGGCATGCGGATCATATTGAGGCTGTTAAGCGTGACATTATCCACGTTGGCGGTGGGAAGTTAATTTCAGGAGAAATGACTCGACCACACTTAGACACGATTGAAAACATGAATCCTGCATGTGTGCCTTGCAACTCCAATAAATCATCAATGTCTTTGAAGTCGTGGCGCAGTCTTTTAACTCACTATCGTGATGTTCAGTTGCTAAGGGACAGCACTCATGCTCGTCATCTGCATCGTTTTGGATTGATTGAAATTAAATCTTATCCAGTGGTGTTCTTTTTTGAGACTTGGCGAGGTGAGTCGTGATCTATAAGCACAACAAGACTGGAAATCTATACAGCTACATCGCAACAGCAAATAAGTGTAACAACGAAAAGTTTCCAAAAATGGCCGTTTATCAAAGTCTGAATGATGGGAGTGTTTATGCAAGGCCTTATCGGGATTTTGCGAACGCTTTTACGATGGTGAGCCATGACCAGCATCTCACTCGCTGAATACCATAAACAATACGCGCCCAAGACTAAACCCAAGTCAGGGCGCAGCAAATTTAACTCACAGCGTATTGAAAAAGACGGAATGAAGTTCGATAGCGTCAAAGAGTACAACCGCTATATCGAGCTTACAGCACTAATGCAAAGGGGTGAGATTTCAGAGCTTAAGTGTCAGGTAAAATTTGTCTTGGCACCTAAGGTGAAATTGGAAGGGGAGAAAAGGGCAAAACCTGAATTGAGGTATTACGCGGATTTTACATACATGAGCAATGGGAAGCTGATTGTTGAGGATGTGAAGTCGGCAGTAACACGGAAATTGCAAAGCTATCGCAATAAGAAACACCTTATGAAAACAGTACACGATATCGATATTAAAGAAGTTTGAGGGCAGGGTATGAACGCAGTAGCAGCAGAAAAATTTGAACCGTTTGAGTGGTTGACCAAAGGTATTACAGCGAAGTCGCCAAACTTTGAGCCACAGGCACATGGCACTGGGGAGAAACCTTTGAATTATGAAGATCGTTTGGGTGCGATTGCGAGTATGGAAACGCAGCTTGCAAAGTCGGTGACAGCACTAATTGTCTTTGATGGGAAGTGTGAAAGTGATTATGAGTATGTGCGTAATCACTTGGTTAAAATTATGTTGGTCAATGCCACGGATGATAAGAAGCGCGAGCCTGAGCATATCACTATGAATCACCTAGCTTACTTGATTGCACGCATGGTAATTGACTTTGCATTAAATCCTGAGCTTGAGGGGAATTTTACAGCGCAAGGTCGATTGTATTATGCGGGGATTAATTCGATGCAGATGACAACGAATGTGTATCGCTTAACATGGAAACCGTATGAGGATTTAATGAGTTTGGCTCTTGAATCTGCAATTGACGAAGCATCAAATGCGATCAAAAAATATAAAAAGGAAACTTACAAAGAAATGCGAGCATAGGACTATCATTAAAATGATAACTAGGGTATCTTATTTATATACTGGTCGTATTACGGTTATCCGAGACCAAGTCATTAAAGCTCACCAAACGGTGGGCTTTTTTGACATTATTTATTCATAAAATTAAGTGATAATGCCTTTTTGTTTTTGAGCTCTAATTGAAATGGCGATTTTAACTGTTAAAAAACTAGAAGATACTCTCGGTAAATTAGTGGCTGAAGGCGAAAAGCCTGAAAAGATTTTATTAGGCTATAAAGCGTATGGCGAGCTAATGAATGATCGTAGCTTTTTTGAGGAAGTGGCTGGCTCGGCAATGGATCCAAACAAACGAAAATATAAAAATATTAAAATTAAGGTTACTCAAGATGAATACCAGTTTAACGTGAAATGTCAAAAATAGGTTTAAGCATCAAGGAAAGCTCACTAAAAGGTGGGCTTTTTTGTTAGCTTATTAAACAAATAGTTGGCATACTAAGACTCATCTATAAATCAAGGTGAATCTCTGTGAAAAACAATTGGTTACTGATTTTAGGCTTAACATTATTAATACTTGCGGTATTTTCGTGTTTTCATGTTAATCAACTATCCAAGAAAAAGAGATTAGAAGATTTGGAGAAATTGCATAAAGAATTAGCAACTAGATAAAATTATTTTAAAAGTAAAAAAAGCTCATCGAAAGGTGGGCTTTTTTTGTGCCCGATTAAGGAGAAAAGGAATGCTCCGCTTTATACGCCAAATATTCTGCTTCCACTGCTGGGAGTTTGAGAATGAGGTATTCAGGGTGAAAGAATGCAGGAAGTGTGGGAAATGCCAATCAGATAGCTAAAAAGTATATTTACCGAATAGACTTCTCGGTCTATTCCATTTATGTGATTTTTGATGTAAAAATGCCGGTTCAAATTTGCAGAAAGCAAATTTTCTCCTGGTGAAGCAAATGAAAGAAAATTTAGGCGTAGTTATTTTTTATGCGTTATGTATTCTTGGAGTTATCCTTGAATTGGTGGGGTTATTGAATATTGATGTAATGTTTCTGGTGATTGGGGTTGCATTTTTAATCAGTGCGTTTCTCATAAAGTCGGAATTCAAGCTATATGTCACTTTCTGGAAAGAAATCGAATAGCGTTATTTAAGTTTGGTAAGAATAAGAAGCCGCATTGACTAAAGTTAGTGCGGTTTTTTTGTGAAATGTGAGAGTGCGTGAGTGCTCTTTTTTGTTGTCTAAAAAAGTGAGCTAACAATGAAAACTAAAATATTAGCAGTTGGTCTAATGTGTGCAATGGCAATGGCGGGTTGTTCTCGTGATGCTCAAGTTGCTTCACGAAATCTATCATATGCAGCTGATAACTTTCAGTTGGATCGACGAATTGTTTTTTATAATGGCGTTACTGGTGATTATGTTCTTACTATTGAAGGCAAGTGTGCTTTTGAAGCTGTGAGCGAACGGAAGGTTGATGTGACCTGTAAGACCAGTGATACGGAATTCAAAAAGCATTCACTAGGTATTTCTGACAATGTTACTTATTTTTCTGAGCAGTTGAATAGTAAGGGTGTTAGTACCTACCAGTACAAAGTTGATTTCAGACCAAGCGTTATCATTCCTGATGTGGATCTGAAGTTACCTAAATAATTCGCCGAACGTATTACGGCGCATAAAAGCCCTTCACATTCTAATGTTGAGGGGTTTTTCTTTTCTTATTTGGTGGTGGGTATGGCTTATATCGTAGTGGGTTTATTTTCATTCTTATTTGGGTATGGGTTGTGCTTTAAGTGGTTTAAGAAAGACATTGTTGAAAGTAAGCCGATCGCGTTTAACGAAGGTGTTTATGTAGCATCTAAAAAGAAGATTGAGCCATGACAGATAAAGTACAAGCGAAACAAGACTTAGAAATTAACATGAAGTGTTGCAATGCTTATTACCCAAATATTGTATAGCTAGCAGAAAGAGAATATATAAATCACAAATATAAATAAAATTGAAATAAAGTTAGGTTAATATTAATATATCTGATATATTGTGTTTGATCGAATCCGTAAGCGGAACGGTAGTGTTTGAGTTGTTAACGGAATTGCGTATTCCCTCCATTCTGATGTTCAAGCATCAAATTCAAACAGTTAACGCATAGCATGAATTCGCATCATGCCGATCAAGGGAAGCCTGCAGCTATCCGTGGGTTTTCCTTAAATTTTATTTTTAAGATACTAATTTAATTTTTATATCTTTTTTAAATTTCACAGCTACTGTAAATATCATAAGTTTAAATATCTTCTTAAGTGAATTATCTCCAACCTTACAATTGGTTTTATCTTTAAATACTTTCTTGTTTGCAAAAGCTCATCACATGAGTGATTAAATGAACATTTCAAATGGGTGGACAACCGCCGCAGCAATCAATGGCGATGTTATACGTGTAAACATTATTCCATTAAACAAAATTCAAAGCACAATGAATGGCCATACTTGGGTTGAAGTTGCAAAGCAAGTTGAACTTGAGTCAGGCAAAAAAATTGAACTGAATTTAGATGGTAAGTCTTTTTATACTGAATTGAATAAGCTTTATAAACTGTACTCTTAATTCGTCAACATTATTCAATACGTCACATAGAGTAAGATTTTTAATTTATTTTTTGTTTTTTACATTTTTAAACTAAGGGTATTTCGAATTTTTCTCTATCACAAAAAATCTATAAGGAAAAATATATGTCTAATTTAACTACTGGCACTGTGAAGTGGTTCAATGATGCAAAAGGTTTTGGTTTTATTGCCGCAGATAATGGTAATGAAGTTTTTGCACATTTTTCTCAAATTATGTCAAATGGTTTTAAAAGCTTAGCTGAAGGGCAACGGGTTCAGTTTTCACAATCTAAAGGACAACGCGGATTTCAGGCAAGTGAAATTGTAGCGATTGATAATTAATTATGAATACGCCATTAAATAAAGTAATGCTGGACGTAGTTGATCAACATGGCGCTGTCTATACACTAGAAGCTATGTGCGAAAAATCATCTGATGAGCCAAATAGTTTTGGTGATTGCGTCCGTTATCTAAATATAGAAGATGAAATAATTAAGCCTAGCTTTGATATGCATTTCTACAGTGATAAAACTGGAAAAATATTTAAGTTATTTTAATTTTTACATGCAATTAAATTAACCTCCTCCGGGAGGTTTTTTATTGGGTGAAATATGGAACTTGATGCCTATAAAAATCTAACTAAAAAGATTCCTCCCAATAAGAAACCACGCTCCAGGCCACTACCTAAAGCCAGTGAAAAATACTTAGAAGCATTCGAGAGGTTAAAAGAAATATTAGACCGTATGGAAATGAAGTATGAGGAGTACTTTCATTTCAAAAGTACCAAACATTGGCGTTTTGACTTACACCTCATTGAACATCGCATGCTAATTGAAATAGCAACTGGTCCATGGTCTGGCGGTCGCAAGGGCAAACTTGCAACAAAAGCTTGGAGTGTTGATCGTTATGACCATGCTGAAGAATTGGGGTATCGATTTCACAGGTTTGAACTTGCAGATATCAACATGGGTCGTGCAACGGCCTGGCTAAGACATTTAAAGGCATCACATGGAACAGATCAGACCATTCCCGCCGACTGAACTTATAGATCAGGCTGAGGAAGAAGACGCTATACGTCTTGCACCAGCACAAGAATTATTGGCCTGGGTGAAAGATAATTACCTAACTATGGGTGGCCAACTACATAACCCAGACCATGATCATATCGCTGAGCTGATTCATGATAACGAAGAGTTTTTAGCATTTGCGTGGGCATCATCCGCGGCTATGGCCAAAAAGCGCATGGTACTTGGTCAATGTGAAAAAGTGATGTTTAACCAAGGCGGATGGAAGAAAGCCCGTCAAGAACAACAAATGCGAGACTGGTTTGGTTTTGTACCTCAGTACTTAATCACGATTGATGCAGCATTTTGTGAGCAAACCTCTGATCGTGAATTCTGCCGTTTGATTGAACATGAGCTTTATCACATTGGTGTTGAGCGCGATGAAGATGGTGAGATCATTTATAGCGATACGACTGGCTTACCTAAGCATTACTTAGCTGGCCATGATGTTGAAGTGTTCTTTGGTGAAATACGTCAGCACGGAATTGATAGCTCAGTACAACGATTATTGGACATTGCTAAAAATGCTCCATTTGTATCGGAGACAAACATTGCAGCGTGTTGCGGAAACTGTGTGATTAACTGAGCCGAAAGGCTCTTTTTTTGTCCGTCTTCTTTGACGTACTTTGACGGATAGAGGGAAATGGCTACTTTAAATAAAAAGCAAAAACTCTTTATTGTACGGTCACTTGCACAGTTCAATACACCTCAAGAAACCGTAGTGCTCGTCAAAGAAGAATTTAACATTGATGTGAGTCGTCAGCAGTGTGAGGCTTATGACCCAACCAAGCGCGTAGGCAAAGATTTAAGTGCTGAACTAAAAGCAGAATTTGATATCTCTCGCAAAGAATTTTTAGAAGCACCTCAAAATATTCCAATAGCAAACCTGACAGTTCGTTTACAACGACTGGAAAACCAATACCAAAAACATGGAAAAAACCGTGTTGCTGCCTTAAGCATTCTTAAGCAGGCTGCAGAAGATATGGGTGGCAAGTACACCAATAAAACCGAGGTGACAAGCGAAGTAACCCAAACCACGGTTACCCAGGCCACTCCTGAGCAGGTTGAAGATGCAATAAGGAAGGCTAAAGAGGAATATTAAAATGGATCTACAAACACAGGTTGAAAAGAAGCTGTGTGAGGATGAACATTTATATTTCACACGGCGTTTCTTTAAGCCACGCATGGGCTTTAAATTCACCGTAAATTGGCACCACGTCTATATTTCATGGATTATCGACCAAGTCATTGCTGGTGAAATAGCCAACGTTGTGATTAATGTTCCACCTGGTGCAGGTAAAACAGAACTCATGACTAATTTGATTCCACGCGGCCTGGCATTAAATGCACGTTCACGATTCCTCTACTTATCTTTCTCCCAATCCTTAGTTGAAGGTGTTTCTGATGTGGCTAGGGATATTGTTAAGTCAAAAGACTTTCGTAGCATGTGGGATCTGAATGTATCGAATAGCACAGACTCCAAGAAAGAATGGAAGATCACAGTTGAGGACTACGATGTTGGTCATGTGTACGTAGCTTCAATGGGTGGTCAAGTTACAGGTCGTCGTGCTGGCACATTGGCTGATGATGGTTTTACTGGTTGTATCACCATTGATGACCCATTAAAGCCTGAAGATGCCTTTAGTAAGATTAAGCGGGACGCGGCGAACCGTAAATTGTTGAACACGGTGAACTCACGTAAAGCGAAGTCTGATACGCCGATCATCATGATTATGCAGCGACTCCACACTGAAGATCCGACTAACTTTGTAATGACTGGAAATCTACCTGGTGAATGGACTCAGATATCTATCCCAGCACTGATAGATGATGAATACATTGCAACCTTGCCAGAACATATCCAAAAGCTTGTACCGCGAGATGTTGAGTGTGATGAGCAAGGCCGTCAAAGCTATTGGCCTAAAAAGGAATCCTTACAATCGCTACTTCAGTTAGAGAAGGGTGGTAAGGATAAGGAAGGTGCAACCGTCTCACGTTACACCTTCAGCAGCCAATACATGCAACAACCTAAGAAATTGGGCGGGGATTTAATCAAGTCAGAGTGGTTTGGGTTCTATAAAGAAATCCCTACGCTTCAGTGGCGTGCAGTCCTTGTAGATACAGCTCAAAAAACCAAAGAGCACAACGATTACTCAGTATTTTTACTTGTTGGCCTGGGTATTGATGGAAAGCTATACCTATTGGATCTATTGCGTGGAAAATGGGAAGCACCAGAACTTAACCGTCAGGCGAAAGCTTTCCTCGACAAGCATAAGGAATATACATGGGAAACCAAGCCTATTCGCTATATGAAAGTAGAAGACAAGGCCTCGGGTACTCAGCTAATCCAAACTCTAGGGACATACTCCGGTGTTGCTGTCATACCAGTACAGCGTAATACAGACAAGCTATCCCGTTTCATGGATGTACAAGTCCACCTTGAAGCGAACTATAAAGATAAGCCGGAAGATCGCTTTGTGATGGTACCTAAGGATGCACACTGGGTTGGGGCATTCTTTGAGGAGTGTGAGGCCTTTAATGCTGCATTTACTCATGACCATGACGACCAAGTTGATACTTTGATCGATGCAATTGAAGACGCAGTAATCGCAATTAATTACAGCCCTCCGGCTGCATAGGTTTTATTTATGGCTAAGAAAAGAAAAAATCCTGAGAATAAAAAGCCGGAGTCTGGTGCACTTTATTCTCATGAGGCTGAACAGGCTTTAATCAGCTATCTAACCAAAATGCCTGACGGTGATGAGGTGCTACGAAAAGCTGGTGTTACTCGTCCACGCCTAAAAGTCATGATGTATGACGATGAGATTTATCAGGCAATTGAAAAACGCCAAGATAAACTTGAGAGCGCGGCATGGCGTGTAGAACCAATGGATCGACCTGAATCTAAAATCATCATGGAGCATTTGCGTGAATGGTGGTCAGAGATTCTACTTGGTGCACAGAATGCTCGCTGGTATGGGTATTCAGTATTAGAAGCCATTTATACAAAGCCTGAGGAGCCGAGCTTGCATATTGATGGCGATACAATTACACCATTTATTGGGTTAAAGTGGATTGGTGAAAAACCTATGCAATGGTATGAGCCGAAAAATGATGGGCGTTTATTATTGCTCGCCAATTACAACGCAACTCGGCAGGATCAGGAAGTGGACCAACGGTTTAAGCACTTTCTGACACGTTGCAAATCTACTTATGAAAATCCATTAGGCGAGGCTTTATTAAGTCGACTGTACTGGGTGTGGTTCTTTAAAACATCGGGCTTCAAATTCTGGGCAAAGTTTGTAGAAAAATTTGGTTTGCCAATGCTGGTTGGTAAAACTGCTGGCAAGACTACAGATATGCGTGACGCACTACTCAAAGCTCATGCTAGCTCGGTTATTGCTCTAAGTGGTACGGATTCAGTTGAAATCCAAACTGCCAATACCAATGGCAATGCTTCTCAAACATTTGAAGTGTTTGATAAGAATCTTGAACGTCGTATACAGAAAGTCATCTTAGGTCAGACATTGACAAGTGGAACTGATGGAGCAGGCTCAAGGGCTTTAGGGGATGTTCATCTAGAAGTACAGAATGCGAAGTATAAAGCCGACGTGCGAATGATTATGCCTACGATCCAAGCCATTATTAATGCGCTATGTGATATCAATGGCTGGGAGCGTCACCGGGTTATCATTGGTGAAGAGAAGTCACTGGAAGAGCCTAAAGCAGACCGTGACGTGAAGTTAAAAAATGCTGGTGCAGTACTAACCCCACAATACTTCAAACGTGAGTATGGTCTGGAAGATGGTGATGTGATTGAGCAGGTATCTACTAGCTTCAACCAATTCTCAGCTATACCTAAACGTGCATTTAGCTTTAAAGCCCAGGCCAATAAACTTTCAGCTGAACAGCTAGAAGTTGAGGAATTAACCGATGGTCAAGCAGACTTGCAGCTTTTAAGTAATGAGCAGATAAAGCAGCTTGTTGTGGAATCTGATAGTCCTGAAGGCCTAGCATTCAATTTAATGCAGTTGATACCGTCTGTATCTGAGTCTCAGTTTAAAGCCAATTTAGATCAGGCTTTATATGCTGCAGATGTATTGGGGTACGCAACAGCACAGGGGGGGGAGTGATGAATAAGAAATGTGATTCGTGTCGCCGTGGCTTTAATGGCCGAAATGGTAATGGCTACTCGCCATGTAGTTGCAAAAAAGCTATTTATGCTACCCCCATGACTGCGATCGAGCATGAGGATTTTAAAGCGGCTATGGAAAAGGATTTACGTGAAAATCCTCTTTACTCTAAAAGAAATAGTATTGAGGCTATTCCTGATTTTGTGCCGCCACCCCCTTTGATTGCTCTGGATGATTCTGAATTTAAAATTATTCACCTATGGTTTTACCATGCCGCCATTTACTTTGTGTTGGGTTTAATAGTAGGGATTGTGGGGTGTTTATATGCAACCAGTCACGTTCCTTGAGGCGCTTCAGTACGCGCATGACAAAAAGATTGTGCTACCTGATGAATTTTACTCAATGGACTTAAAGACTCGGCAGATGGCGACAACTGTGAGCTTTCTATCAAGTCTAGAGCAAGTTGAGACAGTGATTAAGTCACTGAATAAAACATTGGCCAATGGAGGTACGTTTAACGATTTCCAAAAGCTCATTGTTGAGTCTGAAATCATTCTGCCAAAGCACTATTTGGATACAGTGTTTCGTACCAACATTCAAAGTGCTTATGGTCATGGACGATGGCAGCAACAGCAAAGGAATAAAGAAAAACGACCTTACTTGATGTATTCGGCTATCGATGATAGTCGCGTACGTCCCGCACATTTAGCTTTGAATCGTATTGTATTGCCAATTGATCATCCATTTTGGCTAACGCATTACCCGCCACTAGGCTTTCGTTGCAGATGTACTGTAATAGCTCTCACAGAGGCTCAGGCGCTCAAATACGGTATTACACCGGATGACAAGTTGCCGGAAGTTGCTGAGGCATTGGACTGGTCATCGCATCCTTTGCAGTTTGGTGATTTGGAAGCATTGGTTGATAAAAAGATCAATGTGTCAGTGCTAGATAAGGAATACCTCCTCGAGCAGAAGGAAGTCATCAAAGCTGAATGGACTGCATCGAAAAAGCTTACGAGCCTATTTGCTCCTATGGATGATAAGACTCGGGACCTATTCGATACGGTGGCCAAAACCGTTATTCCATTAGATCCATCGATTCGACCAAGTGCTATTCGTACTTTCTTGGACTATGTGCAAGGCAATGACCAGGCCATTACAGGTTATTTGAATGGCAAAGCTATTTCTAAGGCTGACCAAGTGCTTAAGCAATGGTTGGTTCAGGATATAGGAGCGATTCATGCTGTAGCTAAAAACACCTCAGGCGTTATTACCGGCACAACCACACTGGCTTACGCAGCTTCACTCGAAGTAGGCAAGGTGGTGACTTTGGATGCACCAATGCTTTTGGCAGGTCAGTCAAACATCATGATTCAGATTGAGAATGCCAAAGGCCTGGGGATTGATCTTGATCAGTTGAATGCCGGTGAAGGTGTCTTGCTACCTTTGGGAGTCTCATTTGAAGTTGTTTCGATGGAGATGGTTGAAGGGGTGATGGTTTATACACTGAAGGCATTGGTAAATTAAATTGAAATTAACTAGAGACCGTCCGAAAGGGCGGTTTTTTTATGGAGCATGAAAATGCCAGATCCAAATGAAGAGCGATTGAAGTATCTATTCAATGCTGCAGCTATTGAAGTCCCGAAGGCTGAAGAGGGGCAAAAACGAAAATTTAAAGGCACTGCTTATGCAGGTGGCCGTGTAGATGGTCATTGGTATTGGGGCCGTTCTGGTGTGGTCTTTGATCTTGATGGGATTGAGATTGATAAGCCAGCAGCCTTACTTGAAGAACACTTTAGCTCAAGTCGAATTGGTGTTGTTCAGACAGTAGATACAAACGGAAAGATTGATGTTTCAGGCGATTTTCTTACGAATGCTAAGGCGCAGGAAATTGTTCAGGACTCTGATGATGGCTTTCCATTCCAGATGTCAATGATGATTGATCCTGGATCTATTGAAGAAGTCTCGCAAGGCAAGACAGTCACTGTGAATGGTCAAGTATTTGAAGGTCCTATCACAATCTTCCGTCAAAACCGCATTCGTGAGTTCACGATCTGCTCGACTGGTGCCGATCGCAATACCTCAATTAAAGCCTTCTCAGGCAAAGCTAACCCTAACCCAACCAAAGAGGACACCGACGTGACCGAACTTGAAAAAGAAAAAGCTGCTCGTGAAAAGGCAGAGCAAGAACGCGATGCTGCACAAGCCGAACTTAAAAAATTCAAAGCCGATAAGCGTGAAGAAGACATCAAAGGCTTAGAAGCAGCAATGAATAAGCAATTCAGTGCTGAAGAAAAGAAATCCTATACGGAAATGGATGATGCTGCATTCGCATTCATGTCACAACAATTGAAGCAATTCTCTGCAGGTAATCAGCAATCAGCTGTTCAGCAACAACAGCCAGCACCGGGTGTAAATCCAGCATTTGCACACTTATTCACTCATCAAGCGAATAGCAATCAAAGTGGGCAACAAGGCCAAGGCGATCAGCAAGGTACAGCCTTAGATCATGCGTTTAACCAATTTGCTACAGCGCAACAAGGAGCAAAAAATTAATGGGAACCATTACTCAAACAATCACGACTACACAGCTTGTAGTCGGTGATGGCGTTCGTACGGAAAACGCCAAAGTAAAAACGGCGACTGCATATAAACGCGGTGATTTGTTGAAGGTGGCTACAAACAACCTCGCAGATCACCCCGTGGTAACAGAAGGTGTAGTTGGTGATTGGAATGCCATTGCCAATACAGATATGACTGTGGAGCAGGCTACGTACCATGCGGCCAATGGCCTGGAAATGCCAATTTACGTACAGGGTGCTTTTGATATTGCTGTGGTAACCGTGAATGGTACGCCGTTAACGGAAGCCCAATATGATGCGGTACGTGCCCAGGCCTTAATTAACAAAATTGAACTTCGTAAAGTCGTGGGGAAATAATCAATGAGTCAAACTTTTACATTTCAGAACGCTCCGGTTGAACTACTGGATGTACCTCAGTTGGTGTTATTAACGGATACCACTCAGAAGGTAGACACGTGGTTAATGGATCGCTTTTTCCCGCAGCGTGTGTCGTATACCAAAAAAGAAGTACCAGTGGGTGAACTAAATACAGCGACACCGCTTGCACCATTTGTAACGCCTACAGCAGCTGGTCGCCAAATTAAAGTCGGTGAGTCTGGTAACGTTAAATTCGTTAAGCCGGCATATTTAAAGCCGATGATGACGGTATTTCCAAGTGATGTGCAAAATACTGCGCTAATCACTCAACTGCGTAAATTTGGTGTGATTGCCACAGGTTCAAACCGTTTAAGTGATGCTGATCTATTGCTGATTGACCAAGCGCAAAAGGCTTTATATTTACGTCAATCGATTGAAAACCGAAAGTTGCTGATCGCCCGTGATGTTTTGCTATATGGCAAGACAACATTCGCTTCTGCTGACTTCCCAATGTATGAAGTAGATTATGAGCGTAATGCAGCTTGTACATTTGCTCCATTGATCAAATGGGGGCAAGCGGGTGCTACACCAGTAAAAGATATCCAGACCATGATTGATCTATCAGTAGAACATTCAGGTACTTCTCCAACAATGGCACTTACAACATCTAAGGTGTACAACACTTTAATTAAAGATCCAGAGTTTAAAGAGAAGTTCATTGCACCATATGCGGGTATTAGTGTTCCTTTGACTCCAACCTTTGATCAGATGGATAAACCGCAGTTCCGTGGTACGGTCGACAACATTGAAATTTGGACGTATGACGTTCAACACAGTATTGGTGGCGGTACACCGGATCGTTTTATTCCGGAAGACTTCTTTGGACTGATCTCTGATGCTAATGGTTGGATCGCTCACTGTGCTATCCAAAACGTAGAGGCTTTTGGTCAGGCTCTAGAGTTCTATCTAAGCCAATGGCAAGAAAAGAACCCTTCAAGCATTCAAATGCTTGCTGAATCATCTCCACTGGCGATTCCAAACAATAAGAATGGCCTGGTAGGCGGTCGCGGGTTCGTATAAGGAAATTATTATGACGAAGTACATTGCAAAGCAGTCACTTGGACCTTTTCGTCCAGGCCAAGAAATCACAGGGCTTGAAGCTAAACAACTTCAGGCCCTTTTAGCATCTGGAGCGATTGAAGAAGAAAAGGCTCCAGAAGAACCTAAGGCTGATGGTTCAGCCGCACGCTTAGTTGAACTGGAAAAAGCCAATACTGATCTTATTGCAGCAAATAAGCTGATGACTGATGAAAAGGTCAAATCGGATCAGGAAAATGGTGAGCTTAAAGCGAAGGTTGCAGAGCTTGAAAAAGCATTGGCTGCATCTGACGCTGCCCTGAAAAAAGCAGCTGCCGAAGCGAAAAAGGCTGCTACAGAAGCCAAGTAGGTGATCCATGTATGCGACTAAATCTGACTTGGTGGTGCGATTTGGTGATGAGCTAGAACAACTGTTAATGATGCTACCCAATGTCACCGCTGTAGATGATGCCATTCAGGACGCGACAGAGGAAATTAACGGTCACATAGGTGGCCGTTATTCTTTGCCGTTGCCAAATGTGCCAAGCAACTTAAAACGCATGGCATGTGATATTGCACGCTATCGCTTGTATTTCCAGCAACCAACTGAAGAAGTCCGAAAGCGCTATGAGGATGCAATCTCATTCTTAAAGCGCGTGGCTGAAAACAAGGCACATTTACAGATCCAGTCTGAGGAGTCGGACGAGATTATTGATGATGAGCCTACAAAGAAGCCAAGTACTTTACCTATCGGTAGTACTTATCGTGGTGGGGTATTTGGTGACGATGTCTTAAATATGATGCCTAGCATCAAGTGAGGCAATTATGGCGTTTGCAATCAAGATTGATTCAAATAGTTCAGCAATTGAGGCGGTAATGACTCAATTGCTGGATATTGATGCTGAAAAAGCTCGACTTTATGAAGATATTGGCCTGGCATTAACAACCAGTGTTCAAAAAAGATTCATTGGTGGGTTTGATGTTGATGGTAATCCATGGAAGATGTCTTGGCGTGCAAGCTTGCAGGGACGAGAGGGCATGCAAGGTGGTCAAACGCTACGTGATACTGGTCGTTTGATGAATTCTTACACATACAACGTTCTTTCGAATGGTGTTGAGGTAGGTACGAACGTCTTTTATGCGCCATACCTGCACTTCGGTGCTACGATTCTGCCAAAGACAAGCCAATACATTACCTTTGCTGTTGGTGGTCAATACAGAAAAGTAAAACAGGTGGTTAATCCTCCAAGGACACAATTAGGTATCAATTCTGCAGATGAAGAAATGATCCTAAATATCGTAGGAAGTTTTATTGATGAGTACCTTCTTCGCGGTACGTGATGAGATTGCAGAAAAACTGAAAGAAATTTCAGAATTTAAGCAGATTTATACCCCGCTAAATTCAGTAGTGGTCACAGAAATGTCGCAGGTCACTCCATCGGCGCATATCAACTTTGTACGCATAGACAAGAAAGCAAGCGCGGGTAAAGGGCGTATTAATCAGATAGGCCAACAGTGGGCGGTGACTGTGGCGTGTCGCAATGCCCAGTCACAGAAGAATGATGGTCGAGCAGTTAGCGATGAAGCGGGGCTTTTAACTGAAAAAGTTATTCAGCTTCTTTCGGGGTGGAAGCCGCAATCTTCTCGCACTGAATTAGACTTAATTTCTGTGCGTGATGGTTATAGTCCTGGGTTTGCATACATCACTATTATTTTTGAATCACAAAAATTTATTTAGGAGCCATTCATGGCAAAACAATATAAAGCCCGGCAACCCGTCGGGCGTTTTTCTGCCGGCGATATTGTTGGTGGGCTGACAGAGAATCAAATCAGCAAATTACTCGCAGATAAAATCATTGAAGAAGTGAAGCCATCTGCCCCAATTAAACCCGCTAAAGAGGTGAAAACCGATGGCTAAAAATTATATTTCACTCCAAGGTAAATTCTATTTATCTGAAATTGCAAATGGTGTTGCAGGTGCAATGCGCCATATTGGTAACGTGCCTGAATTTGAACTTGAAATCACAACTGATCAGGTTGAGCACACAGAAAGCACATCCGGTCAGCGTACAACAGACTTTGTGCTAACCAAGACCACAGGTGTTAACTTCTCGGGGCAACTTGAAGAAGTGGATGATGCCAACCTTCAGTACATCCTTTCAGGTATGAAGTCTGAAGTTGCAAGTGATACGGTGACTGACCAAGCCTTGGGTACCGTGAAAGTCGGTGAAGAAATAAAGCTCAATGGCTATAGCCTTACAACAGTTTCGTTTAAAGCTGGTTCTACAGCAGTGGATGAAAGCAAATATGACTTAGATGCTGTATTCGGCACTGTGATCTTTAAAGAGGCGATTACTGAGCCGGTCACTGCCACGTACACCACTGGTGCTGTAAGTCATACTACTATCGCTAGTGATTTCAACAAAGAATATGAATTGTTCTTTAAGGGGATTAACACTGCAACTGGAGACAATATGGCTGTTCGCTTATGGCGTACCAAAAAATCACCAGAAACCACTTTCCCATTGATTCACGAAGAACTTGGACAGTATGAAATTTCAGGTCAGGCTTTATCAGATGTCGGCAAAGGATCAGATGAAACACTTGGTCTATATGGCCATGTGGTGACAATTCCAAAAGCTTAAACCCATTCAGGCACAAAGAACTCCACGGCGCATAAGCGTCTTTTTTTGTGCCTGTGTTTTAGGTGACCCCCTGTAGGGTTTTACGAAACCCTTGACAAGAATCTATATTTTTCAAAGCGAAGCCGGCCTAACAAGTCGGCTTTTTTAATGCCTGCCTATTATTCCAAGTGCATTCGATAGATAGGTTCACACTCAACTCAAGGAGTTATACATGAATGCAAAAATTGAAGTTTTAAAAATTGTTGAAGTTGATAATGGGGTTCCTAAAACAACCACACTACAAATAGCCCTAGGTCTAGGTATTCAGCATAAGTCTGTAATTCAATTGGTGAGAAGTTATAAGTCAGACTTTGATGAGTTTGGCCCATTGGCATTTGAAATGCGGATGGGTGCACCACTTCCACAAGGTGGTTATGGGCACTCTTTACAGTATGCGGTGCTCAACGAGCAGCAAGCAACTTTACTCTTAACGTATATGCGAAACAGCCCCAAAGTTCGTGAATTTAAAAAAGCATTGGTAAAGGCGTTCTTTGAAGCTCGCGCCTTATTGCAGACTGATTACTTCTCACTTGTTCAGAAGCGCGAGGCCTTAAATGCAAAACTTGAATGCGAAAAAGATATCGCAAGTGCATGCGGAAAAGGCCTTTCTGAGTGGAAGAAACAGCGAGACACCTTGCAAACAGCGATAGCAAATGTAGATCGACAAATTCAACCATGTCTTTTCGATTAACAATCTATGCCACCTACGGGTGGCTTTTTCGAGATACCATCATGAATGATTTCTTTTTAGCGAATAACCGCTCGATCACAATTAAGGTGCTTGGTAATGATGTGGAAGTGAAGCAGCTGCAGATGCATAACTTTGATTTCTGGTCGCCTTACGCATCCGTTATTCGTGACAGCCTAAAGCAAAGTGATTATTCAGATTTAATCGGTGCAGGCCTGGTAAAAGATTATGGCGCTCATGTATTTCAACTTTGCTCAATGTGTACAAACACTGAAATGGAGTCGCTATTAGATCTCGCTGAATCAGATCCGTTGGAGTTTAGCCATCTTCTTAAACATGTGATCGAAGTAAATGGTGCATATTTCAATGAAGACGTTAAGCCAGGCCTTAAAATACGTAAGAATAAAGGTAGTGTTGAACAAACTTGGTTTGATTCATTCCAGTACTTGATAGCGTATGGCCATAGACATGACGATATTTTGCAAATGACCTATGGTGCTTTTATTGGCTTCTTAAAAGCGGCTGAAAAGTATCAACGAAACCGAGGCAAGTTTGATTCAAATATCATTCGAGCAGCGCAATATGCCGATAAAAAAGGCTTTACAGCGTTCCAAGTTGAGCTAAGTAAACATTGAGGTAAGTTACGGTTTTCACTTAATATGTGCTCAATAATTATATTGAGGGTTTTAGGATGGGCGTAAAGATTTGCAATAACTGTAAAAAGCCAATGCGGTTTGAAAGCACACATTGTAATAGTTGCGGGAGTGAGTATAAGCAATCCATTCCTAAGTGGATGATTATCTCAATTATACTTGCAGTGCTAATACTGAGCTTTGTTATTGCAACGCCTCGAACAAGCTCGCCATCGCCTGATAAGGTAGCCAAGACCAAGCTGATTGAGCAACAAACGCAGTCAAGATTGGCTTTGCAAGGTTATTTAAAAGATCCCACAAGCGCAGAGATTAGAAATCACAAGGGTAATTGTGGTCAGGTTAATAGTAAAAATAGTTTAGGTGCTTACACTGGGTTTAAGCGTTTCATAGCCACTCCTGCAATAGTTGTAATTGAAGGTGAAAATATAGAACCAGTGGAGTTCCAGAAAAATTGGGGCGTTTTTTGCCAATAGATAAATGTAAAAACTTTAGGTGTTTTTAACACCAATATAATCAGCTCACATTTGTGGGCTTTTTTATTCCCAGAATTTTGAGGTTCGCCATGTCCGGTAAAAATCTAACGTTTAAACTTATACTTGATGGTGATAGCAAAGGTCTGGTAGCTGCTGCAAAGCAGTCAGAAGATGTCACAAAAAAAGTATTTGAGACCATTCGAGCTGAAGCAAAGAATGTTCAAGTGGATGCTCTAGTTGGAGAGCTTAATAAAGCCACCAAAGAAATCAGCAACCTCGGTGATAAAAGTACAGTTAGCGCAAGCCAGCTTCGTGATATGTCGATGCAAAGCCAACAAATGATTGGAGCATTGAATACTGAGCTTGTAGGTGCTCAGGCCGAGCTTGTTGAACTATCGCAAACAAAAGCTACGCCGTCAGATATTCAAAATGCCGTTAATCGCGTTGCTGACCTTAAAACATCGATCCAAAGTGTTGAGGCTGCATTTGGTATTTATGAAGCAACTGCCACCGATGCAATGGTTGGCGTGGATAAAGCCGCAAGTAAAACTATTTCTGAAGTTCAAAAATTTACGTCTGTAGATTTAACCAATATTGTTTCTGAAGCTCAGAGCGCCACTCGTGCAATTGACAGTATGGGTGATGGTGCCGTTGTTTCAACTAAAGAGGTGGAACGAATTGGGCAGTTAGGTGCAACTGCAATAGATGCACTACAAAAAGAATTAACTGCGGCTAATGTGGCCTGGAAGGCTTTGGCGGATTCATCCGATGATGTTTCCTTGGAAGAATTAACTTCTGCCAAGACGAAGGTATCAGCTTTAGAACAAGCGCTAGAATTAGCGGAAACATCGATGCATGAATTTAGTCAAGCATCGCAACAAGCCATTCCTGTAGTTGATAGTTTGGATCAATCACTTGGAAATGCAAATCAAGAGTTGAATGAAACTGAAACAGCATCTCAGCGCGTATCAAATGAAATACAAGGTTTAAAAACAGGCTTTACGGCGTTAACCGGTGCGCTTGCTGCTCTTGGTATTGGTACATCTGCGATGGAAATTGCTCAAACTGCGGATGAATATAAAAATCTATCTGGGCGTATTAATATTGCGATCGGTGAGCATGGCAATCTACAAAAAGCCATGGATGATGTAAAAAACGTAGCAATTGCGACTAATTCAAATTTAACAGCTACAGGTGACTTGTATTCTCGACTAACCAAGATTGGTCAGGAAATGAAATGGCCTCAAGAGCAGGCTTTAGCTCTTACCGAAACTATTAATAAAGCAATTCAAGTGGGCGGTGGATCGGCGGCATCTAATGAAGCAGCTATTACACAGTTAAATCAGGCCTTAGGTTCTGGTGTTCTACGTGGTGATGAATTTAACTCCATGATGGAACAATCACCGAGATTAACTCAAGCGTTAGCAGATGGTTTAGGGGTAGCAACGGGTAAGCTTCGTGAGATGGCAGCAGAGGGTAAACTAACAACTGAGGTTGTGACCAAGGCTCTATTAAGCCAATCTGAAAAAATCAGTGCCGAGTATGCTAAATTCCCAGCAACGATTGGTGCTGCTATTGAGAACTTGAAAACAGCCTGGACTGTCTACATCGGTGAGGCGGATGCTGCTTCAGGGGTGAGTGAAAAAGTTGCCAATGCACTGAAATATGTTGCTGAAAATCTCGATACAATTGTTTCCACTTTAACCTTAGCTGGTCAGGCCTTTATTGCCTATAAAGCCCTAAATATTGCAAGCGTGTTTCTTGATAAAGCTGCAGGTGTGAGAGCAGCATCTACAGCGATTGCGCAAGAAACAACGGTAGTGGTTGCAAATACACAAGCACAAATTGCGAATGCGGCAGCTACACGTGGTGCAGCAACCGCTAAAACCCAACTTGCTGCCAATTCAGCAGCTGCAACCACATCAATGGCAACAACTGGCAGCTCGGTTATGACTTTAATTAGTCGACTTGGTGCGCTCGGTGTAGCTGTGACCGCTATTGGTGTGTTGATTCCGACCGTGGCCATGCCGATAGGCACAGCTATTGGGGAGGGAATTGCCAAACTTCAAGGGTATGGCAAAGCATTTGAAGAACTCGAAAGCCAGATTGCTTTAGAAACAGCAAGAGCAAAAGTTTCAGCAGAAATTAAGGCGGAGCAGGCAGCTGCAGCTGAAAAAGCACGAGACAAAACCTATCAACTTACAGAAGAGTCTAAAAAGTTAGTTGCAGAATTTGATGAGTTAATTAAAAAAGGTGAACCAACCAAAGAAGCTTTGGAAAAAATATCCAATGCTATGAAGTTTGATTCTACCAAGGGTATTAATGACTCAATAACTGCACTAATTCTTCTGCAAGAACAAGGAAAGATTACAAGTGAAGATCTTCAGCTAAGGCTTAGCCAGGCCTTGGATGGTAAAGATCTGTTGGTCTTTGAAACTAATGCTAAAGCTGCATTTGCAGGCACTTCCAAAGAAGCAGAAAAAACAGCCGCATTAACTGAAGCAGTGATGAAAGCCTCTTTAGAGCGTACAGGACTAAGTACTGAACAACTTAAGGGTCGATTCTCCGCAACTTTTCAATCTGCCGCTAATGATGTTCAGATCATTATTGGTAGCCTAGATCAGTACAAACAAAAGGGTATTGATACGGGTCTGGCATTATCCGCAAATCTCAATAGAGCAATTGATACCGCACAGACACGCGCTGAATTGGATTATGCAAAAAGTAAATTAATTGAGCTTGAAAAGCAGGGTTTAATTACTGGTGAGCAGGTTGCTCTTGGCTTAACTAAGATTGAGCAAAAAGCCAAACAATTACCTGCTGCATTAAATCCAGTACAAGCAGCTTTTAGCGCACTCGGAATTCAAACCAAAGAGCAATTAAATGATGCTGCGACAAGTGCTCAGCGTAATTTTGATGTTGTTAGTAAAAGTGGTCAGGCCACGGCTGATGCCATTAAGCAGGCTTATACGCAAATGCTCAATGCAACGATTGCAACTGGGGATAAAGCTCAAATTGCAATAGCACAAGCCAAAGCAGCTTCACTTGGCCTGGAAGTGCAAATTGATTCATCGGGTAAAGCATCAGTCAAAAGCTATGGTGAGCTTGAAGAATCAATTCATCGTGTTCGCCGTGCTTCAAGTAGCGCTGAAGATGGATTCCGTAACCTTGGCCAAACTGGTCGAGACGAAGCGGATTCAGTTAAAAGCGCGTGGGAAGAAGCTGTTAGTGCAGCATCGAGTGGAATGCATGAGACTCGAAAAGGTACCAAAGGCAAGATGGCTAAAAATGCCGGGGATATCGAAGCTGAGCTTAAAGCCATGGGATATTCAGATGCAGCTGCTAAACAGCATGCCAAGGATATCTATGAAGGCACCAAGGGCGTAAATGGCTACAAGTCGTCAGGCTTTGGATTCTTTGGTGGCTTAAGCAACGTGGAGCAAGTGAATCGAGAATTAGAGCGTATGCAGCAATATGCGCCTAATAATGTGTCGACTAAGGCTATGTCAGGTGCGGCTAAATCTGAACCTCAAACCACTATTCGCATTGAGGCTAATGGCAAATCTGTAGATGTTCAAACAGATGCGAGTAATAAGGACGCGTTATCAGAAATTTTGGCAACGCTAGGAAAAGTGAGTAAGGCATCGTGAAAATAAAACGCATCTCAACATCAGAAACCGTCTCAATTGAAGACGGTTTTTTTTGGTCTGATGAATTTAGCTGGAAGGCCAAAGAGCAATCTTTGGAATATGCCATGAATGGTACGCCGATTATTCAAGAGGGCACCAAGCTTTCAGGTCAGCCAATCACTTTAGAGCCTGCTGACAGTGGAATGGGGTGGACTTCGTTAAGTGTCGTTCGTAAGTTGCAGGCCTGGTCGGTACTGAATGAGCAATTTGAATTGCAGTTTGAGTGGGCGCATGACACACGGAAATTTAACGTGGTTTTTAATCATATTGACGGTGCTTTAGAAGCCACTGCCGTGAAAGGAATCCCGCCAGTATCTCTGAATGATCCTATGAATTTAACGCTCAGATTTTGGAGTGAGTAATGCCAATTGAAACCAAAGATTTAGTGATCTATCACGCTGAGCGTGACACCGATAATGCTGATGGTGGTGGGAAATATAACGGTCAGATTGTTGTAGATGGTCTGAGTAATAATCTGTTTAACGACATCTCTGAGTTAGATCGTACCGTCGGCGATGTATCGATGCGAAAGATCTTTCCGGCTGTGACCACGAATGACACCGACTTACTTATGGGTGCCACAGTATTTGTATCTGAGCTTCCCGAGGATCCAAACGTCTCAGCATTATTGTTTAGTACCGAGTCTTGGACCGATGAGCGCCAGGCCGCACAAAACCGAGTTGAAAACTATCTGGCCAAAGGTGGCCAAATTGCTGGCACACCTCTCGATACCCATTGGCAAGGCATGTCATCACTGCAAGTGGTAATGTTTCCACAAGAAACTGAATCCAGTGTTGGTGATACGATCGTGTTGATTTCAGATGAAGGAAAAGCACTTCAATTTGAACAGTATGTTCGAATTACCAAAGTTGAAACACGTATATCAGTCATGGTGATTGATAAGGAACGAATCGAATACAAAGTTGCGACTTACCAAATCAATGATCCATTAGAACGTGACTTTGTAGGCTTGTCAGCACGTCAGTGGTATGCAGGCGAGGCATCTAAAACTATTATTCGCGATACGCTTGTTGCTGATACTGGTTTGTATTATTCATCTACTCAATTGGCATCTGATGTTCATGTTGGTGAATACACGGTTAATGCGGACTCAATGTTTACGCAGCTCATTCCATCTGCTCAAAGTGAAACACCGATCATTGATGTCAATGCTGCAGGCGAAAGTGTTGTTTTGGTACCGGGTAGCGATGGTTTGATTACTGTGAATTATCCATCGCAAGCCGTGAGTGAAAGTCAGAACCTGTATTTAGGTTCAGCTGTAATGCCAAGTTCTGTGTCATTTAGCATGCAAGGCCAGTCAATCACAGATCAAGGTGGTTTGCTCAAGAACTCATTGGGTACACAAGTCGGTACAATCGACTATCAGCGTGGCCTGGTGAAATGGACCTCTGCTGCACCAACCGGCACCATGAGTTTAAACATTGCGTTTAAGCCGGCTGCCGCACCGAACCAGTATTACCAAAGCAGTGCTATTCCAGTGACTCAGAATAACCAAAGTACAAATTGGTCAGGTGTATTGATTCCGATTCCTGCGCCAGGCGCATTGTCTATTTCCTATATGTCTCAAGGTAAGTTTTATGAGCTTAAGGATGATGGATCAGGGCAGTTAAGAGCAGCAAATAGCTCCTTTGGTTCAGGCATGATCAATTACGAGACAGGATCATGGCTTTTAACTGCAGGCGCATTGCCTGATGTGGATAGTGTAATTCTGCTGAATTGGGGAACGCCGATCGTGACCTTTGTACGATCAAACTTAAGTGTTGAAAAAGCTGCCTTTGAGTTTGATCTAGGTCATCTAGGGGTATTACCAGGCGTGACGATTAATTGGCTGCTTGAAGGAGAAGCCAAAACAGCTACTTCTAATGCACAAGGTAAATTCACTGGTGATGCTGCTGGCTCAATTAATTATGCCTTAGGCAAAGGCAAGATTATTCCCAATAAACTGCCGCAAAAATCTACCGTTTTTAATGTGATCTATAACTTTGGTACTTCGCTTACGCAAACCAAGAATGATGTTACCCCAGACTCAAGTCAAAAGCTGGTATTCACGATTGGTACAGGCGCTGCGATTCAACCCAACAGTGTTGAGTTAGAAATTCCTGTGTCTACTGAGACGGGGAATCTTGAAACCAATGTATTGCTGACAGATGTGCCGGTAACAAGCTCGTTGGGGAATTTAGTGAATAGTCGTGGGGTGGTGCAGGGCTCAATTAACTATTCAACTGGCTTATGCGAAGTCACACCACAAACGGTTTACAAACAATTTATTACTAAATTTGAAGCAGCGGTTACCTACGGTACGGCTTAGGGGATTTTTATGGCTTTTTATAGTCCACAAACATCAAGTATTGTTGGCGAAGAAATTACTTTAAAGGCATTCAATACTGCTGATGTGAAAGTAAAGTACCGCGACACGTCAGGTTCAAATTCATCTACACATACGATGACTGCAGATAAACTAAAACTAGACTTGTCCTCAGGTTTTGATGAGCAAATCCTAACGGGTTCGGCCCGTTTCAAGGTTGGGAGCGATACCTTTTTAGACCGCTCTGGTTTGCTGTATCGCAATGTGGATCCTGCCAACAACTCCGGTATTCAGTCAGGTGTCATCCAGTATGGTACCGGCGTTATCGAAATTGATAGCTGGACGCCGAATGCCGATAACACGATTCAATTGCAGTCATTGACCACAACAACAGATCTACCACCGGTCAATAAGATTGCCTTTCGCACACCGGTAATTCCGCTGCGAGTGCAATCGCTTACGGTCGTTGTTGGAACGCTTGAGTATGGCCAACTCACACTGACTGCCGATGAGAACGGGGTGATTGAGACATCCCGTGCTCATGGCCTGGTGAATTGGGATAATGGTTTTGTGCAGATTTATTTCTACATCAAGACCGAAGTTACAGTTGATAATCGTGCGGAGTTAGAAGCACATGATTGGTACGATCCACTGCTTGAATATGAAGAAGCAGGTAAGACCTATATTAATTTACCCGTGTGGGTGGATGCTTCAAGTGTTCGCTATAACGCGATTGCTTATACCTATCTGCCGATTGATTCTGAATTACTGGGTTTGTCTGCCACGCGCCTACCCATCGATGGCCGTGTGCCAATCTTTCGAGTCGGTGGTATTGGTATTGTCAGTTCAACTAAGTCACAAGCATTACCAAGTGCGATTGCTGGTACGACGTACGACTTAAATGATCAACGTATTGCGTGGTGTGAGCTTGAGGATGCAAACGGCGTGAAAGTTAGTTATGACTTATACACCGTAGATTATGATTATGGTCGCGTGACATTGGGTGGTGATTTTGTTTTGGCAAGTTTGGTTGAGCCATTGGTTGCCAAGTATCGTTATCAAGATATGGGGCAGATCCGTGATGCGCAAATTAATGGCCAAGTCACTTTTACCAAGCCTTTGACGCATAACTATGAGGCCGACAATACGATCGTAGGCTCTGCATTGGTCATTAATGATATGCAAGCGCGTTATACCAAGAAATTCGTGCAGCAAACCTGGTCTAATCAATGGTTGGATGAACCGACAGGTACGCTAATTAGCGCAAATTACAATGATGCGTTGTATCCGATTCAGGTCACAAACAAAGGTGCAATTCAAGAGCGTTGGTATATCCAGTTTACTGATGGCACCAACTTTAAATGTGTGGGTGAATATACAGGGCAAATTGCAACAGGAACCATTAATAATGACTTTAGTCCGATAAACCCTGTGACTGGCGCACCTTACTTTGTGATTAAAAAAGAAGGTTGGGGTAGTGGTTGGGCGAATGGCAACGTTCTTCGATTTAATACGATTGCTTGTAATTTCCCAGTTTGGGTCATTCGTACGGTGAAGCAGTCAGAACCTGCAGTAATTTCGGATTCATTCCAAATCATGTTGCGCGGCGACATTGACCGCGCTGTTTAGAATTTAAATCAAATATGGCCGCTTTATGCGGTCTTTTTTTATGGGTAAATAAAATGGCAAATACCGATATTAAGTGGTTTAGCTTTGATAATACCAATGCGCCGCAGTTTACTAATACATGGGGCTGCTTGGTTGATGTGTTAGATGCGTGTCTTGTAACAGGGTTTGGCTCGCAAGTTATCTCCAGTCTTGTTGTTGAGAATGGTATTGGTATTGCAACATTTGGAGGTGCTCATAATTTTAAACAGTTTCAAGTGGTTGAAATTTCTGGAGCAAATGAAGCTGCGTTGAACGGTGAATTTAAAGTATTCGGACTAACAGCGAATACTATTGAATTTGTTGTTGATGCTGCAGACCAGCTTGCCACCGGTAGTATTTCATGCAAAGTTGCCCCATTGGGCTGGACCAAGGTTTTTAGTGGTGAAAATAAGGCAGTCTATAGAGCTAAGAACACTGAGGCTAATTCTTTTTATCTTCGGGTAGATGACAGTCTCGATCCTGTTTACAACACTAATTATGCGAAATTTGCCAAGGTGGGGATCTTGGAGAGTTGTTCCCACATCGACGATTTTAGTGCCAATCAGGTCCCTTACGATGCTAGCAACCCGAATAAGAATTGGATTGGTACTGGTTCAGGCACATCGGCAGTGAACGGTTGGGCGAAATGGTACCACGCTGTATCTGAGAACGCCCCAACATCACAAATTGCTGACTCTACTTCTCCGGCAAACAATGAAAAAGAGTGGATGGTTATTGGTGATGAATCTTCATTTTATTTAGTTAGCACACCAGTCAGTAATTCACATGCAAACAAATATATTGCTACATACGTTTATGGTTTTTGTGTAACAGAGAAAAAAGGTTTTCGTGTACCATTCTTACTCGCCCATCAGCGAAATACTACTGCCGGTGCTTCAGATTTCTTCTTTAACGTCAACCCGTTGCGTTATGCGTGGGCTTCATCAACCATCACCATGACAACAAACACCGGTGTTTATAGTCAGGATTTAACAGCTTACCCACAATATTATTTGCCAGACAAAGGAACTAGCCAAACACTAATGCGCTCAGGAATAATGAGCTTTAACTCTCTAGAACCAGGAATTCACTTTAGTAAAGTTATGCTACATTCGTCTAACAATGCATTCATGGGTGCTTTGCCTCTGCTTTATAGCATGCAGTCAAGTCATTTAGAGTATGCAGATCTACATACATTTATGGAAGATGATGAGTGCTTTGTGCTTAAAAAAGTTGCTCAAGGTAACAGCTTTGGAGCATTTGTGTTTAGTTTAGGTGAGCTATGAAGATTGATAGAAGGTTCAAATTGGCCAAAGCTGAAAAGGCAGAACTTTTAATCCAGGGTAAGACTCTAAAACAGGGCGTTCCGATTTCATGCAGAGTGCGCGTTTATAACCGAAGCACAGGGGAATTGCTAAATGAAACTACTTCAAAATCAAATGGCAATTACATTCTCTTAGGGGTGAGAAATGGTTCAAATTACATCATCGCCTTGGATCCTAAGAAGGAATACAACATTGTTGCACAGGATAACGTGAAATGATCCAAACTTCTTTAGAAGCCGGACTTGCTCAACTGCAAGCATTGGCAAATTACATAGATCAAGGTAGCGCAAATGCTACCTTTATTTTTTACAGTGACGAAAAGCCAACATCATTAGCTGTTGTGGGAGATGAAGCCGCGAAACTAGTCGTTTTAACCCTTCCCAAGCCATGTTTTAAAAATCTCAATCTAGACAATATTGAGCTTCATCAAACAGATGCAGGTACAGTAACGCAAGCAGGCATTGCCATTTGGGCTCGTCTTTTCAATGGTGAAGGAAAAGCGGTTGCTGATTTTGAGGTTGGAACTGATATTGCATTGGCAAATCCAAATCTGGTAATCGGTAGCACCTTAATGATGAACTCACTGATTTTACGACCATCAATATAAATGAGGTGGGCATGTGTCGAACTATATTCCACCAAATAGACACCAGGTAAACCTTAACTTTAAAGAGCCTGCCACGGGTTCGACTAATCTTGAATTTGGCGCTGATGATCAGAATATCGCATCACTCAATGCGATTGTTAGCACAGTAATTGCTGTTGAATTTAATGCTGAGAGCTATAGTAATGATGTACTAGATGCACAGATTAATACGGGCTTTTATGCTGAATTTAATGTTGTATCAGGTCAGTTTTCGCAACTCGTTGTAATTGTTCAGAATAGTTTTATTGCTGAATTTAAGGCTGTCCGGATTGATCAGTACGGTGCAATTGATACTGTAATTCAAACTAGTTTGACAGCACAATTTGAAGCACTATTTGATATCAATCACTTGGTGGGCGTGTCATATGGCTTTAATACGCAGTACCAAAAGGCGCTTGCATGTTTAAGCGTTATGGAAATACCGTGGGCTAAGCCAATATTAAGAGTCTCAAATGAGGCTCTTTTTTATGAGCGGAGTTTAGTGCTTTCTAACCAAGTGGATGTTCGGTTTGAACAAGCCGGCTCATTGAATCATGCTGTTAGATCTACGCATGAGCAAACCACTGGTTTGAATTCTGATGCTTACATGGTTTGGGAGCAAGGAGAGACTCGATTTATTCACCAGCTTTACGTACATGAAGAATCGATCAAGCTACGTCACAATCGTGAATCAAGATGGCAAGAAATGATTCGCAGGCGCAAGCAATTCACTTATTCACATGAACTCGCTAAACAATTCGAAAAGCGCTTTTCGTTCGAGTGGGATAAGGGGCTTGAGATTGTCACCAAGTCTGATTTGCCATGGGATAAAGCCAAGTCCATTCACTACAGAAAACATCCAGTCCAACCTTGGCCAAAGCCCGACCAAAAGCCTAAACGGCAGCCAGTTCATTTAAATTTTTGTTGTCCATCAAAAAAAGTGAGTCGCTTTAATATCGTGCTCAACTTTGATGAAGACAAATGTGCAAAACAATATATTCCGCAGCTGAATAATCCAAAATGGTGGTATATCGTGAATAATTTAAGTGCTGAACGCTTAGATAATGCTGAACCGATTAAAGTCATTAACGGAACTTATAATTGTAGCCGTAGTACATGGTGTTGGTCTTATTCAATTACCGTGGCACATACGGAGAAAGAAAAACTGCAGCCGCTAAATGAGCAACCGGTGATTTTAAAATTAATCATCAATGGCTTTGAACATCATGTGTTACTTGAGACTGAAACAGAAACGATTAAGTTTGCGAATAAATCTTATACCTACGATGGTCGAAGTGTCACAGCGCTGAATGCAGCGGATTACGCCAATAAACGATCATTTATCCAAGATAATGAGCGAACCTCTGTGCAGCTCGTGCAAGCAGAAATTGATCGAGCTCAATCCGGTACTGAATTGGACTGGAAGTTGATTGATGACGTCGGCTGGATCGTGCCGGTTGAGAGTCTGAGCTATGCAGAACTTGCACCGATGGACGCAATCAAACAAGTGGTCGAAGCTGGTGGTGGTTTCATCTACAGCCAAAAGTCAGGTAATACGCTTTCAATCTTGCCTCGTTATAAAAATGGCTATTGGGATGCAATGACTGTGGACGACTACGATATTTTGATTTCACAAAGTATTGTGATTCAACAAACCATTGAGCAGAACAAGGATTATATTGCTGACTTCAATGCCATTAACGTCGTGAACAGTCGAAGTGGTGACAGCCTGACTGTGAAACAGCGCAATACTGCAGGTGATGTTCCTCTTGAAGCTGTGAGTGGCCCAATGTTTGATGTCGTGTCGGGTGCAAGCTTTGGCAAGATGGAGTTGATCAAAGCCAATATACAGGAATTTCACACTTTATCAGGTTTGCCAGTCGCTCAAGAAATTGGAGAAATGCTGCCGGGTAAAACCGTGGCATTCCACGGACAGTGGTGGGGAGTCATTGATTCGGTGAGCGGTTCATTTAATCATGGCAAAGTCACAGAATCTATCAAAGTGGAGCGCATCCATCGTGACTAATCCTTTATTTGAACTTCGAAAACTGCTGAACCCAACGCACGTTGAGTTAATTGGAACAATCACTTCTGCAAGCCATCCTGAGTATCGTGTTCAAGTGGATGGGGGATCTGGACCAGTGCTTTGCACGAGTGGGACGACATACAACCTCGGTCAGCGTGTGTTCATTTCAAATCAACAAATTTTACGGCCAGCACCATTAGGTCAACACAGTCAGATTGAAGTCTGAATCATTTAAACAATGGCACCGAAAGGTGCTTTTTTATTTCTAAAAATTAGGGGGATTCATGCAAGAGCATGAGAGAAATTTACTACTACTCATTGTCATTGGGGCAGCGATAGGCTTTGCAAAATTGCTTGTGTCTGATGAAAAGCTGACATGGCGTTTGGCAATTGGTCGAACAATTTTGGGGTCTGCAACATCAACAATCGCAGGAGCGGTCGTTTTACAAATACCTGATATCAATCCTTTAGCATTACTAGCCATTGCTTCTGCAGTGGGTATTTTAGGAAGTGCATTTATTGAATCTTGGCTTAAATCACAGGTTACAAAGTGGAGTATCAAATGAAGTTAATCGACAACTGGAAGCAGGCTTGGAAACTCAAGTCAGTACAGGTAGGCGCAATAAGCGCCTTTTTTTATGCCCTGATTTTATTCTCAGAACAGTTTTTAAGTGTCTGGGAGGTGATTCCACAAGAGTTGAAAAACAAGATTCCTGAAAACGTTGCTGAATGGGTTGGTATGTTTGTTGGTGTGGCCATGGTTCTTGCCCGCCTGAAAAAGCAGCCTGAACTACACGATGTAAATCAATTTGTGACGATTACTGCAGGGCATAGCAATGCAGATCCGGGTGCTGTCAGCGGCAAATATAAAGAAGCTGAATTGGTGCGACAATTCCGAAATGCTGTAGCACATTATCTTGCAGCTGCAGGTCTGTCTTACAAAACTGATGGCGCAGGCACAATCAATCTCCCTCTTACAAATGCTATCGCATTGGCGAAAGGTGCATCGATCGCAATCGAATTCCACATGAATACATCCACAAATAGCCAAGCAAATGGCATTGAAACGATTGCGCTGCCAAAAGATAAATTGCTCGCTCAAAAGTTATCTAAAGCCGTGGCTGATGTTTTTGGCAGTCGCCTTCGTGGTGATAAAGGTTGGATTGATCAATCACAGTCAGCCCGTGGAAAACTCGGATTTATCAATGCTGGTGGCTTGATCGTAGAACTCGGATTTATTTCAAATGATACGGAACTCGCCGCATTTAACTCAAAGTATTGGTCAGCTGCGAAAGCTGTTGCTCAAGTAATTATCGAACATGAAAAAGCCCTCAAGTGAGGGCTTTCATTATCGAATCAGGCTCGCGTAAAACTCTGAAATTTCGTCTGGTAGTTGTATTACGATTTTCCTGCAAAGACGATTAAACTCTTTGGATTCGACAGCTTGCTTGGTTTGATAAAAAGAATCTATATACTCAAAATCCGGATTCGGCTTAGAAAGTATTTTAAATAATGACATTACATCATTTTCAATACTACGAATAAACCAAATATGCTGCTCTTCTGTATTTATTGTTTCATCAAAATGGCATTTATAGATTTTTAAAGCCCCGCTTAAATCATCAATATCATCTAATAATGCGTTTACTAATTTTTTATAAATCAGGGATTCTTCGTTATCATTATTTAGTTTTGAGATTGTGCGATTTGAGCTATTCATAAATAATAAAAAAGAATCTGCATGTCGTTTTAAATCTCTCGTTATTTTAATAATTTCTTTTTGATCTGAGCCAATCCGCGAAATAAATATTGGTTTCTTCCAATCTGTATATAGGTAGGCAGCAATCATGGCAGCCACAATAGTTGAAATTCCCCCAAAATAATTACCATATAAAGATATTGCTTTATAAATTGGCTCTTCTTGGCCATTGCAACCCAAAACAATCCCACAAATTACAATTGCAGATATGCTTAATGCGGTAGTGACCCATAAAATTTTGCAAATATTTTTTTTGATATCCATGGTAATTATTCTAAAAATAAAGGGTTTATAAGAAATTAATCCCTAATAGTCAACATCCCATCCACAGAAAAATAGTTCTGCGTCAATCGATTACGACTCATTGACCATCTACGGTTTGGTAACATACACGGTCCAATCGCAAGAATCTTATCCCCGAATTTTTCCTTCACATCTTCTAAAGTCGACTGCAGTTTTTCATCCACTTCAATAGCATCTAAATCTGCCAGCAAATCATGAATGTAAGTTTCCTTAGGCTCAATACCAGTCAATATCACGCCGCATTTCTTAAATTCAATTCCTTCTTTATATATCTCATCAATTCGCTTCATTATCGCTTTTATCATGACTGCAGCTGAGTCAGTGGGTTCAGCAAATCCCATACTGATTGATTTTCTATAAAATGGTTTGTTTGCATCAAATTTATTAGATTCTGCTGAAACTATTACGCAACCACACAAACTATTATCTTTACGCAGTCTTTTAACAGCTGATTGTAAGAATGAACTCACAGCCTCCCTCAATGAATCTAAATCAGTTACTCGTTGGCCAAAAGATTTCGAGCTGATGATTTGCTTCTTGCTGGGAGGAGTTTGCTCTAACTCAATACATGCTGTACCGGTTAATTCAAGAACAGTTCTTTTCATCACAACGGAAAATTGCTGTTCAATATATTGCGGATTCGAGAGAGCTAAATCTAAAACGGATTTAATGCCCATCATTTCTAATTTTTTAGAATGCTTTCGACCAACGCCCCAAACTTCAGATGCTTCAATATCATTAAGCACGTATTCTTTAATGCATGGATCCATTTCGACGAAATTGCAAATGCCATTAAAGTGCTTATTCTTCTTTGCTACATGGTTTGCTATTTTCGCTTCAGTCTTAGATCGACCAATTCCAACACAAACGGGAAGTGCAAGCCATTTCCATAACGCCTCTTTAATATTCTGTGCGATTAGATTCACATCCTGATTCGTGTACGACGTGAAATCTACAAAAGTCTCATCGATAGAGTATTGTTCAACATCTTTTTCGCTGACAAAGCATTTAATAGTATTTACGAAACGTCGACTCATTTCAGCATATACAGCGTAGTTACTTGAAAGTACCTGAACGTTATATTGCTCAACAATGTCTTTAATTTGAAAGAGTGGAACACCCATTTTGATCCCGAGATCTTTGGCTTCTTGGCTACGTGCAACAGCGCAGCCGTCATTATTAGAAAGCACAATAACAGGGCGGTTTCTTAATTTTGGTTGAAATAAACGCTCACAACTGACATAGCAATTATTGATATCAATGAGGGCGATAATACGATCTTGCGAACTCATCTAAAACTCTTAATTACTCTTGTTACAACGCCCCAAATCTCAATAATTTGACCTTCATTAAAGTGAATGTCAGGAAAGTTAGGGTTTTCAGCTTTAAGCCAATGATTATCACCTTCAAGCATTAAGCGTTTAACAGTGAGTTCGTTATCAATGCAGGCGATAATAACGTCTCTATGCTTTGCTTCTAGACTGCGATCGACAATCAGCTCATCATTAATGTCAATTCCGATATTAAGCATCGAAAGCGAATCAACTTTAACAATGAATGTTGCATTTGCATTTTTAATTAAGTGCTCATTAAGATCGACTTTTTGATCGATATAATCTTGAGCTGGCGAAGGAAAACCAGCTTGCACACGTTCAACAGCAAGTGGAATTTCTAGATATGTAACTGGGTCAATTTGACGAATATTTGAAATTTCTGCTTCGTTTTTAGGCTTGTTGAGGTATTCTTTAATCTCCACAATACGAGATTCGGGCACACGAATAACCTTTGTTGGCTCTAATTTTTTTCGACCAGCGCCAATTCTAAAGCCGCCGTGTGTTATGATTTCAGACATAATAAACTTGATAGGTGTAACAGATATCAAGATTTTAATAGTTGCTCAATTAGATTTCAAATTTATAAAATTAAGTAAATTCAATAAGAAGTCAAAATAAGTCGCGCTGTGGCTTTGTTTCAGATAAATGGTTTTTAGGAAAAGTTATAAACTCATCTGACATATCAAAGAAAAATTCATGAGCTTCTTCAAAGTTAGTATTCAGCCAATCTTCTCTATATTCTTCAGGTATAACGATAATGCTGCGCTTTTCATCCTGTGGGGCATGAAACTGTTTCATGAAAGGATGTTTGTCAGCGTTTATCGTCAACATACTCATTGAGCGGATCTGTTCTACATTGATCATTGCACTTTCATATATAGCAGCTACGGTAAACGGCATTCCGTCTTCGCGCGCTATACCATACCAGTGCGGTTTACCGTTGATATACTTTGGCTCATATATAGTTTCGACTGGAATTAAGGCAAACTGATTTTTATACCAAGCGTTCTTGAAACTCGGCTTTTCAGCAACGGTCTCAGTTCTAGCATTATATGTATGTCGGCCGTATTTAAGCTCTTTGGCCCATTTAGGGATCATGCCAAACTTCGCACTGCGCCATTCAATATTACCCTTATTGCTAAAAACTAAAGGGGAGTTATAGGTAGGAAAAATTTCATCAGGGAATTCGAGTTGAGTTGGCTCTGGCAGATTTAATAGAAAAGCCCGGTCACGCTTTATCGCTTCAAAGTTTGAGCACATAGACTTCTCCTTTCATTTTAATTATCATCCTTGCACAAATAATAACCCAAAAGAATAAAAAATGATTTCAAAGCAATTCAAATTAATGAGTTCAGCATTGGCAGTGTTAGGTGTAGCTGCATTTATCTATTTCCAATATCAAATGCGTCCTGAAGTACTTGGGGGATATAAAGATGGAACTGAGCAGTATTTTGGATATCGCTATGCACGTGATAATCAACTTAAATCTGCTGATCAATGTGACGATGAAAAAGATGATCCTGAGATGAATGTGAATGCAGAATTTATAGAGGGATGCATAAAGTACTTCAAAGAAAGAAGTACCTAGCAACAATAGAAGGTTTTATTGCTTCCATCCATCTACCATATCAGCCCAATCTTGCATCATTTTTCTACGATCAGCTAAATATTTTGCGTGATTGTATGATGCTCGAGTTTTATTATCATCAGCATGTGCAAGTTGAGCTTCGATCCATTTGTCATCATAGCCATATTCATTCAGCAAAGTAGAAGCAGTAGCACGCAAGTCGTGAGCTGAAACATCTTCAATAGCTAAATGTTGAAACATTCTATTTAGGGTCATTTGGTTAAGCATTGAGTCCGATTTATAAACCGAAGGGAACACATATACTTTATTACCAGAATTTAAATATTGGTTTTTTAAAATTGCGTAGACTTGTTCTGACATCGGAAGAATATGTTCGCGGCTTTTCTTCATAGCAGACTTAGGAAAAGTTACGATGCGATCGTCAAAATCTACCCAAGACCATTCCATACGACGTATTTCTATGGTTCTAAGCATTGTGTAGAGCAGCATAAGACCAGCATTTTTTACCGTTTCAGTGCCGCCGTAAGTTTCTAAGCGAGTTCTGATCTTGATGCGCTCATCTTTATTCAATGGTCTTGCATGGGTAACTTCGGGTCGTATAACCACATCACGAACAGCGTATGTTGGATCGTTCTCAGCGCGCAGGGTGGCAATGGCATATCGCATAACTGCACCAATAAACTTCCTATTCTGTATAGCTGTAACCTCACCAGTGCCACGATTCTTTTGAGATCTAACTCGTTTAATAGTATTTTTCAAAATACCTAAAACATCAGCTGACGTTACGGCTTTAATGTCTTTAGATCCGATAGCCGGAAACACATCTTTTTCCATAGAAACTGAAAATTGGTTTTTGTAGTTTTCAGTCTTAGAGCTTAGGCGCTCTGCATAGTATTCTAAAGCAACATTTTTAAAAGTATTTGTTAGTTTGCTTTCTTCTTCAAGTTTGAGCTGCTTTCTCTCTAAAACAGGGTGAACTCCTCGAGCAAGTTTAGCCCTCATTTCTTCACGCAAAATACGTGCATCTGCTAAACCGATTGATGGATACTCACCAAGACTCATAGATGACTCTTTACCTTGATGCGTAAATTTAAAACGCCAAACTTTCGTACCTGATGGGCGAACTTCAATATACAGGCGATCTGAATCTAATATTCGGTAAACTTTCTCTTGTGGTTTAAGTATTTTAATTTTTGCATCTGTAAGCTTATTGGAGGCCATACGGGTAACGAACAGGTAAATTTAAGGTTACCCGCAATATTACCCGTAAATGTACCGGATTAAGAAGAACTAAAAGGAACTAATACAAACCTATTTTGTAACAAATCAGACTGTTATGTAGGTCAAAGGAACTAATGGGGAGCAGTGTGAATCTCAGTACTTTTTTTCGATCATCAAAAGCATGAGCGTATTAACCTTTGAAATTTATGCACTTAACTGTGCTTAGAATAGTCCGAAATGATTCTAAATAGTTGTATATTGACCCAAATATCGTGTGGATATTTTTTAAATAGAAAAATAGTGAAATATTTAGAATGCAGCCAATCATAGCAAATATTATTCAATTTCTGCTGAACAATTTCGCCAAAGTTCATCGCAACTGAAATCATTTCAGCAAATTATCGACTTATAAATTTAGGATTTAAGTTGAACAAAGCAATAGGCTGAATTTAAGTGTTTAAAATGTGTTCAATTGATATTTTAAAAAGATCTGCTTACTGTCGTTAAAAATTGCAATTCAGGCTCTAGCTGGAAAAATATGAACCGTTTTGAAGCAAAATCACCAAAATGGAGCACAATTAATGCAAAGGTAGATTGATCAAAATTAAAACAAAATGGTTAAATCTACTTCAAAAAAAGAGTGCTTTAAGGGCTCAAAAAACCTAAATATCGATCATGAATATAGTTATCACGCTGGTATTTTTCCATCTAGAACTAGCTAAACCATTAGTTTCTATCGTATTTAAATTCGACCTTAAAGCTTTGATAAAATCTCAATGATTTTATCGTTGAAAGCGATTAATCATTTTGGTGCATACTAGTGCAAAACCAAGTTGCACTATTTTGATACACCTGCGAGAAGTTTTTAAACAAAAGTGATGAAGAGTGGCTGAATATGGTGCATTTACTGTTACACACAGTATAATAGTCGAAAAGCAAGGAGTTAAAATCTTCTATTCTGATAAGGAATTCAATATTTTAGCTTGGCTTTTAAAAGTTGGTACGGTAATTGCTTAATAACTACCAACTACTAACACGCACTTCAGTGTGCACAAAAAAATCATCGGAGCAAAATGAGCATGGCGAACAAGGTCCTTCAACTCATCCAAGAAAGTGGCGCAAAATGGGTCGATTTTCGCTTTACTGATACTAAGGGTAAAGAACAACACGTAACTTACCCAGCAGATTCAATCGACGAAGATACGTTTGAAGATGGCAAAATGTTTGATGGTTCTTCAATTGCTGGTTGGAAAGGCATTGAAGCATCTGACATGATCTTACGTCCAGATGCAGAAACTTGTTTTATCGACCCGTTCTTTGCAGAAGCTACAGTTGTTGTGACTTGTGATGTTATCGAACCTTCAACTGGTCAAGGTTATGAACGTGACCCACGCTCTATTGCTCGTCGTGCGGAAGAATACCTAAAATCAACTGGTATCGGTGATACAGCTTTCTTTGGTCCAGAACCAGAATTCTTTGTTTTTGACGAAGTAAAATGGGACATCGATATGTCTGGCGCGCGCCACACATTAATCGCTGAAGAAGCTGCTTGGTCTACTGGTAAAGATTATGAAGCGGGTAACTCTGGTCACCGTCCACGTGTGAAAGGTGGTTACTTCCCAGTCCCTCCTGTTGATTCTTCACAAGATATGCGTGCAGAAATGTGTGCAAAAATCGAAGATATCATGGGCCCAGGTCGTGTAGAAGTACATCACCACGAAGTTGCATCTTGCCAGCTTGAAATCGGTGTAAGCTTCAACACTATGGTTCGCAAAGCGGACGAAGTTCAACAGTTCAAATATGCTGTTTGGAACGTTGCTCACCAATATGCTAAAACTGCTACATTTATGCCTAAACCAATGGTTGGCGATAACGGTTCTGGTATGCACGTTCACATGTCGATCTCTAAAGATGGCAAGAACTTGTTTGCTGGTGATGAATACGCTGGTCTTTCAGAAATGGCGTTGTACTTCATTGGCGGTGTGATCAAACACGCTCGTTCATTGAACGCAATCACAAACCCATCAACTAACTCGTACAAACGTTTAGTTCCACATTTCGAAGCGCCGATTATGCTTGCTTACTCAGCACGTAACCGTTCAGCTTCTATCCGTATTCCTTATGTTTCTAGCCCTAAAGGCAAACGTATCGAAGCACGTTTCCCAGATCCAATGATGAACCCGTACTTAGGTTTCGCTGCACTTCTTATGGCTGGTCTTGACGGTATTCAAAACAAGATCCACCCAGGTGAAGCTGCTGACAAGAACTTGTATGACCTTCCTCCTGAAGAAGAAGCTAAAATCCCTACAGTGGCTCATAGCCTAGATATGGCGCTTGAAGCGCTTGCTGCGGATCATGATTACCTTCTTAAAGGTGGTGTGTTCACTAAAGAAATGCTTGATGCCTACATCGAACTTAAAACTGAAGAAGTTCGTCGTCTTAACACGACTACTCACCCAGTTGAATTCGACATGTACTACAGCTTGTAATTCTGTACAGAATTTCACTGTAAAAAGACCCGCCTTGTGCGGGTTTTTTTATGGAATGGGTTAAGATAAAGCAAAGAGTTGAATGAATATCTAAACATGGCAAAACCACGTAAAAAACATACCGGTTTTTTTCCTTGGATTGATCCAGCGGATCAAGCAAAGGGATTTAAACTCAACTTTTCAGAAGTGACTTATTTGGAAGTGGGACGGACAGTTGAAGGTTATAAGCAGGCTCAATTTGTCGAACTGAAAAACCCAGAGTTGGCATTGGAGTTTGATTACCCTGAAAGTTTTTATATTACGACCGAAGGGCTGGTGCTGATTAAAACGCCGCAAGGCAAGTTTGAAGCCATTGCCAAGACAGATAACTTTTAATTCAACACGATAATATTGAACTGAAAAAATGACCTACAACGTTGCAGGTCATTTTTTATTGAATATCTAGAAATTTGCCAAACGTCATTTCAAACCATGCTGTTTTAAATTGTCGCCTTCATAAGGCGCATCTTCGGCGGGGTAGCGCAGCTGTGTAATTCCTTGAGTTTTGGCAATCGACCAAATCACACTTTCACCCGCAGGAATGTTTTGACTGCGCTGCGCATATAAGGGGTCTTGTAGGGCGTTTGCTGCTGAAATAAAAGTCCAGCCATGTTGCTGAAATGCGGTAATGACATCCTTTAAAAATGCAGCATTAATGGCATTTACATGTAAAAGTAAAACATGTTGTGGCGAACGATTTATGGTGAGCTGTGCAAGTTGGTCATAATAATCTGCTCGGTGAAGCAGGTGAGCAATATAAGCTTGTTTTAGTCGGTCTAATTTGTCCTGATCTTGCTGTTTGGCATTGTCGAGATATTTTCGGTTATAAAACCAGTCACTGGCATCAATACTCACACCGCCAATGCGGTATTGATGTTGCTCTAACCACTGATAGACAGCATCACGCTTTTTAGCGCTATTACCTTCTTTTAAAAAAGGATACCGGTAAATACGTGTGTAATTTGGCAGCGTTTTTAGCACGGTATCCGCCTGTTCAATGCTGTGCAGATAATCTTTTAATGTGACATTTTCTTTATTCAGGTTTTGGTGCAGTGCACTATGATTGCCAATCAGATGGCCAGATTGTCCCCACGCTTGAATCAGTTGTTTACCTTGATAATCGCCAATTTTAATCAGGCTAGGGAAGACAATAGTTTTGATTTGTTGATCATGCAGATGTTTTAAAATTTGGGCATTGATTTGTTCCGCTTGTGCGTTAAACGCTGGATTTAATCCATCATCAAAACTGAGTGCAAGAGATTTTGCTTGAGCCGTGATATTGGCACAAAGTAAAACGAAAAAAATAAAAACATGTAGTGGGTTATATGGAAACATTATGCTTGTGTAATTTAGTGGTTATCCACGACATCATACTGTGTATGTGAGGTTTGTGTTGATTGCATATGTAATGAAGTACTTAAGTCGTTTTGGTTTTGCTCATTTTACTGAAAACAAGCTATGGGTCATGAAAAACGATGTTGAGTTGGTTACACTAAGGATTCGCTATACTCAGCAAATGCTTATAAGGGAAATGAAATATGCAGCGTCAAGCATGCGAAATGCGGGATAAAAGAATGTCTCCTGAATTAAGAACATGGTTGTATGCTTCGGGTTCATTAACCCAACAATTAACAGATTTTGCCCAAGGCGTATTTAAGGTTGAGCCGAGTATTGAGCAATTTCAACGTATGACGCTTCAAGATGCACGGTGGCTACAAATGCCAATACAGCACACAGCTTGGGTACGTGAAAGTTATTTATATGGCTGTGAAGCTGAGCCGTGGGTCAAGGCAAAAAGTATATTTCCAATCCTCAGTATACAAGGCCGTGCGCGGATTTTTCAGCATATTGGAAAAAAACCCATCGGACATTTTTTATTTCAACGTACCAATCCGAAGTGTGAGCGGCGTGTACTGTGGCTAGACGATGGTTGGACACGTCAGAGCTGTTATACTTGGCATGGTTGTAAATTTATAGTTCAGGAAACTTTTTTAGCGAGTTTTGAGCAATATTTGCAGAAATAACATTACCAGATGAAGGACAGTCATGGCCGTGGTGCAAAAGATTACTTGGCAGCAGCGTTTAGAAGCTTATTACTATTTATGTCGCTTCGATAAGCCAATTGGCACGGAACTGGTTTTTTGGCCAACTATGTGGGCACTGTGGATTGCCAATCAAGGAACACCGCAATTCAGTATTTTGATTCCTATGATTTTGGGTACGATATTTATGCGTGCAGCAGGTTGTGCGATTAATGACTTTGCTGACCGTAAAGTCGATGGTGCTGTGGAAAGAACCAAGCATCGTCCTCTAGCGACAGGCGTAATTAGCGCTAAAGAAGCCATATATGTATTCTTGATCTTGGTGCTTGCTAGCGCATGTATGTTGTTCTTTTTACCGATAGAAACTTTTTATTGGTCCTTTGGTGCATTGTTTTTAGCGTTCATTTATCCCTTTATGAAACGCTACACGCATCTGCCACAAGTATTTTTAGGCGCGGCATTTTCATGGTCGATTCCTATGGCTTACACCGCAGTAGGGCAAACACCTGATTTAACGTGTTGGTTATTGTACTTTGGTAATTTGGCGTGGACCGTTGCGTATGATACACAATATGCCATTACTGACCGTGAATATGATTTGAAAATTGGCGTGAAATCGACTGCGATTTTATTTGGTAAATACGATATTGAAATTATTTCATTATTGCAGGTGCTTAGTATTGTACTAATTGGTTCTGCACTGTATTTAGAAGATCTCTTGATGCCATTCGGTTTGGTCGCGTTGTTGGCTGTGGCTGCCGATTTTATTTACCAGTGGACTAAAACCAAAGGCCGTGATCCGCAGTTATGTTTTTGGGCGTTTCGCCATAACCGTTGGGTAGGGCTTATGATTTTTATTGGAATTTTCATGGCACTGACGCTTTAATGTCATTGATCTGAAACTGTTTAAAATGAGCTAAAGCATCCTATTTGGGTGCTTTTTTTTATGCATTAATAAAAAGGCATGTAGTTTCATGCTTAAAGAATAATGATTAAAAAGGATATTTTATGAAAAGTTCAAAAATAGCATTAGCTCTGACAGTTGCAGTTTCTATGCTGTCTTTAACCGCGTGTAATGACGATGATAATGACTCATCATCTTCGAATCAAAAATCAACATTTGTGTCTGAAGCAAATTATGCTTTAGATACTGTAGACAATACATCGTCCATTAAAGTCATGACGTATAACATGACCAATGTGCAGGGGAAAGCAGCAACAGCAACAGCCTTAGTATTATTTCCAAAAGCTACACAACCTAAAGATGGGTATCGTGTTGTGGTATGGGAGCATGGAACAGTCGGGGCTGGAGATGAATGTGCGCCAAGTAAAAATCTAATTCATCCACGTTTTAAAATTCTAGCTAATACGCTTATGGCGGCAGGTTATGTAATTGTGGCACCAGACTATGAAGGTTTAGGTACGAAGGGGGTGCATCCATACCTCAATTTATCGAGTGCGGCAAATTCGGCACTTACTGCGGTTAAAGCAGCAAAAGAACATTATGGTAAGCAACTCAATGGTCAGTGGATGTCGATCGGTCAATCGCAAGGTGGTCATGCATCCTTAGGGACGGCGGAATTTGCAAATACGGATGCAAACTATAAAGGGGCAGTGGCAGCCGCACCTGCATCGAGTTTGGGGACGATTATTAAGATCTATCTTGATCCTGCTTTAAATCTGGATGACAACGGCGTGAGTAAGGGCGTCAATATCTTAGATGAACAATTGCTTCAAATTCGTTACGCGCTTGCAAATAACATAATCAATGCACAGCAAGCAGATGCGTTAATGGGGCAACTTGCAGATGGCTATGCTGAGCTTTTGGCATATGCTGCATTGACCAGTTCGGGTATTAAAGCCTATGAGCCAAATTATGATTTAAAAAATATCTTTACTGCAGATGCTGGTGTTATTGCAGAAAAAGCCTATGGACGTACAGGGGATGATGGTGCATGTTTAAGTTATGCCGATCCAAATGGCGCAAATGGTTTGCAAGAACAGTTTAAAGCAGCTGTGATTGAATTCTTAAAAGATCCAACGCATATGGTTTCACAGTACGGAATTGATTTGAATAAAATCGATACCGATCCCGTTGTTCAGAAATTTTTAAATGATAATCAGCCAGCGACGAATGCAACTGCTGCCAAAGTAATTAAAGCCCCTGTTTATATTATTCAAGGTGAAGAAGATAAAGCTGTATTACCTCCTGTGACTCAAGCTTTATTTGAAAATATGAAATTGCAAGCGGTGAAATACTTCCCACAGGCAAAATATGAGGATGGATATTTATTGGATATTGTGCCAAAAGCAAGTCATACACAGGCGATTATCTGTAGAAATGCGCAAGCGGTCGAATTTATTCAAGCTAAAATGTCCGCAGGTACAGGTATTGATTTAACCAATGAGCAAAAAGATGCGAGCCAAAGTCCACATTGTACGGGTATAGTTGCTTCAAGCTAAGTTTTTAAATAATAAAAAAGGAGCATGTCTCCTTTTTTTATTGAATATTGGATTGTTAATCATTCAATCCGTGAAAATGAGGGGGTATAGTTGGTTAGAGTAAAGAATGATATGAAGGCTTGAGCGAATTTTGTTTTTTGCTATATTGGGCGTCGAATTATTTATGTAAATGAAAGAATCGTTATGTCTGAAGTTAAGCCAAAGCCCAATACCAAAAAGATGATCATTTTGATGGCACTTGGGCTATTGATTCCTATATTTTTGGTCAGTATGGCTTTTCTTGCAGTCAATAGTGATGCCAAAAACCAAGAAAAATATAAGCAACAACAAGCTGAAATGATTGAGCGCATTAAAGCTAAAGAAGCCCAAGATGAGGCTTTGGCTGCTGAGGCTGATCAAGCAGTATCAGAAGTGCTGGCTGCTCAAGAGTCAAATGCTCAATAAAATTCTGTTTACATTATCGATGTGAATGCAATGCGCATTCACTCAATGTTTGATTTTGATTTACGTATTTTACAACTATTTATTTATATCATGCCTGAGCGTGTGAACTGTTGGAATACTGGTGTAGCGGATTACACGGTAGCCCGCTTCTTCAAGCATTGCATCACGTTCAGCATCTTCTTGCTCTTTGCCTATATGACTAGGGTCATCCAGTTCGATAATCACAAGCACATTATAAGTTTGGTCAAGTATGACAAAATCAGTGACTTTTCGATTAAATCTATTCCTAATTTTATAATTTTGATTGGTGATCAGTGCGCTAAAAGCCACTTGGGCTAAAATGTGGTAGTTCGGAAATGCTTCATTTAAACGATGAAACATCTTACTTTCAAAGGCAGTGATTACACGACGTGGGAAAAACTTTTGTTTGCTTCTAAACAGTCTCGGAAAGACTAAGCAGACAAGTGCAAAAGTTGCCAAGCAACCAATAATAAAAAATATGAACTGACTGAGATCTGGCACGGAATAAACTACATATATGAAAAAAGCCCACGTCATGATGCGTGGGCTTTTTAGAATTTGGCTCTCCAACCTGGGCTCGAACCAGGGACCTGCGGATTAACAGTCCGTCGCTCTACCGACTGAGCTATTGGAGAATCTGCACGCATTCTATGGGGCAAATGCAGTGAGGTCAAGTCGGAATTGCAAAAAATAAGAAAATTTAGGCTGAATGTATTAAATATAAACACCTTTAATATAAAGTGTTTTTAAAACTTAAGCTTTGATAATTGCTTCTAATGTGGAAGGAGAGGTCGGTGAATAGCTTAGGTCATAGAGCAAGTGATTCTTATCTTAAAAATAAAAGCCTAGAGCATAAAAAAAGCCCACGACATAATGCGTGGGCTTTTAGAATTTGGCTCTCCAACCTGGGCTCGAACCAGGGACCTGCGGATTAACAGTCCGTCGCTCTACCGACTGAGCTATTGGAGAATCTGAAACGGATTCTAAAGATGTATGGCAGGGTGGTCAAGCCTGATTTAAATAAAATACAGAAAAATCAAATTAAGTGTTTTAAAAATAGCCGAATCAGACAAGTTAGTACTTATACGGATACTTTTAGGAAAGCATAAACAAAAAAGTAGGTATGCTTTGCTTAAACAACAGGCAATAAAAAACCCACTTCGTAATGAGTGGGTTTTTTAGAATCTGGCTCTTCCACCTGGGCTCGAACCAGGGACCTGCGGATTAACAGTCCGTCGCTCTACCGACTGAGCTATGGAAGAATAGATGGCTCTCCAACCTGGGCTCGAACCAGGGACCTGCGGATTAACAGTCCGTCGCTCTACCGACTGAGCTATTGGAGAATCTGATGCGCATTTTAGGGATGAATTTTAAAGTGGTCAAGCAGATTTGATGAAATGACTATTTGAATGTTTTTTTATTGTTCAAGTCTAGAAATTTTTTCTTAAATAGTGGTTATTTTTGAAGTTTTTTATATCATCTAGGTTGCTGATTTGCTTTATCGTCAAATTTTGTAGATTTAAATTTTTAAGCGTAGTTATGCGTTTCTCTTGATCTAAAGGAATTATAATTTGGAATAATAAATATATTTCTAAAATTTGATGGTTTGCGAAGGTATCTAAATGAAATTTAGAAAAAGACATAACAGGTTTAATGGTGTTTTGGTATAGATTAAAAAGATTTTGATTGTGTTTGAATACAATCCTTAATAAATATTCATTACCGACAGGTAATAGTTTGTAGTGACTTTTTGTGTTGTTAATGGATATGCTTTCTATTTGATCATAGTTAAACTGAATTTTCATTATATAAAGTTGAATTATACAATGACTTTCGAAAAATCTAATTTGTGGCAGTCCATTTTTGATGATAAGTAAAATTAAGACGAATTCCATAATTGATAATCCAGTCAGTATTAGTGCTGAATTAAAACTATATTTAATAGATTCTTGAACATAAGAGTAACTCACATACTGGATTATAGTGATAAAGATAAACATCACTAATATTTTGGTATATTTTGCTTTTATGATTAGTAATGGCTTTTGATTCATTCTTTTGTGTAATATTGTTTGTTGTGGCAGTATGATATTTAAAGCATAAAAAATCACCCTAAAAGGGTGATTTTTTTGACTTTTGAATAAGTTTTAAAACTTATTTTTCAACGCCAGCAGCTTGACCTGCATATTTAGCGTTTGCATAGTCCCAGTTCACTAGGCTTTCTAAGAAAGTAGAGATGTATTTAGGACGAGCGTTACGGAAGTCGATGTAGTAAGCGTGTTCCCAAACGTCGATAGTCAACACAGCAACTTTACCGTGAGCAAGTGGAGTGTCAGCATTTGAAGTTTTAAGGATAGAAAGGTTGCCGTTTACTTCGTCAGCAACTAACCAAGCCCAACCTGAACCGAATTGAGTTGCAGCAGCATTTGCAAATTCTTCAGCGAATTTTTCGTAAGAACCGAAAGCTTCGTCGATTTTAGCTGCTAAAGCGCCAGTAGCTTTACCGCCACCGTTTTTAGCCATACAGTTCCAGTAGAATGTGTGGTTCCATACTTGGGCTGCATTGTTGAAGATACCAGCTTTAGAAGCATCGCCTTTAACAGCAGTGATGATTTCTTCTAAAGTTTTGCCAGCAAGGTCAGTACCTTCAATTGCTTTGTTTAGATTAACCACATAAGTATTGTGGTGTTTGTCGTGATGGTATTCTAAAGTTTCTTTGCTGATGTGCGGAGCAAGATCTTCGTAACCGTAAGGTAACGCTGGTAAAGTAATCGTTGTCATGTTTTCAATTCCTTGCATTTTGCTGGGTTTTGACATTAAGTGCCGTTATTGTAATAGATTCTTGCAGTAAAATGCGCATTGCTTATAAATAACAATACAGAATAAAGCCTGAAAATATACGTATAAGGACTGAGCCAAAGACCAAGACGATTTAAATTAAATCGGGTTGTTTAATTCGAAATAACTATACTCAATATTGAACTGTTCTGAAATAGCTTTTGCGAGTCGTTGTACACCATAACGCTCGGTTGCATGATGTCCACATGCATAATAATGCACGTTTAATTCTTCAGCCTCATAAAAAGTGCGTTCACTCACTTCACCTGAAATGTACGCATCACAATCTAATGCAGCCGCCTTGCCAATAAAGTCCTGTGCGCCGCCCGTACAAAAACCAATTTTTTGAATAGAGGGTTTATCTGCTGGCAGGTGAATGGCATCAAATCCTAATCTTTCAGAAACGAACTCTTTAAACGCCGCTGGAGTCATGGCTTGTTTTAAATAACCAACATTGCCAATAGGATTGCGCTCAGTAGGATCTAAGGCTTCAATATTCTCTAATTCGAGCAAATCTGCTATCGCTGCATTATTACCTAAAGTAGGGTGACTATCTAAAGGTAAGTGATAGCCAACTAATGAAATATCTTTTTTGATCAGGCTTTTGATGCGTTTGCCGCGCATACCAGTGATTGGGTAAGCTTCACCTTTCCAAAAATAACCATGATGTACCAATAGCAAATCAGCTTTCGCTGCTATCGCGGCTTCAATCGCTGTTTGTGACGCGGTAACTGCACATAAAATTTTATGCACTTCTGCTGAGCCTTCAATTTGCAAGCCGTTGGGAGCATAGTCCTTAAATTCATGTGCTTTGAGTGTGCTGTCACACCATTGAATAATTTCACTTAACTGAGCCATATACTGTCCAAAATCTCAAAAAGATGCATCAAAATTTACGATTGTTTAAATTGTAACTAAAGAATCACAAATCTCTGTGTTTATTTTTAAGTTTGTTGAAAATATTACATTACAATACGATATAAATTATTTAGCCATCAATGAATTATAAAATTTAGAGGATATAGACGTGCGTCGGACCTTTACATGGTTACCTTGGGTATTATTAATACTTGTGATCATCGGTTTCTTTACATGGCAACAGGTTCAAAAACCTAAAGCACCCATTGCCCCAGATGGGGTTAAAATGCCTGCAGAAAAGGTTGAGCCTCTCATTGATACGTCGCGTACAGGCGGTGTAGTTTCGTATAGTGCTGCGGTAAAAGTTGCTGCTCCAGCGGTTGTCAATATTTTCACTACGCAAAAAGTGAAACAATTGGATCATCCTTTATTAAATGATCCTGTTTACCGTGAGTTTTTTGGTAATCAACTTCCAGATCAAACCAATCAAAACGAAAATAGTTTAGGTTCAGGTGTGATTGTTCGTCCAGATGGCTATATTTTGACGAATAACCACGTGATCGCACAGGCCGATCAGATCGTTGTGGCTTTACATGATGGTCGTCGTGCTGAAGCGAAAGTTGTGGGCACAGACCCAGATACAGACTTAGCTGTGATTAAGATTGAAATGAGTCAATTACCGGTTTTACCGTTTAAGCTAAGTGGCAATGAAGTCGGTGATGTCGTCCTAGCGATTGGTAACCCTTTTGGCGTGGGTCAGACGGTTACGCAAGGGATTATCTCAGCTACAGGTCGTTCAGATTTGGGAATCAACACTTACGAAGACTTTATTCAAACAGATGCGGCGATCAACCCCGGCAACTCTGGTGGTGCTTTAATTGATGTTGCAGGGAACTTAATTGGTGTAAATACCGCGATCTTCTCGCAGTCAGGTGGCTCTTTGGGGATTGGTTTTGCCATTCCTGCAAAAGTGTGCCAACAAGTGCTGAACGCTATTTTAAAAGATGGGCGAGTGGTACGTGGTTGGTTAGGTATTAGTTTACTTCCAATTAAACAAGAAAATATTTTAGATCCACGGGTGAATGGCGTGATTGTCGCAGATGTCATTCGCAATGGACCTGCAGCACAAGCAGGTTTAAAACGTGGTGATAAAATCATGAAAGTGAATAATGAGCTAATTACCTCGACTTCGCATTTAATCAACTACGTTGCACAACAAGCGCCATTGAGCACTATGCAAATTGACATTGAGCGAGACGGAAAGGTGATGACATTACCTGTACAAGTGGGAGAGCGTAAACCGCAAACTCAAAACAGTGACTCGCAATATATTCCATTACCCCGCTAGCATAGAAAATCCCTCGTCATGAGGGATTTCTTTTGAGTACCTTTTTTTGTATATCGCTTTGAAGAGCATCGTTTGCGCCAAACAATGCGCTTTGTAATTGAAATATCAATTACAAAAATGCATTGCACGCTTTGCTGAATTTGGCTTAATTTATAAGCAATAATAATCAGATAAGCGTATAAGAATATGAGCTTTTTACCCGCTGAACATGCCAAAGTTTTATCCAGTCAAGCCAATTTAGATATCGCCTTATATAAGACACGTTTGGCTTTGCTGATTGAGGAAAATGCCAAACAGGGGAATACCGCCGTATTTACGGTTTTACCCAAGCATTTAGCTTTAGAAGAGATTCGAAGTTTATCTGCTGAGCTTACAGAATTGGGATATCAAGTTCGATTTGAAGTGAATGAATTCTTCTATAATTTTAATGTCTACTGGATTTGATTCGGGATTCACTGCATTTAAGGTCGTAAGTTAAAAACAAGATGAAACCCTTTAGAAAACCACGCTAAGCGTAGTTTTCTAAAACTGTTTTATAACGCAGTATCTTATTCAGATTTTTGATAGTCGTTAATGACTTCAAGCGCCGCACGAAAGGCTTCTTGAGTCGCTGGTGCACCACAATATGGCAAACTATGAAGTAATACTTCCTGAATTTCTTCTACAGTCGCCCCGTTATTTAAAGCACCTCGGACATGACCTTTGAGTTCTGTCGGACTTTTTTGTGCTGTTAAAAATGCAATAGTAATCAGTGAGCGATATTTACGGGGTAAAACGCCTTCACGCTGCCAAGTTGAACCCCATGCATGCTCATTAATCCAATCTTGCAAAGGTTGAGTAAATGGCACGGTATTGTCTTGAGCACGTTTAACGAAACTTTCACCCATAACTTCAGTACGAACTTTTAAGCCATTTTCATAATCTTGTTGTGACATGTAGCAAACCCTCTGTGATGTAATTTTGCAGTACAGCCTATACCTTTGACTCTGCGATACCATTGGCTGATGGTCGTATAAAAAAGCCATCCCATTGTTTAACAGTGGAATGGCTTTTATTTTGAGAAAAATAAAGCTCAAAATCGATGAAGAAGTTGATTAATAACGCAGGAAGGCTTCTGGTTCATCATCAGTGTGTTGTTGCTTTTTCACTTCTGGTGAAATGGTTAAATGTGGATTGGATAGCTCAAGTTCGTGGATGAGCTGCATGTCAAATACATCTGTGAGCATACTGTCATAGCGTTGAATGTTGTAAGTGCTGAGCTGTTCAGCTTCGGAGGCAGTAATGACTTTTTGTGCAATTGCATCGGCTATATGTGCTTCAAAAGTTAAACCTTTGAATTGACCTTTAGATTCAGCTTTTTTAAATTGGTTCCACAGCGGTTCAATTTTTAACAGTTGTAAAAAGGCATTTTCCATACGACCAGAAACTTCATCTGCTGCTGTGCTGTAATACACGTGCTTTTTCAGTTCTTGGCGGAAAGTATTGTCTAGCATCATTTGAGTGGCAACTTCACGTTTTAAACGGTCTGTCGGTTTAGCAACAACTCGTCCAAACGGAAAGCAGATGATTTTTACTATACTTGCGGCTAGTCGCATTGGGAAGTTGTCAAATAAGCCCTGGAAAGCTTTTTCAACATTGTACAAAGCTTTATCTAATGCAAGTTGCGCATGTAATTGTTCAGCTTCACTTCTTTGACCTTGTTCATAATATTTAAGAATAGCCGTCGCGATAAATAAATAAGAGTGAATGTCTGCAAGTCGGCCCGAAAGCATTTCTTTACGTTTAATATCACCGGCTAATAGGCCAAGACACATATCTGCAGTCAGCGCGAAATCGGCACTGAATCGATTAATTTTTTTATAGTAGGGGCGGCTAAATTCATCTGCTGAAGCTGGTGAGTCGGATGGGCCACCTGTGAACGCATAAGCAAAGGCGCGTGCAGTTCGGTTAAAGGTATAGCCTAAGTGCTTAAAGAGCATTTCATTGAATGTATTGAGTGCAGCGTTTTTATCTTCGGCTTGAAGTAATTGTAGCTCTTCAAATAAATATGGATGGCACCGCATTGAGCCTTGTCCAAAAATCATCAGAGAGCGACTTAGAATATTGGCACCTTCGACAGTAATTGACACAGGAATGGCCTGATAATTCAAAGCTAAAAAATTACGAGGTCCCATTTGCACGGCACGTCCACCGACGATGTCCATGCCGTGATTAACTACTTTACGCATGGTTTCAGTGGCATAGTATTTAGCCATTGCGGTCATCACAGCAGGTTTGCCGCCTTGGTTTAAACCACAAGTCACCAAATAGCGAAATGCTTCAAGCATGTAAGCGTCTGATGCGATATCACTCGATGCTTCTTGCACACCTTCAAAATTACCTACAGAAATTTTAAACTGCTGACGAACTTTGGCAAATGCACCAACATTTAAATATGCCATTTCTCCGGCTGCCGTTGATAACGCAGGGAGTGAAATACCACGACCGACCGCTAAACATTCCATTAGCATACGCCAGCCTTTGCCGGCATTTTCAATCCCACCAATGATCCAATCTAAGGGAATAAAGACATCTTTGCCTTCAACTGTCCCATTCATAAACGGTGAGCCTGGATTATGACGAGGGCCTGTAATGACACCGTCATGACTCGCCGGTAGCAGCGCGCAGGTGATGCCATATTCCGTTTTATTTTTATCTCCCAATAAGCCATCTGGATCGTATAACTTAAATGCCAGACCAATGACGGTGGCAATCGGTGCAAGGGTAATCCAGCGTTTAGAGAAGTTCATGTTTAAGCCGAGCACCTGTTGTCCCTCAAAGGTGCCATAACAGACGACACCTGTATCTGGAATGGCGCCTGCATCTGAGCCGGCTTCAGGGCTGGTGAGTCCAAAACATGGGATTTCTTCACCTTTGGCAAGGCCTGGGAGATATCTATCTTTTTGTGCTTCAGTACCATAGTGTAGTAGCAATTCCCCGGGTCCAAGCGAGTTGGGCACCATACAACTGACTGCGGCAGTCAGTGAGCGGGATGCAATCTTGCTCATGACACGGCTTTGTGCAAATGAACTAAATTCACGTCCTCCATACGATTTTGGAATCACCAGTCCTAAGAAACCATTATCCTTAATGAATTGCCAAGCTTCTGGTGGGAGGTCTTTATGTTTATGGTGAATATCCCATTCGTTGAGCATGGCACAAAGTTGCTCGACTTCATTATCAATGAAGGATTGTTCTTCTGCACTAAGCTGTGGATAGGGATAAGCCTCAAATTTTTTCCAATCAGGCGCACCCATAAATAGCTCTTTTTCCCACCAACTTGTTCCTGCATCCAACGCTTCACGTTCCGTAGTACTCATACTCGGCATCGCATTTGCTAAGGTTTTATAGGCAGGTTTGGTGAGTAGATTGAGCCTCAGTGGATCAATCAACACAATTAAACTTAAAGCAATAAGCGGGATGCCAAGTATTAATGACCATGGGCTTAAAAAGGCGAGTGCAATTGAAACGAATATCAGTGTTATCGCGCCTACAGCTCGTGAAAGTTCAAAGAAAAAAACGGCCCAAAGAGCAAAAATAAAGAGTACGGCACTGAGTATAAATAGCATTTGTTATGGCTCCAGTGACAAGGGCCAGAGCGTTATGCGTTTAAAACAGCCTACATGCGTTTAAAAATGATCTCATCTTTTGTCTTTCTGATTTTAAAGTGCATGAGACTGTCAAAATGGCATCACTCGGCTGGTGAGTATGATTGGACAATTGCGCGAATATCATGAAAGCGCAAATAAAGTGTTATCAATAGATTGATTAATAAATAATCACAACACAATCCCTATCGGGCAAAGAAATGTCACATTACGTAAACTTTGATGATTCGATATATTGGATAACGTTTAAGGAACGCACTATTTTCGAAAGATCTTATATTGGGAAACGAATTCGGCTGAGTGTGTGAAAGCCACAAAAAAAGCCCTCAATCAATGAGGGCTTTAATTTGAGATGTTTTAAATCTTTGCGTGATTAGGCTTCAATCGTTTGCACTGCAATTTTCTTTGCAGGATCAGTTTTACGACGTACCGCAGGTACTGGCTCACCATAGTATTGACGGTCAGCAAAGTAGCTTGACCGGACCATTGGTGCAGCCCAAATGTTTTTGAAACCAAGCTTTTGACCATGTGCTGTGTAACGATCAAACTCTTCAGGTGTAACGAAACGATCGATCGGTGCATGTTCTTTAGAGGGCTGTAAGTACTGACCAATGGTGACATAGTCAACATCGTGTGCTTTTAAGTCGTCTAATAACGCGATCACTTCTTCTTCAGTTTCACCAATACCGACCATCAAACCACATTTGGTTGGAACATCTGGGCAGTATTCTTTAAACATTTTTAATAAGTTTAGAGAGTGTTGGTAGTCAGAGCCCGGACGCATTGCTTTATACAAACGTGGCACGGTTTCAATGTTGTGGTTAAACACATCAGGTGGACACTCCGTCATAATACGAAGGGCAACATCCATACGACCACGGAAGTCAGGAACTAGAATTTCCAAAAGTGTTTTTGGACTCAAGTCACGAGCTTCTTTAATACAGTCAACAAAGTGCTGTGCGCCGCCATCAACTAGGTCATCACGGTCGACCGACGTAATTACGGCATATTTCAAACCAAGATTGGCAATGGTTTCTGCCATGTGACGTGGTTCATCTGGGTCAAGAGCATTGGGACGACCATGCGCAACGTCGCAGAATGGGCAACGACGAGTACAGATATCGCCCATAATCATAAAGGTTGCAGTACCGCCACCGAAACATTCAGGTAAGTTCGGGCAAGCCGCTTCTTCACACACGGTATGTAATTTTTGTGCGCGCAAAGTTGTTTTAATACGTTGAACTTCATCAGGGGCAGCCATTTTGACCCGAATCCAGTCAGGCTTACGAGGCGTTTCAACCGTTGGCACGACCTTCACAGGTATGCGAGCGACTTTTTCTGCGCCACGAAGTTTTACACCCTGTACAGGTTTACGGTTCTCAGACATATTCAACTTTTCCACTGTTTTTGACGAGGAGATATTCAAAAAATTAGCTCAATCATTATAGCGGACTTGAGCTTAAATAGGGGGAAAACGATATTCATATAATAAATGTGGTTATCACATAATATATGTGAGCTAAATATCCAAAAAAGTTAGGATATACGTCATAATACAGCCTAGATTAAAGAATATTTGTAAAGGAGCGTTGAATGCCACGTAAGAAAGAGGTCGTTAGTGGAACTTTCGTGAAATACGATGCGGTAGTTCTGGGTTCTGGCCCTGCGGGTGAAGGCGCTGCAATGAAACTTGCTAAATCAGGTAAGCGAGTTGCAATTGTAGATATGCGTGAACAGCTTGGTGGTAACTGTACCCATGTAGGAACAATTCCAAGTAAAGCATTGCGTCAGACCGTTTCAAGCATTTTACGTTACCAACGTGACCCTATGTTCCAAAAAGTCGGTGAATGGAAACAGTTCACGATGAAACAGGTGTTACGTAATGCGCATAAAGTGATTCAACAACAAGTTGAAACTCATTCACGTTTTTATGACCGTAATAAAATTGATATTTTCCACGGCCGTGCGTATATCCAAGATCAAAACACTGTTTTGATTTTTAGCAATGAAGGTATGACGGAAACTTTAGTATTCCAGCAATTAGTGATTGCTACAGGTTCACGTCCTTACCGTCCAGCTGCTTTAGACTTTAATCATCCTCGCGTATTTGATTCAGACAAAATTTTGGATCTGGATTATTCAATCCAAAAAATCATCATTTATGGTGCAGGTGTGATTGGTTGTGAATATGCGTCTATCTTTATTGGTCTAGACCACAAAGTTGACTTGATCAATACACAACACAAATTACTCAGCTACTTAGACGATGAAATTTCAGATGCATTGTCATATCGTTTACGTGAGCAGGGTGTATTGATTCGCCACAACGAACAGATTGATCATCTTGAAACACATGATGATCATGTGGTTCTGCACTTGCAAAGTGGTAAGAAAATTAAAGCCGACGCGATTTTGTGGTGTAACGGCCGTTCTGGTAATACAGATGGTTTAGGCCTAGAAAATGTAGGCATCAAACCAAACAGCCGTGGTCAATTAACCGTGAATGATCAATATCAAACTGAAGTAGAGAATATCTTTGCTGCGGGTGATGTAATCGGTTGGCCTTCACTTGCATCTGCTGCATATGACCAAGGTCGCTGTGCCGGTTCTAACATGAGCGGTGAAGAAGGAATTGCACCTGTAACGGATATTCCTACAGGTATTTATACAATTCCTGAAATTTCTTCGATTGGTAAAACTGAACAACAGTTAACTGAAGAAAAAATTCCGTATGAAGTGGGTCAGGCATCTTTCCGTCATTTGGCACGTGCACAAATTACCGGTGATACCGTGGGCGAGCTTAAAATCTTGTTCCATCGTGATACTTTAGAAATTTTAGGCGTTCATTGCTTCGGTAATAATGCTGCGGAAATTATTCACATTGGTCAGGCCGTGATGAACAGCCCGAACAATACGATTAAATATTTCGTAGAAACCACATTTAACTATCCGACTATGGCGGAAGCGTACCGTGTGGCAACATTGAATGGTATGAACCGTTTATTCTAAGGCTAAATTGAACTTAGAATGTACAATGAAAGACCCGTAAGTTTCGGCTTGCGGGTTTTTTATGGTAAGAATAAAGTGTATGCAAAATATACATTCAATCCACTTATAATCATCAGCATTTCCAACTCATTTTAGGTAGCTTATGACGATCCGTTCAGTGACCATTCAAGGTTTTCGATCTATTCATCATATGAATCTGACCTTATCGCGTCTGAATATCGTCAGTGGTCCGAATGGTTGTGGTAAATCCAATCTATATAAAGCTGTACGTCTCCTGCATGAAGCTGCAAATGGCCAATTATCCCAAGCTATTGCAAATGAGGGCGGGATTCAAAAAATCATGTGGGCAGGTGGTCACCGTGCGGGTGATCGATCGAAAGACCCTAAGCGCATGAAGCTTGCAGTGGAGATGGAGCATTATGAATATCAACTTGAAATAGGTTTTCCTGAACCGCTCATCACCTTGTTTGCACTCGATCCTTTGGTCAAAGTAGAAGGAATTTGGTTAAGCGGTTATCAACGTCGAAAAATGAGCGAGTTGTTAGAGAGAACCAACCAAGCGGCATTTCTTAAAAATGTTGATGAAGAACGGATTGCTTATCCGATGTCTTTAACACCTGAAGAGTCGGTGTTTGGACAATTGTCCGATCCACATTTATACCCCGAAGTTTCACAAGTGCGTGAGACCATGAAAAACTGGCGCTTTTATCATGAGTTTTCTGTCAGTGGAAATTCACCGATCCGTGTCCCACAGGTGGGCATTCGTTCGCCAGTTTTAGCGCATGATGGTACAAATTTAGCTGCGGCTTTTGAAACTTTACGTGAGCGTGGCAACAGTGAAACCTTGTTTGAAGTACTAGAAAAAGCCTTTCCGCAGACCCAATTTTATGTGCAGGAAATGGGTGGGCGCTTTCAAATGATGATGCAAAAGCAAGGGATCTTAAGACCTTTGGAAAGTGCCGAATTTTCAGATGGGACTTTACGGTTTTTGTGTTTAGCTGTGGCTTTATTGAGTCCAAGACCCCCAAATTTTATGGCACTGAATGAGCCAGAAAATAGCTTACATCCCGATTTATTACCTGCCTTGGCGCTGCTGATTGCTGAAGCAAGTCGCTATACACAGCTTTGGTTGACCACACATTCCAATGAGCTGGTTGAAATGATCAAACAGTATAGTGATGTGCAGCATTATCAACTAGATCAGGTCGAGGGGAAAACAGTGGTCAAGGGCGCAAGCTTAATCGATGAGGATTAGATTATTCATTTAGCTCTAGTTTTTTGTTTTAGCTTAAAAAGGCAGAAAAGATAAAAAAGCATAATAGCCGATAAAACTACTTATTAAGCTGAACCAAACTGGCAGTTTGCTGCGAAGTAAAGCAATAATGACGGCAACAAATATACAGTCTGTCCATTGAATGATGTATTTCTGGCTCATTTGAAATAGTAGACACAGTAATAGACCGACGACAGCCGCATTGATCATTTTTAAGGTGCCAAAAAGCATCGGGCATTTCATCAACTTATTCCAAAACGGTAATAAGCCACACAATAATAAAAACGATGGGAAGTAAATCGCCAATGTCGCGAGTGAGGCATTCAATATTGGCACATCGGTCATGGGTAAAAGTGTGCCGAGATAGGTGGCGAAACTAAACAAGGGCCCCGGCATGAGTTGTGCAAGGGCATAGCCTAAGTCAAAATTTTCATTACTGATCAGTCCTGTAGAGACAAAGTCCTGATGTAAAAATGGCAAAATAATATGTCCACCACCAAAGACGAGGGATGCTGTGCGGTAGAAGCTTTCTAAGCTGAAAGACAATATATTGCTATGTTGTATATCGAAGAATGGCAGAACGAAAAAAGGGCTGATAAAGGCGAGAAGCCATAGCCAAGAGGTGCGAGTATTTTCATATGCATTCTGGCTAAAATTGTCATGTTTGGGTGGAACTGTTTCGGTGATATTTGGCTTTTGGCTGCGTAATTGATTTGACGATAAAACTAAACCGATAATTGCAGCGCATAAAATCACCAAAACTTGATTTAGAGAAAATTGAAAGAAATAAATAAAAAATGCAGCTAAAAGCATGACTAGATACTGAAATTTTGTTTTACAGAAGCTTCGCATCATTTGCCAAAATGCCCATGTAACCACAGCAAGGACAATCAACTGAATAACATGAAAGAACTGTGTTGAGAGTTGATCGCTAAGTTTTAAGCTTAAAATCGCCGCGGCACACATCAGCAGGGCGGATGGTAAAGTAAAGCCTAACCACGCCAAACAAGCACCTTGATAGCGGTTGAGTTGAAATCCAATCGCCATGCCGAGCTGGCTACTGGTTGGGCCTGGAAGGACTTGAGTCAAGGCAAGCAAATGCGCATATTCATGCTCCGTTATCCATTTTTCTTGTTTCACAAAATATTGAAAAAACAACACTAAATGCGCAGCAGGTCCACCAAATGCAATACACCCTAATCTTAAAAAGGTGAGAAAGATGACAAGGTTTCGTTGTGGTATGGACTGGCTCATGCGTTACCAATATTAAAAATCGAAATAAGGTTATGAATTTCTAAAGGATAAAATCTTGAATGTTAAAAGATCTTAAAGGCTGATTATTGCAGGAGTATGTAAATCCTGCTTCAAAAATATTTTGAAGTGCTTAGCAGGGAAAAGATAATTGGACGAAGTGACATAGTGCTGTCCCACATGCACATGGCGTCGGTTTCCGCCGCTGATTAGCATCAGCACATACACATAAAAAATTGTCTAAAAATGACTTCTCCAAAATCAGACACCTTATCAGAAATTTTGAGCGCTTTATTGAAGTGGTTGATGAGTGGCATTGCATCGTTACTTTCAATCATGGCATTTGCAGATGATCAGCTACTTGCTTCACAAGCATTAGCAAGTTATACAGATCAAAACAGTTGGCAGGGCATTCAGCACTATCTACCCAAAGAATACCATTTAACAGAAACGCAGCGACCCAAAGAAGAGTGGTGGAGTTGGCAGGGTCATACTGTTCACTTAGATACTTATCGGAATCCACAGGCAAAAGTGAAGGTGATTCTGTTTCATGGTGTGGGAACAAATGGTCGACAAATGTCGATGATTTTGGGTCATCCTTTGGCACAACGTGGCTATGAAACTATCGCTATTGATATGCCCGGTTATGGCCTCACCCAAGTCAAAAAGGGCTCAAAAATTCGTTATGATGATTGGGTTCAAGCAGGTAATGACCTCATTGAAGCCGAGCTACAAAAAGATCATCGTCCTATCGTTTTGTATGGGCTTAGTGCAGGTGGTATGTTGACCTATCACGTGGCGGCAAAAAATAAAAAGGTGAAAGGTATCGTCGGTATGACCTTTCTAGACACTTCAAATAAAACTGTGCGTGATCAAGTCTCTTTGAATAAATTTATGAGCCGCGTGGGCAGCCCACTGGCTCATGTGACAGCACATACACCATTTTCAGCATTGCCAATGCCGATGCGGTGGGTAAGTAAAATGCATCGCTTGGTGAATAATGACGCAGCATTGCAGGTCTTTTTAAAAGATAAAACGTCAGCTGGGAATAGTGTATCGGTTAAATTTCTAGATTCGTATTTATATTATAAAAATGACACGCCACCGGAGCAGTTTGATGTCTGCCCAATTTTACTAACGCAGCCTGAACAAGACCGCTGGACGCCTTTGGCTTTAAGTCAGCCATTTTTAGCACGGATTCACCAAGTTCCAGTCGATGTCGTGCTGTTGAAAAATGCAGGACATTATCCTTTGGAACAGCCGGGACTTAAGCAAATGGTCAATGCAATAGATGCGTTTTATCAAAAAGTCACGCAATAATCTGTTGAAAGCGTGATGCGTAATTCATACCAACATAGATATAAAAAAACCGCCAGAAGGCGGTTTTTTTTATTGGGACTTTATCGTGGAAATATTTAAGCAAAATGACCATGTTGAAAATCATAAAATGCCTGACGTATTTCATCTTCAGTATTCATGACGAATGGTCCATGTGCCGCAATCGGTTCATTTAAAGCTTCGCCACTTAAAATAAGCAGTTTGGTTGCTTCAAAAGATTTAAGTTTCAAGGACGATACTTGGTCACTCACATATAAAGTCTGTTTCGCATCAAAGCGTTGACCTTCAATTTCGATCGCCCCACTTAATACAAAAATCATGTTATTCCACTGTGGGTTGAATGAAAATTCCTGTTCAGCATTTGCATTCAAGCGCACATCCAATACATTCATCGGGCTAAAGGTTTCAGCGGCGCCCAATGTATCTTCAAATTGGCCAGCAATGACGCGTACCACGCCTGCATTTTGTGCAAGCTTTACTTCAGCAATATTGGCTGTTGTCAGTTCTTGATAGCGAGGTTCAGTCATTTTGGCATGACTAGGTAAATTGACCCAAAGTTGTACCATGTCTAAATTTCCGCCAGTTTTGGCAAAATCTTTAGAATGGTGTTCTTCATGCATAATGCCTCGACCCGCAGTCATCCATTGCACTTCGTCTTTGGCAATGCTGCCGTGATTTCCTTTAGAGTCAAAATGCTCCAATTCACCTTCATAAACAATGGTCACTGTTTCAAAGCCACGGTGTGGATGTGATCCAACACCACGTTGATGGTGACTTGGAGAGAAATGATATTGGCCGGTATAGCCCATAACGAGGAATGGACTGGTTTGATTGCCCATTTCTTGCATAGGGAGCATAGAGTTTGTTGGGAAGCCATCGCCCACCCAAGTCCTACGATCACTATGATAAACACGTTTGATTGAATTCATAATTCAGCCCTCAATTTAATGCTTCTGTGATCTATTATTGAGGTATAGTGAGGGAATGACAGGGCGAAAAACTCAACAGATTATTCTAAAAATGAAACAATCATGCAAAATTTAAATGACTATTACTACTTCGTGCAAGTGGTGAAATACCAAGGTTATACCAAAGCCAGTGAAGCATTGGGTATTACAAAGTCTAAACTATCACGCCGTATTACAGAATTAGAGACCCGTTTGGGTGTACGTCTGATTCAACGTAATACGCGAAAATTTACTGTGACTGAAATAGGACAACAGTTCTATTTACACTGCTTAAAAATTTTAGAGGAAGTCAGCGAAACGGAAAACTTTGTGCTCAGTACGTTGAACGATCAACTCTGTGGCCAAATTAAAATCTCTTGTCCTGTGGCTTTGGTGGAAATGCCTGTTGCAAAAATGGTCACCGATTTTATGCAGCAATATCCTGAGGTCAGTGTGCATCTCATGGCGACCAATCATCGGGTTGATGTCATTGAGGAAGGCGTAGATTTAGCAATTCGTGTTCGTAATATGCCTTTAATGGATAGTGATTTGATCGTTCGAGATTTAGATGCTTGGGATCATGTTTTGGTGGCATCGCCACAACTTTTCTTCGAGCGTGAAATACCACAGCAATTGGCTGAGATTCAAAATTTTCCGTGTATTGGTTTTGATCGGCCTAAACATTTTTGGGATTTCCGACATCGTGAAAAAAGTGAAACTCAACAAATTGAATTTCATCCACGCTTAAGAACTGACAGTTTTAGTGCGATGATTTCTGCTGCTCTTTCTGGCGTGGGAATCGCTTCTTTGCCCAAAGTGTTTGTACGTGATGCTTTAAAAAGTGGTGAGTTAATTGAACTGTTTCCTGAATGGCAATTGCCGCAAGGGGCAATCCATGTTGCATACGCGACACGACAAGGCATGCTGCCGGGTGTGCGTGCGATGTTAGATCATTTAATTTCAGGTTTTAAGGCATTAGATATAGATCATCCGTAATTTGAGCAGTGTTCTTATTGTTTTAAAATTTTAATTATTTGGAGTTATTGCTTAAACACGGATTTTACTGGGTTATTTATTTTTTATTGTTGGCATGAAGTTCAACATTAGTATGGTCGTCCTCCTGCTAGGCTAATTCGCTTTAATAAGCGGCGTTGGTCTGAAGGGAAAGGGCGGCGTGAGTGTAAAGTGGCTTGGTTATCCCAAAATACAATGTCACCTTCTTCCCATTGATGTTCATATCGAAACTCAGGTTTCAATAAATGTTCACGTAAGGATGCAATCAATTCACTGCCTGACTGATCATCGTAGTGAACCAATTCCACTTCAGATCGTTCATTTAACCACAGACCTTTACGGCCACTTTCTGGATGGGTACGTACAAGCGGATGTGGATAGGCATGTCCAACAATCGGTTGGTCTTTGAAACGGTAAAGAGGTGTAGCGCCATATCCCGTTGTGCCTTTATTATTTTTGGCACGGACAAATGGGTTATAGGTAATGAGTTGAAGTTGGTCTAAATGTTTTTGTGTCGCTTCATCTAAAGCTTCATAGGCTTTAATGGTGTTATACCATGAGGTTTGTCCACCGTCTTGCGGTAGTTCAATGGCATAGAGTAATGAGCCAAAAGATGGCAGCGGAGTCCACTGATGATCTGCATGCGCAGCCAATTCACCATGTCCAGTATAGTCACCTTTGCCGACTGCATTTGAAACGGGTACCACGTCTGGTGGTGTACCGGTATCATCTTGTGACGCTAGCACAGGAATATCTGCACCAGGACGGAAAATTGAACCGAAGTAGCTTGCAAACGCGAGATACTGTAAATCATCTAGACTTTGATGTTTAAAAATTAAAATCAAGTGTTCTGCCAGTGCTTGTTTTAAACGGTAGATGGTTTCCCCAGACTGTGCTTTACGCGCATCTAAACCATAAACCACAGCCCCCAAAGCTTGGTCATGTTGCGCTTCAATACGAATTTCATTGCCATCTTGAAATTGTTCTGCTTGATGCCAACGTGGAGCATCATGGATGGCTTGCGAAAGTTGAGTTAATGCAGTCATTTCATAAGTTCTCAAATTGTTCTTTATTGAGACTTAATCTATGGAAGAAAGCACAGGATGGAAAATTAAAAAATAAGCTAAGTTTATGAAAAAACGTATTATTAATACTAATATGCTGAAAATGCAGCTTTTATTGAATCGTGTAGTAAATAGCTAAAAAACTGCTGTTGTAGTGTTGATAAAACAGCAGTTTGAATTGGAATTAAGGTTTCTATGCGTCTTTAATGTGCACAAAACGCTTGGTTAAAGTATTCGAATAATTCAGGCGTTTGGCTCCATAAGCCGATGGATAAAGCCAACAAGGCCAGAATACTGATAGCAATACTGAGTCGGAACCATAATGTTGAATTAGTCATGAATGACACTTTCCTCATTAACCATGAAATGTACCAATACCCCAAAAATACTCAGGACAATCGAAAAAATCCAAATGGCATCATAGTTACCGGTCATATCGTGGTTCACACCACCCAACCAGCCACCAAAAAATGAACCGACTTGGTGTGTAAAGAACACGATACCGCTGAGCATACTGAGATATTTAACGCCAAACATATTGGCCACAATACCGTTGGTGAGTGGTACGGTAGAAAGCCATAATAGTCCCATAATGACGCCAAATGCATAGATTGTCCATGTGCTTAAAGGCAGCAAAAGAAAGGAAATAATGGCAATGCCACGTAAACCATACAGTCCCATCAACAGCTTTGGTTTGGAATATTTGCCACCGAGCCAACCAGCTGTGTAGGTGCCGACAATATTAAATAGTCCAACGAGCGCGAGGAAAATAGTGCCCGTAGTGGCATTAAAGCCATGATCGATTAAATATCCCGGAAGATGGATGCCAATAAACACCACTTGGAAGCCACAGACAAAGAAACCGAGTGCTAGAAACCAAAAGGGTTTATGCTCCCAAGCCAATTGCAAAATTTGTTTAAAAGTCAGAGAGGCTTCATGCGTATTAGTTGCATTTGGTGCAACATACATTGGTGCTTTTAGCATCCAAGCTAAAGGAATAATAAGCGCAATTAAAATGGCGCTGACCACCAAAGCCGAAGACCAACCCAATTTTTGCAATAGCAGTAATGTAGAGGGCAGCATAATGAACTGACCAAAAGAACCTGCTGCACTGGCAATACCCATGGCTAAACTACGTTTGTCTGGATGCGCTGCACGTCCTACGGCAGAAAGTAATACTGGAAATGATGTGGCTGAGAGAGCCAAACCCAGGATTAAACCTGCGCTTAAATTAAGAAGTAAACCGGTAGAGCTGATGGCCATGAGTAATAGCCCTAGGGCATATAATGCACCCCCGACGGCGACCACGATCTTACTGCCATATTTATCTGCAAAAGCCCCAGTAATTGGCTGTACAGCACCCCAAATTAAGTTTTGCATGGCAATGGCAAGGCTAAAAACGTTATGTCCCCAACCAAATTCATCACTCATCGGCACGAGATAGAGGCCAAATGCATGACGCACCCCTAAAGACAATGCCAAAATAATAGCACTGCCAATGAGCATGTAAATCAGGGGCTTTGAGAAACGAGTATCAGACATACAGCAGGCTACATTCTTTAAATTTAATCCAATGGTATTCGAATAAACGCAGAGTTGCGATTAAATTTAATTCACCAAACAATAAATTTTTTTTATAGGTAACTATGGATGAATAAAGGAAATTGACACAGCAGAAATTCAAAAGTGTCTAAATGAGATTGAAAAGATATCTCAGAATAAAAGACCATATGTAGCCTAATAAAAAAGACGGCTGTAGCCGTCTTTTTATATTTAGGTTATTAATTAGAAACGCATACCGATACCTGCATACGCAAGAATTGGATTTACTTCAATATCGGCTTTAGATTTGATCAGTTCACCATGTGTCGCATCTGTAACGGTAATGGTGGTTTCATTCTGTAGGTGTGCATAGCTGACAGAACCCACAGCAAACCATTTGTCGTTGAAGTCATAAGTAAAACCAGCTGTCACAACAGGAGCAAAAGCATCAGAAGCTTCTAACTCAACTTTTGGCTTAGCTTTACTTGGTTTACCGTCAAGTGCGGCACCAGCATTGCCTTCTTTAATATTGGCAATCATATGTCCAGCAGCAATCAGGTCTTTTTCTGTACGTGGATTAATTTCTAGTTCATTAAAGTATGCATACATTACGCCTAGACCCACATAGGGACGGAATTTATTGACGCCAGTTTTACCGAAGTGATATTGGATTTCTGCAGCGGGGGTCCATGCACGAGCAGATGCCGCTGGGCCGTAGGCTTCTAAATCTGTAATCAGCAAACTATTCTTCATTGCGATTTCAGGTAGGTCGATAATACCTAACTCAGGTGTCGCAATAGCTGCAAATGGCGCATAAATTTTTCCTTTGCCGTTTAGGTCTACCTCAGGTGGGATACCGGCTTTCATTTCTAAAGAAATGTTATCAGTAAAGAAATAGTTGGTCATGATGCCTAGTGTGGTTACATCATCGGCTTCAAGGCCAGTACCTTGGTTATCCCAACTTTGTAGGCCATTAATTTCAGCAGTACCGCTTAGCCCTGCTGGTAAGGTACTCGTACCTAATTTATCGAGCAAACCGACAAACCAAGTAGAAATGTTTGGATCCATAGCAGGATCCATATTGGCTTTTACTGCGTCAATTGAAATATCACCAACTTTGGCTGTTTCACCATTTTTTACTGATGTATCAACATGGAATGGTTGTGCTTTACCTTGTGGCATAACATGTAGAGCACCAACAGAGACAGAAAAACGTTTGAAGCCATCGCCATCTTTTAAACTAAAATATGGTGAGTCTGCATGACTGAGCATAGGTAGGGCAGCCATAGAAGCAGCAATGCACAATACACTTTTTTTCATTTTAAAGGACTCCATGTCCGTAAATTGATAATAATTTTTCTAAGTGCTCATTATTCAAAATTAGTGCGTAAAAAATGTTATAGAAAACAAGAATAAACGTAATAATCCTGTAACATTTTTGATGATTTGTATTATTTGAGGGCTTTAATTAGGTATTTGTGTAAAAAAATCTAATTTTTTTGAAATTTAGAAATGGTTTATCTATTTGTAAATATTCAATATTTATTGACATAAGTGACAGCGTATTAGTTGATTTGGGTCAATAAAATAGTTTAAAACGACCATATTCAAAGCACTTTTTTGTGCTGTTGTCCTCTATAGATATAAAATTCATAGCTGATCATTGAGTCTTTATATGCCAATCGATTCTAATCACTCAAAGCCTTTTACACCAAAACCATTTTTTTTGTACAATAGCGCCAGATTCAATTGAGTTATTCGTATGAGTACGCAAAACCCTCCCAAGAAAAAGGCTTTAGTCAATTTGCCTTTTCCGATTAAAAAAGCTGAAGATAATGCTTCGGATGAAATCTTTGAAGACATGCGTCCAAAACCTCAGCGTTATGCTGACCGTACTTGGATGCCACCACGCGGTACACGTCGTTCGATGGGTAAGCGTTAAGAGATTTAAATAAAAAAGCCATGATTAAAACCATGGCTTTTTTATTGCAAATTATTGATGTTAAGTGCGTATTTCAGACTGAATTCTACGGTCTTTATTGAGATAATACTTTTTCTTCTGACGATACATGTCAAGATCAGCATGTTTAAGCATATCTTCCATTCGCTCATTCAAGATATTGGTGGCAGAACCAATCGATATACTCATCGGTTGATTAGAATAAAATTGGTTATCGACCAATAACAACTCATTCAAACTTTGTAAACAGTTTTGCAATGCTGCATCATCTGCACCCGGTAATAGAATGACAAATTCATCACCGCCAATGCGCGAAGCAGAATAGGGCGTATGCTGAATAAGTTGGTTTAAAATGTTGCCCAGACGTCTGAGGATACTGTCACCAGCATCGTGCCCAATACTGTCATTGAGTTCTTTTAGTCCATTTAAATCAATAAAAATACAAGAAACAGGACGTAATTGATTGCGTTCGAGACGCTTGAGTTCTGCTATATAAAATGAACGATTATAGAGTTTGGTCAGTACGTCGTGTTTACCTAAATACTCAAGATAATTTTCAGCCTTTTTACGTGCAGTAATATCGGTTAAGGCAACCTGCACGGTGCTCCAATCATCAAGATAATCGGGAAATACAGTAAATTGTAGTAAGACGTGGCGAATACTGCCATCAAGTGCATAATTTATAGCTTCACGTTGATGATGTAAATTACCATTCCAAAGTTCAATCAACTGTTCTTTAAATGTTTGAAGCATCTCTTTGGCAAATACTTTATGTACATTTTTGAGCAATATTTCTTTGTTCGGAGCGCCAAATAAATCAAGCGTGGCTTGATTGACGTCAACGATCAGTATTTCTTTAATGCACTCTTGTACAAAATCGGGATGAACATCCAAAAAAGTGACAAAGTCTTCGATTTCTAAAGCGCGTAGCTGATCTAATTTGATTTTAATCCGGCTAAAATCTTCGACCCAAAGTGAGGTTGGAGAATAATGAAAACGCGCTTCTGCCAAATGACGACTTTGTTCTTGTAAACGGCAAGCTTCAGTATAAGAGGTGATATCTTCAGTCGTAATTAAAACGGCAGATAAATCCTGCTCATGACTCGGTAGCACGATGCCTTTGAGTTGAATGTCTAGGCGTTGTCCATTGAGCGTATAGTTCACGGCAGAATGGGAAAAATGTGTTTCACCATTCCATAATGCAACCAATTCTCTAATGTGTGTTTGACAGATCTCCGCCTGAAAAACTAAATCAAGGTTTTGACATAAATGTTCAAAGTCACGTGCTTGATAAAGTTCCAACGTTTTTGCGTTGACCTGTAAGAGTTTTATTTTTCTCGCACATTGCAGAATACGTGATTCATCTTGTTGAAGAAAAGTGGAGAGATCCTGCACACCTTGCTGACGCCAGAGATCAAATTGTTTTTTGACTTCACTGTAATCTTCAAGCCACATGGCAATGGGGGATAGCTCAAAAAAAGGAGAATCTAGCATGTCTATTTTATGTGCTCGTCATTCTTCATGATAATTACAGCATGTAGTATAAGATGAAAAAAAATGATATTAAAATAATGTGATATGTAAAATAAACTTTATTTTTAATGTGACTTAAGTCGCTAAAAGCCATTAATCAACCGTAGAAAAAAAGCCAATATGGACATTGGCTTTTTGGGTGTTTCAAATGTGGTGAAAAGAGCCTTTAGCGGCTGGCTTTACGGGCTTTATTTTCAGGCTTTGGTGCAGCGATTTCACGTTCAGCTTTCCAAACATCGATGAAATCTTTTTCATTGATATTGTACAGTTCAAGTAGGGCTAAAATGACGCCGCCAAACATCATCGGGCCTTCAGAATTACTTTGAAACTCAAATATTTTCCCATTCAGGGCATGCAAAATATCTTCAATTTCAAAAATACGGTCACGACCATTGCTATCTGTCGGGTACATTTGGGTATTCAGCACAATTTTCGCAAGACTTTTTTCATTATCTGTTAAGGCCAGAACATCAACCAATTCATCTGCCGAAGGTGCAAAAATTACCGAGTCTTGAAAAATTGTATGTAGAAGTTTCGAAGTAAGTTTAGGTAAAGCTTTTTCAACGAAAGGACGGAATGAAATTGGAAAAATAACATTTCTAGAAATCCCCTTAAACATGGGAGCAATTTCTTCAACTTTATAGCCAGCGACACCACAGCCAATCGAAGTAATGAAATATTTGGTCTTCGGATGATTCTTGGTATAGATTTTAAAATCATCAACATAATGTTGAATCTGAGACAATGGCATTTGTTGTAAATGCTCATTCATCGTTGGAATAGCAAAACTTTGACCAGCCCATCCACGACCAATACCATTCATTGCACCAAAATGCTCTAGGGCAGTACGCGCTGCACCGCCAGTATGTTGACCTGCCATATTGCTGCCAAAAACAAAAATAGTATCTTCGGGTAGGTTTTTAACAATACTTTCGTCATGATATTGGTAAGTCATAAGTTTGATCTGTGGCGTCCTTTTGTTCATGTTGCAGGTGAAATTTATATAGGTCAAGTATCAATAAGGGATAAATGAACGCTTTATTCTTGAGTTTTTTTAGAGCCAAGAGTTTCCTCAAGAAAAACATGCGAAATCAGGCGAATTATTTTTCAAACATGAAAAAAATCTATGGGTTTATGTTGAATTATAATTTTACAGTCCGTACACGCCTCTGGTATTTACATAAATTTAGCGTTGTTTTGTGCAACTTTGCCCTCATAATAAAGCCATATAAAACTGTTGAAGAAGAGTGTGATGCAGGAACAGCCTTTTGAACTGGTAACACAATATCAGCCGGCAGGTGATCAGCCTCAAGCGATTGAGAAATTGGTGAAGGGGATTGAAAAAGGAATGCATGATCAGTTGCTCTTAGGGGTAACAGGTTCAGGTAAAACCTATACCATGGCAAATGTGATAGCACGCACGCAACGTCCAACGATTATTATGGCGCATAATAAAACTTTAGCTGCGCAGCTTTATGGCGAGTTTAAAGCCTTCTTTCCGCATAATGCCGTGGAATACTTCGTCAGTTATTATGACTATTATCAACCCGAAGCCTATGTTCCATCTTCAGATACTTTTATTGAAAAAGACTCATCGATTAATGATCATATCGACCAAATGCGTCTTTCGGCAACACGGGCATTATTAGAGCGACGTGATGCAATTATTGTAGCGTCAGTTTCAGCTATTTATGGTCTGGGTGATCCCAATGCTTATATGAGTATGCTTCTGCATATCGTGGAAGGAGACCGTATTAGCCGTGATGATATCATCCGTCGTTTGGTGGAAATGCAATACACCCGAAATGAACTCGAATTTTTACGGGGCACATACCGTATTCGTGGTGAAATTATTGATATTTTTCCTGCTGAATCTGATCAAAATGCCATTCGAATAGAGTTATTTGATGATGAAGTTGATTCAGTTCGATGGTTTGATCCATTGACAGGCAGAATGGTGCGTAAAGTGCCACGTATTACTATTTACCCAAAAAGCCATTATGTAACACCTAAAGATAATTTACAGCGTGCAATTGGAACGATTCGTGAAGAACTCGCAGAACGACTAGGATTCTTTCGTGCAAATGATAAATTACTCGAAGCACAGCGTATCGAACAACGTACACGTTATGATTTAGAGATGATGCAGCAGCTTGGCTATACCAATGGTATTGAAAACTATTCACGCCACTTGTCTGGCCGTCCTTCTGGTGAAGCACCTCCGACTTTGTTTGATTATGTACCTGATGATGCTTTATTAATCATTGATGAATCGCACGTTACCGTACCGCAAATTGGGGCTATGTATAAAGGTGACCGTTCACGTAAAGAAAATTTGGTCAATTACGGTTTTCGTTTACCAAGTGCGCTTGATAACCGCCCAATGAAATTTGAAGAATGGGAGCGGATTATTCCTTCGACCATTTATGTCAGTGCAACGCCTGCACATTATGAAATGGAAAAGTCTGAACAAGTCGTTGAGCAAGTGGTTCGACCCACAGGTTTGGTCGACCCTGAAATTGAAATTCGTCCAGTGTTAACGCAAGTGGATGATGTATTGTCAGAAATTAATAATCGTAAAAACTTAAATGAGCGTGTATTGGTTACGACATTAACCAAACGTATGGCAGAAGATTTAACTTCATATTTGAAAGAATATGGTATTAAGGTCGCTTATTTACATTCTGATATTGACACTGTTGAGCGCACTAAAATTATCCATGAATTGCGTTCGGGTGTATACGATGCAATTGTTGGGATTAACTTACTGCGCGAAGGCTTAGATATGCCAGAAGTGTCTCTAGTCGCCATTTTAGATGCAGACAAAGAAGGCTTCTTGCGTTCTGAGCGTTCTTTGATTCAAACCATTGGTCGTGCAGCGCGTAACTTAAACGGTAAAGCGATTTTATATGCAGATCGTATGACTGACTCCATGCAAAAAGCCATTGATGAAACGGATCGTCGTCGTAATTTACAGATTGCATTTAACCTTGAACATGGCATTACGCCACGCAGTGCAGTGCGTCAAAACGTCAATGATATTGATACAGGTGAAGTGCTGACAGATGATGAAATCGATGAAAAAATTTCAGATCAGGCCAAGGCATTAACTGCAGATGAACGTCATTTGATGTCGGATCCAAAACTTCTGGCAAAACATATGAATAAGTTGGAAAAAGAAATGCTAAAAGCGTCTAAGGAATTACAGTTTGAACAAGCGGCTCGTTTACGCGATGAAATCTTGCGTTTAAAAGCACAGATGATTTCATAATTTTGTTAGACAAGATGCGGAATATTGTTTGAATGACATACATAATTCAGACAAGAAAATGATTTTTAGAGCAATTTTTTCCGCTAGAGTAAAATCACGAGAAAAGAATCTACTTTATTTTATCGATAATTTTGCAGCGAAATGAGGCATAAAAATGACAACAACGAATCTTCCGAAAGCTGGTTTTAAACTCGCAAAAATTGCACTTGGTGCAGCAGTGTTAATTGGTTTGGGTGCAGCCACAATGGCCTATGCACAGACGAAACCGTTACAGACTGTGGAAAAAGTCGAGCTCGATCGTTATTTAGGTATGTGGTATGAAGTAGCTCGTAAGCCTATGGTTTTTCAAAAAAGCTGTGACCGTGATGTGATTGCGGTTTACACGCTAAATGAAAATGGCAACATTAATGTAAATAATCGCTGTGTATCTAAAGATGGTACCAAGAAGCAATCAATAGGCGAGGCATTTGTACAAAATGCACCGTTTAACTCGAAATTAAAAGTTAGTTTCTTACCAGAAGCCATTCGTTGGTTGCCTGTGGGGCGTGGTGATTATTGGGTACTCAAAGCCGATGAAGACTATCAAACAGTTTTGGTGGGTGAGCCACGTCGTAAATATATGTGGGTTCTTTCTCGTTCGGCTCATCCAGATCAGGAAGTGATTCAGGAATATCTGAATTATGCTCAATCTGTCGGTTATGACTTATCAGATATTATTCATACCAAGCAGACAGTAAAACCATAAACCTAAATATTTGAACAAATGCTAAAAAACCATGCCTGTGCATGGTTTTTTATTTGCTAGAATGTCCATGCGAAAAGCTTGATTGATCAAGTAAAATATCAAGATTATGTAGTCATTTGGACTGGAGTGAAAGATGTATAAAGGCGTTGCATTGTCTGTATTGGCATCGGTCACTTTTGGTATTTTGTATTTCTTTACCATCTTTTTAAAACCTCTAGATAGCGAGCAAACTTTTGCATGGCGCATGTTGGCGACCTTACCATTTTTAACCTTATTTATGTGGTGGATGAAAGATTTAAACAAAGTCAGTGAAATTTTTTGGCGAGTGGTTAAACAGCCGATCTTTCTGATTTGGTTAATCATCAGTTCTTTTTTATGTACTACACAGCTTTGGTTGTTTTTGTGGGGGCCGATTAATGGCCGTGGACTAGAAGTTTCTTTGGGATATTTTCTACTGCCTTTAGTGATGGTTCTGGTCGGACGTGTGCTGTATAAAGAAAAACTTTCTAAATGGCAGATGGCTGCCGTGGCACTGGCAATTTTAGGTGTCGGCCATGAAATTTGGCGTATTGGCAGTATCGCGTGGGAAACTGTTTATGTCGCTGTGGCTTATCCAATTTATTTCTTTTTACGTCGTACCTTTAAAACTGATCATTTGGGTGGTTTTTGGTGGGATCTTTGCTTAATTCTGCCTGTAGCATTTTATTTAGGATTTATTCATAGCGATAGTTTAGCGCTGATGTCGTTATTCCCGCATCTGATTTTGGCGGTTTTAGGACTTGGTTTTCTGAGTGCGCTTGGCTTAGGTAGCTATATGTTGGCGAGTCGCTATCTGCCATTTGTGATTTTTGGTTTGTTGAGTTATTTAGAACCTGTGTTGTTAGCATTTGCATCGATCGCATTGGGAGAGCGAGTAGAAGCAGAAGAATGGCTGACCTATATTCCAATTTGGGGTGCCGTTTTGTTATTGGTGATAGAAGGCATCTTGCATCTGTTTAAACAAAAGCAAAATGAACGTGCGTTAGCTAAAAATGTAAAAGCGTTAAATGATCGAATCGATTCTTAGACTGAAAATATTGGTACGATAAATTGATCAGTTCACAATTAACGCTTGCTGTTTTTTAAGAAAATCTTAAACTTATAAAACTAAAACACACCATGATTCAATTCATTGTTTAGGAAGAACAGCATTGAATGATGGTGTACAAAAATATTTATTTTAGATAAAAATAAACTGAAATCGATAAAAGATTGATTAAAAAACCAAGATACAGGAAGCAGTCAGTGGTTGTCCCATTTCATCTAAGCGCTAAACTTTTACAGCTAGAGCCTGTGTTGGATCAGCATTGGCGGAGTATTGTGTCTGAAGTATGCACTGATCTTGATCAATCCAATTTAGCGCAGATACAGCAGGTGTTATCGCAAAAAGGTATTCGTTGGGAGTCTTCATCACGGTCGTATCAACTTGATGTGCCGATGAATTTGGGCATGTTGATGAAAGTATTAAAATATGATGTCATGCGTGAGCATGCACAGTATTTGGCAACACAGCTCGAAGAACTTCGAACATTGACAATGAGTATTCAAGTTGCGCAAAAATTAGAAGAAAACCTAGCCTATATCAATAAAATAGATGCCGAAGAAGATTTTGAATTACAGCATGAAAAAAACGTATTACATCGGCATTTCATTTTAAATGCTGCACAAATCATCCGTAAAATGGATTTGATTGCGCCGAGTGATGCACGTGAACTCACTGCCCAGCAAGTCAAAATTTTCTTGATCGAAATTTTCTTAAAGTCACATATGTTGGGGCAATTTTTTGATGCCACTATCCCGAAATCGTCTGAGATTTGGCAACATCCGATTTTTAAATACTATTTAAAGCGTGAACAAAAAACGAGATATTTACAAATCGTACAAACATCTGAGTTTATTTATATTTTGTCGCCTGATTTAGATTGGACGACGCAGTATTCCGCTACACGGTTTTTATCGACAAAGCACAATGACGCTTTAGCAGACGACGTTTTTGATGGGGTGGCCATAGATTTAACTACTGCTTTAGAGAATCAGCAAATAGAACAATTAAAAATTCAAGTGTCAAAGCTAGCATCCATTGCAGGTTTTATACATTTAGATCTACAAAATTTAATGCAGCAACTCCATATACGGGTAGATAAGCATCTACTTTTGATGCTGCATGTAGAGGATGCCACTCAACAATTGGCGACGGTTTTACCTGCTTTTGAGCAGCAGTTCAATGAATTGATTTTGAAGCCATTACATCAGACTGTTCAATTTCAACTAAGTGAGCAGATACAGCATGATTTTGTCTTTTTTCATTGCATGCAAATATCTCAAAAGCTCATCACGAGTCTAAATGTCTTGAGTAGTTGCCCTAAGTTTGAGGCAAGTTTGGAGTTGAAACGACTGCGACTTCAACTACAGGCTTGGCAAGTACTGTTGTTGAAACGGTGTACGCACATTTTTAATGTTCAAAACGAAGATGAGTGGGAGTTTCATCATCATCAGTCACAGCAAATTCATACGGCGCTGAAGGCGCTCTTGCAGTCGGTCGATGATCAACAGAAGATCTTTGCTACAGAAGCAACTGTAGAAAATATGGGTACCCATGGCGCGCATGTTGGATTTTCCAAACGCATGACGAAAACAGGGGATTATGAAAGCCTTGAAGCCGATGCTTTAAAAGCGCAGCAGCAAAAAAAACGACAAACTTATATGCAGGTTTTAATGTTGCTGAAGGAACATGCGTCACAGCTCGTCAATCTCGATTTTGAGCCATGTGAAAATGCCTTAAACGTGCGATCTTTTAGTGATCAGAGATATTTTGCGATTAGTGCTGGAGAGAATAGTTTAAATGCACTTCCGAAAATATTAGAGCTGAGTGCAAATTTCTTTGATTTTAATCTGGAAAAGTTTGCTGAGAATCTGAAAAATTAACAGAATTTTAAATATTGATCTGACTTTAAAACTAATGTTAGGCAGTAACATTAGAGGCGTAATTTGATTCAAATAAAAGAACGATACGCGGTAATGTCATCCGCAATTGTCTGAGATAAGGTTACTTCTAATAAAAAATGTTTTTGCGATACTTTGAATAAATTGACGGTAGTGAACGAGTTTTGCGGTGAGGAGCATTGCTCCGCAAGATTGTTTCCTTACGAAGCATGCTTCTCATTTTGCCAAATGAGAAACAACGTTTCGTAAGAGTACCTCCAGCTGAAGGCTAAACCCTTGATTCAAACCTCAGATGTAAGACTCCGTCGAATAGTTTTAAAAATCATTTAAAAATGTGAAATTATTATTACGAGCTTAACATCAGTAAAAATACTATAAATTGAGCAAAATAAAAAAACAGCACAATTTGAAAAATATAAATATTCGTTCATCTTTGAGCTAAATGTGCTGAGATCTGGTTGATAAAACTACATTTGAAATTTTGTGACAAAAATCTGCGAAAAAGCCGGTTTTTCAACTTTCGGCTATAAAATCATAATACTAATCATGATTATTTTGAAAATTGATAGTGAATATATAACAAAATAACCTTGTCCAAATCTGCTTTTAGATTCATTAATTTTCAGTTTTCCATTACAATTGTGGGGTTTTGAAATTTATGCTTAGATTTACAATTAATTAGAGGACGTATCTGTGAGCAAAGACACTATCGTTGCCCTACATGCAGAGCACCAAGGTCGCTGGAAAAACCGTGAAGAAATCGCGGAACGTATGATTGCCCTAGTGGGTCAGTTATATCGTGAAAAAAACATCGTAGCTACAGTATACGGTCGTTCTTTAATTAACCGTTCGGTTATCCAAATTCTTAAAGCGCATCGTCGTACTCGCGTACTTGACGTTGAACTTTCAGTTGTGAACACTTTCCCAATTCTTGAAGCTTTAGCGAAAATCGAAAACATCGGTACTGCTGAAATTGATCTTGGCAAACTTGCTGTTGAGTTCAAAGAAAAAGGCGGTGATGTTGACGCATTCGTTGCTGACGCTGTGAAATCACTTGAAGGCAATGCAACTAACGTTGAAAACCGTGATGTTGTACTTTACGGTTTCGGTCGTATTGGTCGTATCCTTGCACGTTTGATGATCAGCCAATCTGGTTTAGGCCGTGGTCTTAACCTTAAAGCAATCGTTGTTCGTAAATCATCTGACGGTGACTTAGAAAAACGTGCGTCTTTGTTACGTCGTGACTCTATTCATGGTCCATTCGCAGGTACAATTTCTGTTGATGAAGAAAACGAAGCAATCATTGCTAACGGTAACTTCATCAAAGTGATCTATGCGTCTAACCCATCTGAAGTTGATTACACTGCTTACGGTATTAACAATGCACTTGTAATCGATAACACAGGTAAATGGCGTGATTCTGAAGGTCTTGCACAGCACCTTAAATGCGCTGGCGCTGCACGTGTAATTCTAACTGCACCTGGTAAAGGTGACATGAAGAACGTTGTATACGGTGTGAACCAAGCTGACATCCTTGATGAAGATACAATCATCTCTGCTGCAAGCTGTACAACAAACGCGATCACACCAACACTTAAAGTGTTAAACGACAAGTACACAGTGATCAATGGTCACGTTGAAACAGTTCACTCGTTCACGAACGACCAAAACTTAATCGACAACTACCATAAAGCTGACCGTCGTGGCCGTGCTGCAACATTGAACATGGTTATTACTGAAACAGGCGCTGCTAAAGCTGTTGCTAAAGCACTTCCTGCGCTTCAAGGTAAATTGACTGGTAACTCAGTACGTGTACCTACTCCAAACGTATCTCTTGCAATTTTGAACCTTACTTTAGGTCAAGATGTTGATCGTGAAGAAGTGAATGAATACATTCGCCAAATTTCAATCAACTCTAACCTTCAAGGTCAAATCGGTTATACAAACTCAACTGAAGTTGTATCGTCTGACTTTATCGGTTCACGTACCGCAGGTGTATTTGACGCTCAAGCGACAATCACTTCTGGTAACCGTTTAACTGCTTATGTTTGGTACGATAACGAAGTGGGTTATAGCTGCCAAGTATTGCGTATTGCGGAACAAATGGGTGGCGTAAGCTATCCAAAAATTCCTGCTGAAACGAATGCATAATTTGTGAAAGCTAAAAAAGAGCCTCATTTGAGGCTCTTTTTTTTATCTAATGAGCAGGGATGAATAGCTTAAGGCATAGACGATGGGTGGATTGATCAAAAGCATCAAAATGTCTTGTTTTTTCTGCCACTGTTAGATGAGTGCGAGTCATTTATAATGAAAAAGCAGACTAAAATATTCAAGTTTTAAGTTAATGAAATTATTAAAGAAATAAATACAAAAAATTGCAAACTGGTTTGGGTAATGTGTTCAAAATAAAGCTGTAAAAATAAAAAAGCAAAAGGAATTTAGTTTGCAAGCAAAGCACATGCTCAGTGGATAGAGGTGGATCAGGAAATTTGAACAACACTTATAAGTGATATTTTGCTCCCCAAATGATGTTATAAACATCAATATATGGAGTATTTTATGGCACGTAGACCAAGAAGAAATCATTCAAACGACT
>NZ_VOYF01000012.1:0-123689 GCF_013420775.1 Acinetobacter sp. YH01010 | reverse complement strand
TCAATTACGCAAAATAATTCGGTACTATTAAACATGAGGATAGAGTTGTGAGTTTTGTGTGGTAACTCAACTGATGGCTCTAGTCCTCATATTTTTCAAGTCAATTTCTTATCCGCGATTCGGGTTATTAAATAATAATCTTTTAAATAAAATTCATGGATTCGATTTATATATATAAATTCACCTTTATTTTAATTATTCAATTTTATTTAAAATATATTTTTATTTTAAAATAAATATTGGAACGATATTTGCTAACTATAAATAGAAAATCGCATTTATGCAGAATAATTTTAGCTTTTTATAAATTAGATCAAGTTTTTAATGTTTTAGGTGGAACGAAATGATGCAACAGAAAAGCTTTGTAAGCCGTTTAAAAAAAATGGCACTGATATTTAGCGCAGCAGGTCTCTGTGGTGCAGGCTTGATAACTCAGCTACACGCCGCAGATAAAGCAGCCTTTGTATACATTGGCCCAACTAGTGATCATGGATGGACCTATTCACATGATCAGGGGCGCATTAAAGCTCAAAAGGCCTTAGCTGGAAAATATACAACCACACATATTGAAAATGTCCCTGAAACCGCCGATGCCGAACGTGTAATCCGAAATTTAGCGCAACAGGGCAATAAAGTTATTTTTGGGACGTCTTTTGGTTATATGAACCAAATGGAAAAAGTGGCAAAACAATTTCCAAATACCGTCTTTATGCATGCGACAGGTTATAAACAAGGCAAAAATCTTGGGGTTTATGACGTACGTACTTATGAAGGTGCATACATGCTCGGTGTTGTCGCAGGACAGCAAACGAAAAGCAACATCTTAGGTGTCGTTGGTTCATTTCCAATTCCAGAAGTTATACGTAATATCAATGCTTACACACGTGGTGCACAAAGCGTCAATCCTAAAATTAAAACCAAAGTGATTTGGGTCAATTCATGGTTTAACCCAGGCAAAGAACGTGATGCAGCTTTAGCACTGATTTCTCAAAAAGCAGATGTGTTGATGCAAAACACGGATTCTCCAGCCGTGGTGCAAGCAGCACAACAAAAAGGCGTATATGCCTTTGGTTGGGACTCAGATATGAGCAAGTTTGGACCTAAAGCACAATTGGCGGCTTCAGTGTTGCACTGGGAAAAAATCTATACCCCAGTCATGCAGCAAGTCGCAAATAAAACATGGAAACCAAGTGCAATTTGGTATGGCGTGAAACAAGATGCGGTCAAAATTGAAGCCTTTGCACCATTTTTAGCACCTGCTGTTAAGCAAAAAGCCTTAAGCGTACAAACCGCAATTCAAACTGGAAAATTACATCCATTTGCAGGCCCTGTATATAAACAAGATGGCAGTTTAGCGCTCGCTCAAGGTAAAAACATGACTGATGCTGATCTCAACAAAATGAATTATTACGTGAAAGGCGTAGAAGGGGTTTTACCTAAATAATTTTGAAACATACAAGCTGTGACCAAAAGTGCATCTCACTTTTGGTCCTATAAATTTACGTTGAAGAGAGCTTAAGTTATGAATGCATTTCAACAAGAACCTGCGACCCCATTCGATCGAGCTGAGCATAAAAATGTCATTCCTCGTCTTGAGCTCATTAATATTTGCAAGAGCTATAACTCACTCAAAGCCAATCATCAAATTCATTTAACGGTTCAGCCCGGTGCCATCCACGCCATTTTGGGAGAAAACGGTGCGGGTAAAAGTACCCTGATGAAGATCATTTATGGGGCAACACGTGCAGATGAAGGCCAAGTCATTTGGAATGGCAAAGAGGTCAATATTGATAGCCCATCAGCCGCAAGAAAGCTGGGTATTGGTATGGTTTATCAACATTTTTCACTATTTGAAACCTTAACCGTTGCTGAAAATATTCTGTTGGGACTCGATGAAAAAGTAGATTTAAAACAATTGCATGAACGTATCGTTGCCGTGTCTGAACAATATGGATTACGTGTAGACCCACGTCGTGAAGTCTTTTCTTTGTCAGTGGGTGAGCGTCAACGCGTCGAAATTATTCGCTGTTTATTACAAAATCCATCCTTAATCATTTTAGATGAGCCGACATCGGTACTTACACCTCAGGCGGTCAAGCAATTATTTAAAACCTTGAAATTACTGGCTTCTCAGGGCGTATCTATTTTATATATCAGTCATAAATTACATGAAATTAAAGAACTTTGTGATGAAGCGACGATCTTAAGAAACGGTCTGGTGACAGGACATGTCTATCCAAAAGATCAGTCAACCAGTGACTTAGCGCGTTTAATGATTGGTCGAGATTTGCTAACTTACCAACATGTGGATTTTTCTGGTCAAAAACAACAGCTTTTCTCTGTTGATGATTTGAATTACGAATCTGAAGATCCATTTGGGGTGTCGCTCAAACATATCCAACTGGATTTGTATGGTGGTGAAATTTTAGGAATTGCAGGTATTTCGGGCAATGGCCAAGCGGAACTGCTGTCTTTACTTTCAGGTGAGCAAGTTTCAGTAAAAGGCAGCATTGTTTTTCAAGGTGTCGATATTTCACTGCAAAGTGCAGGACTGCGCCGTGATCAAGGGTTGGGCTTTGTACCTGAAGAGCGTTTGGGACGAGGTGCTGTTCCAAATATGACGCTGTCACAAAACGGTTTATTAACCGCTTTTCGTAAAGAATTAAGCGATTGGGGGCTAATCAATTTTACAAAAATGCGCGCCTTTGCAGAGCAGTGTATTGAAAAGTTTGGCGTCAAAGCCTCAGGTGCTGATGCTGAAGCTCGATCACTTTCGGGCGGGAATTTACAGAAATTCATTGTCGGACGTGAAATTCTACAAAACCCCAAAGTGCTGATTGTATCGCAACCAACATGGGGCGTTGATGTAGGCGCAGCAATGTTTATTCGACAAACCCTGATCGATCTATCACGCCAAGGGGTCGCAATATTGGTGATCTCTGAAGAATTAGAAGAACTGTTTGAGATTAGCGACAGAATTTGTGTACTTGCCGCAGGGCAATTGTCAAAACCGATGAAAACCACGGATACCAATGCCGAGCAAATTGGTCTATTGATGTCGGGTATTTCCAATACTTCAAACTCTACAGAAATGTCTCTGAATCAGGCACATGCCTAGCAATGAAAGGATAAATCCATGCATTTATTAGAACCTAGAGAGCATCCCTCTCAAATGATGAAATGGCTGTCTCCGATTATTGCGCTTTTGGCAATGTTGGTGGTGGGCAGTCTGTTATTTTTAGCCTTAGGTGTTGATCCGCTCAATGCGCTGTATATCTTTTTTATCGAGCCTTTAACCTCGATCTATAGCTTAAGTGAACTTGCGATTAAAGCTTCACCCCTGATTTTAATTGCGTTGGGTTTAGCCATTGGTTTTCGTGCCAAATTATTCAACATCGGGGCCGAAGGTCAGCTGACCATGGGCGCTATTTTTGGTGGCGGAATCGCAATTTTATTTCACGAACAAATGGGGTGGTGGATTTTGCCGCTCATGGTGCTGATGGGGGCAATTGGTGGCGCATTGTGGGGACTCATTCCGGCATTACTCAAAACGCACTTTAATGCTGAAGAAACCCTGACGACGCTCATGATGAATTATGTGGCCTTATTTGTTCTTTTATATCTGGTCAATGGGCCGTGGCGTGATCCTGATGGCATGAATTTTCCACAATCAGTCATGTTCAGTGAGTCTGCGACATTACCCTTAATTTGGGAAGGGACTCGAGTCAATGCATCTATTTTCATTACGATCATTGCCGTGGTGATATTTGGGATTTTTATCCGTAAAAGTTTAACTGCTTACAAACTTGAAGTAAGTGGGCAAGCACCATTGGCCGCGAAATATGCAGGGTTTTCATCTAAAAAGGCCATTTGGCTCAGTTTAGGTTTATCTGGATTGATGGCGGGGATTGCAGGCATCTGTGAAGTTGCAGGGCCTATTGGACAGTTAAATCCAAACATTTCTCCTGGCTATGGTTATGCAGCCATTATTGTGGCGTATTTAGGTCGTTTAAACCCAATTGGAATCGTTCTTTCAGGTTTATTGATGGCACTGATTTATTTGGGCGGGGAAATGGCACAAATGCAGCTGCAACTTCCGGTTGCGATTACAGGTATCTTCCAAGGCTTATTGTTATTTTTCCTTTTAGCTTCAGATGCCTTGATTGAAAACCGCTATCGTTTTGCACCGAAAAAAAATAAAACGCTGACAGATCGTCAAGCGACTACGGCTTAGATTGAGGAGAAATGTATGAGCATTGAAATTACAGCCATTTTAGCTGGCACGATCGCCGCAGCAACGCCACTCATTTTTGCAGGTCTTGGTGAATTAGTCGCAGAACGGACAGGGGTCATAAACCTCGGTGTAGAAGGTATGATGTTGGTTGGTGCTATCGCTGGCTTTGCCTTCGCTGCACAGTACGATGCGAGTGTTGCAAGTGCCTTAATGGTCGGTGGCCTTGCAGGCACATTGATGGCACTGATTTTTGCATTTTTTACCCTCTCTTTAAGTACTAACCAGTCCGCTTGCGGTTTAGCACTCACAATTTTCGGTATCGGAATTTCAGCATTTATAGGACAAAACTACGTGAGCATGGCATTGCCCGGCTTACAGGGTTTAGACATCCCGCTTTTAAGTGAAATACCTGTATTAGGGCCTATTTTATTTCAGCATAACTATGTTGTGTATTTGTCCATGTTGGCTTTTGTGATTATTTGGTGGGTACTCACAAAAACTCGCCTTGGTCTGCTACTCAAAGCAGTGGGCGAGTCACCAGAAAGTGCGCATGCTATGGGCTATAACGTCTTAGCGATTCGCTACTGTGCGGTTCTTTTTGGTGGTGCTATGGCTGGAGTAGGTGGCGCATTTTTATCAACAGTCTATACGCCGATGTGGATTGAGAACATGGTGGCAGGTCGGGGGTGGATTGCGATTGCATTGGTGGTCTTTGCAACATGGAAACCTACCCGTTTAATGCTCGGAGCTTATCTATTTGGTGGCGTGACGATCCTGCAGTTCCATGCTCAAGCATTAGGTTTAAATGTGCCGAATGAATTGCTTTCTGCACTTCCATATGTGGCAACGATTGCGGTCTTAGTGCTTATTTCTCGTAATAAAAAACATCTAAAACTGAATTTACCAGCTTCACTTGGGAAAACCTTCAGCCCTTAATTTTGGCCGATAACACAATGTTCAAAGGAGCAAATGAATGAAATTACTGAGTGCAGGCCATGTATTAACCATGAATTCGTCCTTAGACTATATTCAAGATGGGGCAGTATTAGTCAACGGCCAAGTGATTCAAGCGATTGGGAAGCGAGAAGATCTTTTAAAGCAGTTTCCAGATGCGATACATGAGCATTATCCCGATGGATTGTTGATGCCAGGTTTAATCAATACACATTGTCATTCGGGCTTACTTCGCGGCACCGCGGAGGGCTTACCTGTTTGGGACTGGTTACAACAATTTATTGATCCCATGCACCGAGTGTTATTACCCGAAGATGCAAAATTGGCTTCTTATTTATGCTATGCCGAAGCACTACTGTCAGGGACGACCACGATTGTTGATATGTGGCGCTATATGGATGGCAGTGCCGAAGTAGCCGAAGACTTAGGGATTCGAGCTGTATTGGTTCCGTATGTCGCAGAACATCCAGACCATAATTATTTTGAAACACTAGAGAGCAATGAAGCGCTGATTCAACGATGGCACATGCGAGCAGAAGGTCGCATTCAGGTCTGGGTGGGGCTAGAACACTTATTTTATGCAGAAGATCAGGCCTTAGGTCGTATCCAAAAAATGTGTCAGGACTATCAAACTGGATTTCATACTCATAGTAATGAAAGTAAGTTTGATGTCGTGGAAAATCTGAAACGTTACGGCATGCGGCCTGTTCAAACCCTTGAAAAATTAGGCATGCTCGATGTGCCAAAATGCTTGCTGGCACATTGTGTATGGTTAGATGATGACGAAATTCAGCTGCTAAAACATTATCACGTTGGGGTCGCACATAACCCCATTTCAAATATGAAACTTGCCTCAGGCGCTGCACCTGTGACTCAATTGCTCAAACAAGGCGTTGCAGTGGGTTTAGGTACAGATGGTGAAAAGGAAAATAACAATTTAGATTTATTTGAGGAAATGAAAACGGCTTCATTATTGGCTAAGTTTTCAAATTTAGATGCAGCGGCTTTAGATTCATGGTCAGTTTGCCAAATGGCGACACGAGATGGAGCGCGTGCATTAGGACTTGAACAGCTAATTGGTTCAATCGAAGTCGGTAAGCAGGCAGATTTAATCGTGGTAAATACCGCTACACCTCGCATGACACCTTTAATAAACCAAGGCAGTTTATTTAATTTACATACAAACTTGGTCCATACGGTTCAGGGCCAAGATGTCGTGATGACGATGGTTGCAGGAAAAGTTTTGGTCAAAAATGGTCAACTGCTTAATGCAGACTTACAACAATTTATTGACCAAATTAATTTTGCCGCACCTGCATTATTTAAACGTCGTTCTGACTGGCTCAGTTTACGCGGTGCAGCAGTCAATGAGTTGCAAAGAACCTAAAGCTTTCAACACATAAAACATAAAGCCCAAATCAATTTGGGCTTTATGTTTTTTAAATTTTATCGAAGAACAACATGCAGGATTTAAGCACTGATAAAAGAGATGAGTGCTTGGTTAAATGCATCAGGCTGTTCAATGTTTGAAATATGCGATGCATTAATTTCAAATAATTGGCTATTTGCGATGCGTTCTTGCATGAATTGACCATCTACAACTGTAGTTACAGGGTCTTGTTGACCTGCAATAATCAATACCGGTATGCGAATAGACGAGATTTCATTGCGCAAATCCGCTTTAGCCAAAGCTTCACAACAACTTGCATAACCTTCTGGGCTGCCAGCTCCGAGGTCGTTACTCAAAGATTGTACAGTTGCTGTGTTACTTTGGATAAAGGGTTCTGTAAACCATCGTGATGCTGCCGTTTCTGCAATTGGTTCCAGACCTTGTTGACGGACTAATTGCGCACGTTCATTCCAAGCTGATTCTTGCCCAATTTTTGCAGCGGTATTGCATACAATGACATGGTTAAAGCGTTCAGAATGATGTTTTGCAAGCCATTGGCCTGTTAAACCACCCATCGATATTCCACAAAATGTGGCTTGTTGAATATTTAAATGATCCAATAAATGGATGACATCTGTACCCAATTGATCAAGGCTATATGACCCTTGAGGGGCAGAAGATGCACCATGACCACGTGTATCATAACAAATCACAAAATAATCCTGCTGTAGTGCCTCTATCTGAGGCTGCCACATGCTGAACTTTGTGCCTAAAGAATTAGAAAACACAATCGCAGGTCGTGTGTGGTCACCAAAGGTTGCGTAATTAATCGTTGCATCATTGGATATAAATGTAGGCATGTTTTGAATCCTTAATTTTATAAATCCCCCTAAATCCCCCCTTTGATAAGGTGGACTTTTATTGAGGATTAAACACGTTCAATAATCAAAGCGATGCCTTGACCGACACCAATGCACATCGAACAGAGGGCATATTGACCTGAAATTTCCTCAAGCTGATTTAATGCAGTCGTGACTAAACGTGCTCCAGATGCACCTAATGGATGACCCAAAGCAATAGCGCCACCGTTTGGATTAACATGTTTAGCACCATCTTCTAAACCTAATTCACGGGTAACCGCTAAGGCTTGAGCCGCAAAAGCTTCATTCAGCTCGATTACATCCATTTGTTCAAGGCTTAGACCTGTTTGAGCTAACAACTTTTTTATGGCAGGCGCAGGACCAAAGCCCATGATTTTGGGTTCAACACCCACCACCGTTGCCGCAATAATTTTGGCCCGTGGCTTTAACTTAAATTTGTTGACAGCATCATCTGAAGCAATCAGTAGTGCAGCTGCACCATCATTGATCCCTGAAGCATTGCCCGCAGTTACCGTCCCATCTGCTTTCACCACAGGTTTGAGTTTTGCTAAGCCTTCTGCTGTCGTCGATGCACGTGGATGCTCATCTGTATCGACTATCAGTGGGTCGCCTTTACGCTGTGGAATGACGACAGGGATGATTTCTTTCTCAAAAAAACCATTGGCCTGTGCAGCGGCTGTACGGCGCTGACTTTCTAAGGCAAAAGCATCTTGATCAGCACGGTTAATATTGAATTGTTCTGCCACATTTTCAGCGGTTTGAGGCATGGTTTCCACGCCATACATTTGTTTGAGTATTGGATTGATAAAACGCCAGCCCATGGTGGTGTCTTCAATCTTTTGGCTGCGTCCATAAGCACTTTCCGATTTACCCATAACAAAGGGCGCACGGGACATACTTTCAACACCGCCAGCAATAATTAAGTCTGCTTCATTTGCTTTAATTGCACGGGCTGCCATCGCAATTGCATCAAGTGATGAACCACAAAGTCGGTTCACAGTTGTAGCAGGAACTTGAAAAGGTACACCTGCGAGTAGCGACGACATTCGTGCAACATTACGGTTATCTTCACCGGCTTGGTTCGCACAGCCGTAAATCACGTCATCAACAGACTCCCAAGCAATACTTGGATTTCGCTGCATCAGTGCCTTGATAGGTAAGGCACCTAGGTCATCGGTACGTACTGCTGCTAAACCGCCCGCATAGCGACCGAAAGGGGTACGGATTGCATCAATAATATAGGCATTTTTCATTTTATAAATCCTAAAAAACTCAGCTCCTCCCTTTTAACGGGAGGTTGGGAGGGATTTACAGGAAGTTAATTTTTTAAATTAATCCTCCCTAAATCCCTCCTTTAATCAAGGAGGGACTTTTTGCTTTATGCTGTCGTATCTATCAGCTTTGCACCGGTCATTGACTGTAATTCGTCAAAGCTCAAGCCCTCGACTTTTTCAATCACTTTCAAACCTTCAACCGTCACATCAATGACGCACAGATCTGTGTAAATACGATCGACACATTGCAGGCCTGTCGCAGGGTATGACAATTCAGCGACAATTTTCGGTTCACCTTTTTTGGTCACATGGTCTGTAGTAATAAAGACTTTTTTCGCCCCAACAGCCAAATCCATTGCACCACCTACAGCAGGAATTGCATCTGGCGCACCAGTATGCCAATTTGCTAAGTCACCATTTCGGGCAACCTGAAAAGCGCCTAATACTGCAATATCTAAATGCCCGCCACGCATCATGGCAAAAGAGTCACCATGGTGAAAAAAGCAGCCGCCCGTTTGCATAGTGACAAACTCTTTTCCTGCATTAATTAACTCAGGGTCTTCTTCGCCTTTAGCTGGAGGAGGACCAAAAGCCAAAAGTCCATTTTCTGAATGTAGAAAAACATCTTTATCTGTTGGTAAATAATTTGAAATTTTAGTGGGCAAGCCAATGCCTAAATTGACATAAGCACCATCTGGAATATCTTGTGCAACACGTTCTGCAATTTGATCACGGGTTAATTTGGTATAGCTCATGGTTCTTTCCTCACGTGATTTATGCAGATTGCTCAAGCTGTGCAGGTTGAACAGCCACAACATGTTGTACAAAAATGCCAGGGGTAATAATGTGCTCTGGGTCTAATGCACCAAGTTCAACAACTTCAGAAACCTGAGCAATTGTCACATCTGCTGCCATAGCCATAATGGGGCCAAAGTTACGCGCTGATTTGTTGTAAACCAAGTTGCCCCAGCGGTCGCCCTGATGTGCTTTGATTAAAGCAAAATCAGCTTTAATTGGATTTTCGAGGACGAAATCTTTGCCTTCATAATTGAGTGTAGGTTTGCCTTCTGCCAACAACGTACCAAAACCTGTTGGTGTATAAATTGGACCTAAACCCATGCCTGCCGCTTGAATACGGCAAGCCAAATTACCTTGTGGTACAAGCTCAAGTTCTATTTTTCCTGCACGGTATAGCTCATCGAACACCCAAGAGTCCGATTGGCGAGGGAAAGAACAGATCATCTTACGGACAGCACCAGCTTTGAGTAATTTAGCCAGTCCATAGTCACCATTACCTGCATTGTTGTTGACGATGATGAGATCTTTGATGCCAAGTTCAATCAGTCCATCAATCAGTTCAGCAGGCTGACCAGCCGTACCGAAGCCGCCAATCATAATGGTAGATCCATCCTTAATTTGAGAAAGTGCTTCTGTTAAGGAAGCGGTACTTTTATCAATCATGCTACGATCCTTCATCAAGAACGATAAAACTATTTACCTGACTAACCACTTCAGTCATGTATGGCAGATAATCTTTTATTTCAAATGTTTACAAACTTAAAAATGCAGATCAATGGACTCCAATCATGTGCTACACAATTGGAATCCAAACGCATCAGCTATCATCACTACGAACAGAAGAGGGATGACGATTTAAAGCCATAACTTCAATATTCATATACGGGTAAAGGGGCAACCCTTGTAAAATGTTGTGTAGCTCTTCATTGCTTTCAACATCAAAAATACTGATATTTGAATATTGACCAGTGATGCGCCAGATATGACGCCATTTGCCTTGACGTTGTAGATCTTGTGAATAAGCTTTTTCTACAGCTTTAATTTCATTGGCTTTTTCGACTGGCATATCTAATGGAATATTGACATCCATGCGTACTTGGAAAAGCATTTCTCACTCCTAGCTAAATATTATTTACGACGTAAGTCATCAATTTTGTTTTCATCAATTTCAATCCCTAAACCTGCCGTGGTTGGAATCTTGAGTTCGAAATCTTGATATTGAAGTGGGGTTTTTAAAATTTCTTCAGTTAACAGCAATGGACCAAAAAGCTCAGTGCCATAAGCTAAATTGTCAAATGTAGAAAATGCATGTGCCGATGCAATAGTGCCTACAGGACCTTCAAGCATGGTTCCACCGTATAAATCGATACCCGCAAGTTTGGCGATTTTTGAAACCTCACAGCCTTCGATTAAACCGCCAGACTGTGCAACTTTGACTGCAAAAACAGAGGCAGAATTGTGCCGAGCAAGTTGATATGCCGTTTGAGGCCCCATCAGTGATTCATCTGCCATAATCCCAATATCAAAACGACGAGTTAAACGGCGCATCGCGTCAATGTTATCGATTGCGCAAGGCTGCTCAATCAGGTCAACACCACCATCTTGTAACAACTGAATGCCTTTAATGGCATCTAATTCAGACCATGCACGGTTAACATCCACACGTATAGAAATGTCTGAACCTAACGCTTTTTTAATAGCTAAAACATGCTCAACATCAGCTTCAACGGGGCGTGAACCTATTTTGAGTTTGAAAATATTGTGTCGTTTTGCCGCAATCATCTTTTGTGCTTCGGCAATGTCTTTTTCCGTATTGCCAGATGCAAGTACCCAAAGAACAGGCAAGCTGTCACGTAAACGGCCGCCCAATACTTCACTTAAGGGCAGATTTAAACGCTGCGCCAAAATATCGAGTAGCGCCGTTTGAATGGCACATTTAGCAAAGCGATTGCCGTTAATACTACGTTTAATAGCTTGCATGGTTTGAGCAACATTCAAACCAGTGAGAGTTTTCAGTAAAGGACTAAAATAAGTTTCAATATTGGTACGAATGCTTTCAGGGCTTTCTTCACCATAGCCTAGACCACCAATCGTCGTCGCTTCACCCCAACCGATATAACCATCTTCGGTGGTGATTTTAATCAAAACAAGGGTTTGCGTTTGCATGGTTGCAACAGCCATCTTGTGCGGACGGATTGTTGGGATTTCCACGAGCAGGGTTTCAATCGACTTATACATCTTGCGTATTTCTTATCTATCCAACTATTTATATACCCTAATTTAATGTAATATCTTTAACTAGAGCGATTTTGGTATTTTTAGATACTTAAAAGGTATATAAATGGAATTAAGGCACTTACGTTACTTTGTCACCGTGGTTGAAGAGCAAAGTATTACCAAGGCAGCAGAAAAATTATGTATTGCTCAGCCGCCTTTGAGCCGCCAAATTCAAAAGCTTGAAGAAGAACTGGGCATTACCTTGTTTGAGCGTGGTTCTAGACCCGTGAAAACCACAGAAGCTGGTATGTTCTTTTATGAGCATGCTGTACAGATATTGACGCATACCGCCCAGGCCAAAACCATGGCACAGCGAATTAATGCCGTCGATAAAACTGTCCGCATTGGTTATGTCAGTTCGCTTTTATACGCATTATTGCCGCAAATTATTTATCTATTTCGACAACGCAACCCAGATATTCATGTTGAACTCATAGAATGTGGTACACGCGACCAGATTGAAGCCTTAAAAACCGGTCGAATCGATATTGGTTTTGGACGACTTCGATTAACTGATCCGTCCATTAAACGTATTTTATTAAGAAAAGAAGCGCTACGTTTAGCTATTCATAAAAATCATCATTTGGCTGAATTTAAAGACAAAGGCATTTATCTTTCTCAAATTTTAGATGAACCAATTTTTGCCTATCCAACGACACCGAAACCGAATTTTTCCACGCTCATTCAATCGATATTTACCGAATTAGGACTTGTACCTAAACATTTAACCGAAGTGCGTGAAATTCATATGGCTTTGGGCTTAGTGGCGTCGGGAGAGGGCATTTCCTTGATTCCTGAAAGTGCCAGTGATATTGGCATGAAAAATTTGATGTACATCCCAATCTTAGATTTGGAAGCCTATAGTCCAATCTCTTTGTCAGTACGAAATATGGATCATAGTAATTACATTCCAAAGATACTGGATTGCATTCGTGAAGTCTTCGTTGAAGAAAATATCGACTTACACGCCATCGATGCAGATGCATAACTAATCAAGGTTTCATGGTCGATGTAACACAAGATCCACTATTCAGATGATAGGGTCTTATGGAATATCAATCACTTCAGCCCAAAGCATCCTGATAAATACAAGATTGTGCTATTTCAAAAACCTTTTCATCTTCAATATTTAATTGATCGTATTGCTGCATTTTTTGAATCATCCATTCAAAGTCTGAAATTTGTGGCGCTTGGGTCTTGCCAAAATTTTGAATGATGCTTTTGATCCGATGAAAAGCCTCGACGTGAATCTGCTCAGAACAATCAAAACGGATGATGTGATATTGCTTTAACAAAGAAAATATTTCAGAAAAATGCGTTTGTTGAAGCAGATCGTTTTGGGCTTTTTGGATGGCAAGATTGATTGCGTTTAAGGTATTAGGATGTTTTTCTGCCCAATCATGGGTAAAAGCCAAAACTTTATCTGGAATATGATCAATAATATCTTGGCTATTGACGATAATACGACTATAGCCTTGTATTTCAGCTTGCGTATTCCACGGCTCTCCGACACAAAATACATCAATTCGTTGCGTTGATATTGCTTCGACCATATAAGGCGGTGGTAAAGTTGAAAACGTTTGCGTTTGAGCAATTTCTGTGTCTGCAAGTGCCAGCCATTCTCTTAGAATATAATGATGAATCGAATGCTGAAAAACATGCGCCAACTGAATCGTTTGATTCTGTTTTATCGCAGATACGATTTTCTCTGCTGAATTAATTGGTAGATCTAAAGCATGGATATTTAATTCATAGCACAGCTTTTGACTCAAACTAATATAAGCGCAGTTAGTACTGAGTGTAAGAGAGGTTTGTAAGGGAATGCCGAGATGGTCTTTGCCCGTCACAGACGCAGGCAGCATGGCCGATAAACAGTGTGCTACATCTAAAAAACCAAAAGCTAGACGGTCGCGTAAACTTGCCCAAGATGGTTCTTGAGTCAGCGTGACGTTCAACCCTTGTTCCGCAAAATAACCTTGATGTTCTGCCCAGAGCAAAGCAACACAGTCAAGTAAAGGAATATAGCCCAATTGAATATCAGTTTTTTCAAGCTTTTGCATGGTTTATTCCTTAAATTGAGACTGTAACAGCGCTTGCGCATCAAGCAGTCGGCGCGCCATTTCACCCATCGTCATACGGTGACTCATGGCATTTTTTCTCAGCAAATTAAATGCTTGATCTTCGGTTAAACCATGCATTTGTATTAAAAGCACTTTGGCTTTTTCAATATCTTTTCGATCGGCCAGTTTGCACTTGGTTTCAGCCAAATCATTCAGCAGTTTTTTATGCTTTTTATATTGTTCAATCGAAATTTCTAAAATGCTATTCAAACGTGCAGGGTCAATACCATCGACAATATATGCCGTGACACCCGCATCAATCGCGCTTCGGATGATTTCAAGACTCGAATTTTTAGTGAACAGAACAGTCGGTAAGTCAAATTGGCTGACACAGCTTTCAATGACATCGCGATGTGGATGATCCATATCCAATAAAATCACATCTGCCTGAATATTTTGCAGATATGACATATTTAAATGATCAATCATGAAACTGGCGACCACATCAAAGTCATGTTGAATTAATGAGGCTTGAATAAATTCAGCGCGTTCTTGATCATCATCAATTAGGGCTATTTTTAGTTTTGGCATGCAAACGCTCAGACAGAGCCAAACAAATACGTATTGAGTTTTCTAAGCAATTTAAATGCCAAATTTTAAGACAATACAAAACATAAATCTGCTTCTAAATTTTAGCTTGGTTATATGCACATTTTAAAATTGAACCATTTCCGTGCACTGATCTTGTGCAGGGCTGAACCACGTTTGAACATTCAGCCGCATCTCTATAGGCATATTGACTATCTATTTACCTTAATTCGCTTATTTTCGGATAGATCGGCGCTCAATGCTTAAATATAGAGATGAAATTTACGATTGAAATAAAAACTTGGCACGTATCGTGCTTAATACTTATTGAGTCAAAGAAGACTCTAAAAATTTGTTAGACGGCCAACGACGTCCGTTCTGATCGACTCTGTTATGTGTTAGCGACATAACCGAGTAATTCATGCGTTCAGTTCAGTCAGGAGAAGGTTATGTCTTCAAATTTAAATGCCAAAAAAGCCACAAAAATAAGTCTATTTAATTTTTCTTCAGCAGCAATGCGGGCCTTCCACATGAGTTGGCTCGCATTCTTTGTTTGCTTCTTTGCATGGTTTGCCTGTGCACCGTTGATGCCAGTGATTGCTGGCGAATTTCACCTCACGAAAGATCAAATTGCCAATATTAATATTGCCGCTGTTGCGATCACGATTTTAGTCCGTCTGATCGTTGGTCCTTTATGTGATAAATATGGCCCGCGTAAAACCTATACAGCTTTATTAATCATCGGCAGTATTCCAGTCTTTGGTGTCGCTTCTGCGAGCAGCTATGAATCCTTTCTTTTCTTCCGCTTGCTGATCGGCGCGATTGGCGCAAGCTTCGTCATCACTCAATACCATACAAGCATTATGTTTGCGCCTAATGTTGTGGGTACAGCCAATGCTGCAACAGCAGGCTGGGGCAATGCAGGCGGCGGTGCAACTCAAGCCCTTATGCCTTTACTGCTTGGCGCACTCGTTATGTTTGGTGTAGAGCAAGCGATGGGCTGGCGTATTGCGCTGATTGTACCTGGTGTGATGATGCTGATTGTTGGGGCGCTTTACTGGAAGTTCACACAAGACTGTCCGCAAGGCAACTTTAAAGAACTTCGCGAACAAGGCATCAGTGTTGGCAGTGACAAAAAAGGCGGCTTGGCAATTCTAATGCATGCAGCACGCAATTACCGTGTATGGATTCTATTTGGCGCTTACGCAGCTTGTTTCGGTATTGAAATCTTTATTCACAACATTGTAGCAATGTACTACGTCGACCATTTCAGCTTTGGATTAAAAGAGGCGGGTATGGCAGCAGGTATCTTTGGTTTGCTTGCATTGTTTGCTCGTGCGCTTGGCGGCATTGTTTCGGACAAAGTAGCGACTAAAAAAGGCTTAGATGGCCGTACCAAAGTGTTATTTGCCATGATTCTGCTAGAAGGCTTATTCCTGATTGTCTTCTCACAAATGAATACTGCAGTGCTTGCAATCCTTGCAATGACAGTCTTTGCGCTCTTCACACATATGGCTTGCGGTGCTACCTATGCGCTGGTGCCATTCATTGACCGTGATGCTTTAGGCGGTGTTGCAGGCATTATCGGTGCAGGCGGTAACGTAGGTGCAGTGGCTGCAGGCTTCTTGCTTAAAGGCATGCTGGATATTCAAACCACGCTTATGGTGTTGGGCGGTCTAGTGGTTATCGCTGCAAGCTGTGTACTGATGATCCGCTTCTCTGTAGAGCATAAAGAAAAAGAACAGCGCCTATTTGAACAAGCTGTAAATGAACGAAATTTAGCTGAAGCTCAAAACTAATACTGAAAAGTTGCCTCTAAACATCGCGATTTAGGGGCAAATAAAAAAATCTTGCGGAGAAAGAATATGAAAATCATCATGATTGGACATGGCATGGTTGGCCATAAATTTATCGAATCTGTACTGGAACACGCAGGTGATGATGTTGAATTAACCATTTTGGCTGAAGAGCCGCGTTTAGCCTATGACCGTGTGCATTTAACTGAATATTTCAGCGGTAAATCGGCTAAAGATTTAACCCTATGCCGCAGCGACTTTGCCGATGCATACGGTATAGATTTACGCCTTAGCACCAAAGCGGTTGAAATTGATCAGCGCAATAAAACGGTCACAACCAATCACGGTGATATTCTTTCTTTTGACAAGCTAGTGCTTGCAACAGGTTCATACGCTTTTGTGCCACCAATTCCAGGCAATGAACGTGAAAACTGCTTTGTGTACCGTACCATTGAAGACTTGGATGCCATCCGTGCCGCAAGCCTAAATGCTAAAACGGGCGTGGTGATCGGCGGTGGCTTATTGGGTTTAGAAGCAGCAAAAGCGCTGCGTGATTTAAACTTAGAAACCCATGTTGTTGAATTTGCACCACGCTTAATGGCAGTTCAGATTGATGATCTAGGCGGTAAAGTTTTACGCTCAAAAATTGAAAATCTAGGTGTTAAAGTCCATACGCAAAAAGCAACATCTTGCATTGAAGACGGTGCAAATGCGAAGCATGTAATGAAGTTTGGTGATGGTTCTGAACTGGAAACCGACATCATCTTATTCTCTGCAGGTATCCGCCCACGCGATGAATTAGCGCGCCAAAGCGGTTTAGCCATTGGTGAGCGTGGCGGTATTGTAATTAATGATTATTGCCAAACTTCAAACCCTGACATTTATGCCATTGGTGAATGTGCGCTTTGGCAAAATAAAATTTATGGCCTAGTTGCGCCGGGCTATGACATGGCACGTATTGCAGCAAAGCATGTGATGGAACAAAACTGCACGCTTTTCGCTGGTGCAGATATGAGCACCAAGCTGAAACTGATGGGAGTTGATGTTGCATCTGTAGGCGATGCGCATGCAATGACACCAAATTCTTTAAGCTATTTCTATGCAGATGAAGCAGCTCAGGTTTATAAAAAAATTGTCGTGAATGCAGAGAAAACTAAGCTGCTAGGTGCAGTATTGGTGGGCTGTGCTAAAGAATACAATGACCTGCTGCAAATGATGCTGAATGGCTTAGAAGTTCCAGAAAGCCCAGAAAGCCTAATCATGCCTGGCTATGCACAATCTGCAGGTAAATCGGGCGGAAGCGGTGTCGATCTGCTGCCAGACAGCGCAACGATTTGTTCATGTAACAACGTCTCTAAAGCAGATATTTGTTCAGCCATTGCTGACGGATCGACTTCTTTAGGCGCATTGAAAAAATGTACTAAAGCTGCAACAGCTTGCGGCGGCTGTGCGCCATTAGTCACTCAAGTACTTAAATCGGAGCTTCAGCGTCAAGGTGTAACTGTAAATAACCATTTATGTGAACACTTTGCTTATTCACGCCAAGAGCTCTATCACTTGGTACGTGTGAACGAAATCAAAACCTTTGATGACCTGATTCAACAGCATGGCCATGGTTTAGGCTGTGATATCTGTAAACCGACGGCAGCCAATATCCTAGCGTCATGCTGGAATGACTTTGTACTTAAACCAAGCCATGCGGGCTTGCAAGACAGTAATGACTACTACCTCGGCAATATTCAAAAAGACGGTTCATATTCAGTAGTACCTCGTATGGCTGGCGGTGAAGTTACTCCGGACGGATTAATTGCCGTGGGTCAAATTGCCAAAGAATATGGTCTATATACCAAACTTACAGGCGGTCAGCGTGTTGATATGTTTGGTGCACAAGTGCATCAACTGCCTGAAATCTGGGAAAAATTGATTGCTGCTGGTTTTGAGTCTGGCCATGCCTACGGCAAATCACTGCGTACGGTGAAATCTTGTGTCGGCAGTACTTGGTGCCGTTATGGCGTGGACGATTCAGTCGGCTTGGCGATTTATTTAGAGAACCGCTACAAAGGCCTTCGCTCACCGCACAAACTGAAAATGGCTGTGTCGGGCTGTACCCGTGAATGTGCTGAGGCGCAAAGTAAAGATGTGGGCGTGATTGCGACTGAAAAGGGCTGGAACCTTTATGTATGCGGCAATGGCGGTATGAAGCCACGTCACGCAGAGCTTTTGGCATCAGACTTAGATACGCAAACATTGATTAAATACATTGACCGTTTCTTTATGTTCTACATTCAAACAGCAGACCGTTTGCAGCGTACTTCTGTATGGCGCGACAACATGGAAGGCGGTTTAGATTACCTGAAAGATGTCGTTGTGAATGATTCGCTTGGCGTAGCGGGTGAACTTGAACGCCGTATGAGCCATGTTGTGGGTACATATCAAGATGAATGGCGTACTGCTGTAGAAGATCCTGAAGTACGTAAACGCTTTGTGACTTTCGTGAATGCAAAAGCAGAACAGCAAAATGATCCGCATATTCAGTTTGCATCCGTTCGCGGTCAAATCAGACCCAAAACAGAAGCTGAACGCGATACGACACGCATTCCAGTGGTTGAAGCTTAAGAGAATAACGAATTTAAAACTTCTTTTATTTGATTTACATCCTTATTCGGTTTCTCGCTAAGGCGAAAATGAAAAGATAGTGATCTAAAAGAAGTTTAAAAAGGATCAAGAATATGACAATTTTAAAAGAAATAAATGATTTAGACTGGTTTGATGTTTGTGCATTAGATGATATTACGCCAAATACAGGTGTGGGCGCACTGATTGAAAATCAGCAAATTGCGATATTCCGTGTCGGTGAAGAAAAGCGGGTTTATGCGCTCAGCAATCAGGACCCATTTAGCCAAGCCTATGTTATGTCCCGCGGTATTATTGGTGACTTGCAGGGTGAGCGTGTTGTGGCATCACCCATTTATAAACAGCATTTCAGCCTTGCTACTGGACGCTGCTTAGAAGATAAAGACCAAAAACTCTTGGTTTTTCCAAGCAAAATTGAAAATGGCCGTGTGCTGATTAGTCCAACTGCTCAAAAAACCTATATTACCAATAACGCGCCATCGTCTGAGTTGATGAAACTGGTTTTGGTCGGCAATGGCTTAGCAGGTATGCGTTGCTTAGAAGATCTGCTGGATATGGCACCAGAGCGTTATGAAATTACGGTCATTGGTGAAGAACCTTGGGGTAATTACAACCGAATTATGCTTTCACCTGTGCTTTCAGGTGATAAAACCATTGAAGATATCATGCTGCATTCACATGCTTGGTATAAAGACAAAAATATCCGTTTTGTAGCAGGTGATGCGGCGGTACGCATAGACCGTCCGCGCAAGCAGGTATACACAGAAAAAGGCTTGGTCATCGATTATGACCGTCTGATTTTAGCGACAGGTTCTAAGCCATTTATTCCGCCTATACCGGGAACTGACTTAAAAGGTGTTCTCAGCTTCCGTGATATTTATGATGTAAACCGCATGCTGGATTACTGTAAATCTAAGCAAAATGCAGTGGTGATTGGCGGCGGTTTACTTGGCCTAGAGGCTGCGTATGGCCTGAAACAGCGTGGCATGAATGTCACAGTACTGCATTTGATGGATCGTATTATGGACCGTCAGTTAGATGAAAAAGCCAGCTTAATGCTCAATCATGCGATTGAACAAAAAGGTATAAAAATCATGACCGCAGCAAATACCCAAGAGTTGATGGGTGAAGATGGCCATGTGAAGCAGCTGCGTTTGCAAGACGGTACTGTTTTAGATGCAGATCTTGTGGTTTTTGCGGTGGGTATTCGTCCGAATATTGAGCTTGCGCAAAGTGCAGGACTGCGCTGCGGCCGCGGTGTCATGGTGAATGACACCATGCAAACTTTTGATCCGAGTATTTATGCGGTGGGTGAATGTATTGAACACCGAAGCCAAACTTTCGGTTTAGTTGAACCGCTTTGGGGACAGGCATTCATTTGTGCATCGCATTTGGCCGAACATGGCAGCTTAACCTTCAAAGCGCCTACGGTTCCGACGCAGTTAAAAGTCAGCGGCTGTGATGTTTTTTCTGCAGGCAACTTTGAACCGTTGGATGATTTTGAAGACATTATTTTGAATGATGAAAAACGCCAAATCTATAAACGCATTATTATTCAAAAAGATAGAGTGATTGGCGCTGTGCTGTTTGGCGATACTGAAGACGGTGCATGGTATGCAGAATTGATTTCAGATCAAACTCCAATTTCAAGCATCCGAAACAAATTGCTGTTTGGTAAGGATTTTGCATTAAAGAAAGCAGGGTAACGGAATCGCCCTGATAAAAAAAGATACAAGATTTAAATCGTCATTGGATACGCGATAACGTCATCCGCTGTTGTTTAAGGCAGGATTGCAGATGAATAGTCATGTATTTGCAATACATCTGTTAGAAGCCGGTAGTGGACGAGTTCAGCGGATGACAATGGTTTTGCCTACTTTTCCCGAAAGAAAAGTAGGTCGAACCGAATGTTGACCTTTAAATATAAACGTAAATGAAAAGACACCGATTCGAGCGTGTTAAGTGTTTAAAAAAGTTTGGAAAAGGAGCCAGCAGAAGTGAATAGCATCCCAATAGTGGAACTGCATAGCTCCACAGAAAATAAAATTAAAACAACGCAAACCACTTGTCCATACTGCGGTGTCGGTTGCGGCGTGAGCGCAACAGTTGAACAGACAGCTTTAGGGCAAAAAGTGAGCGTAACTGGCGATGCGAACCATCCATCAAACTATGGCAAGCTGTGCATTAAAGGCAGTAACTTAGCCGATACGATGGGATTAGAAACACGTGTTTTACAGCCGATGCTTGGGCGTCAAACATCACCATTTCATACTCGTCAGGCTACAGATTGGAACACAGCAACAGCACTGATTGCCGAAAAATTTCAGCAATGTATAGATCTTTACGGACGTGAAAGCATCGCTTTTTATGTGTCGGGCCAACTGCTGACGGAGGATTACTATGCCGTTAACAAATTTGTCAAAGGCTATTTAGGTACTGCAAATATTGACACCAATTCACGGCTTTGCATGTCATCGGCTGTGGCGGCACATAAGCGTGCATTTGGTGAAGACCTTGTACCAGCTAGCTATGAAGACTTTGAACATACAGATATGGTGGTGTTGGTCGGTTCAAATACGGCGTGGTGCCATCCCGTGCTGTATCAACGCATTATGAAAGCCAAAGAAGAACGTGATTTGTTCGTGGTGGTCATTGATCCGCGCTTTACCAGTACCTGTGAGGCTGCAGATTTGCATTTGCCGATTTTACCGGGGCAAGATGTCGCACTGTTCAATGGTTTGCTGCAGTATTTAGTACAAAATAATCATAGTGATGTAGATTTTATCGCCAAACATACTCAAGGTTTGGCGCAAGCGCTGGAGCAAAGTACAACAGAAGCTTCTATGACAGCAGTTGCTGAGCGTACAGGTATTTCTTTAGAAAAATTACAGCTATTTTTTGAAAAATTTGCGCAAACTGACAAAGTTATGACGCTATTTTCGATGGGGGTTAATCAGTCTTCGCGCGGTGTAGACAAAGCCAACAGTATTATTAACTGCCATCTGCTGACTGGCAAAATCGGAAAATTAGGCGCAGCGCCATTTTCTATGACAGGTCAACCAAACGCGATGGGCGGCCGCGAGGTTGGCGGTTTAGCCAATATGCTGGCTGCGCACTTAGATGTCGATAACACGGCGCATCAGGCATTAGTACAAGCGTTTTGGCAAAGTCCATTTATTGCCAATAAAGCGGGATTAAAAGCGGTTGATCTGTTTCAGGCGGTCGAAAGCGGGAAAATCAAAGCCATTTGGATTATGGCTACTAATCCTGTAGTTAGCTTGCCAGATGCAGATCAAGTCAAACGTGCTTTAGAACAATGCGAGTTTGTAGTGGTGTCGGATATTTGCAAAGACACAGACACAGCAATATATGCAGATGTGCTTTTACCTGCATTGGGCTGGGGTGAAAAAGACGGAACCGTTACCAATTCTGAACGCCGTATTTCACGTCAAACTGCTTTTTTAGATGCGCCGGGTGAAGCCAGAGCAGACTGGTGGTCTATTGCACAAGTTGCGAAAAAGATGGGTTATAGCGGTTTTGACTACAGCAGCAGCTATGACATATTTATTGAACATGCAAAATTATCTGCTTATCAAAATGCGCCTTTAGATCAACGTGATACCACTGAGTCTTTTCGCTACTTTAACTTGCAGGGTTTAAGTAAGTTATCTGCACAAGATTATGCTGAATTAAAGCCCGTGCAATGGCCAGTTTGGCAGTTAGATCAGAGCGCTGATGCAGTCAGCCGTTTGTTTGCAGCAGGCCAATTCAGCCATGCCGATGCCAAAGCTAAGTTTGTAGCAACAACCGCTATTGACCCTTTGAACAAGATTTGCGGCGAATATCCGCTGGTTTTAAATACTGGCCGTATCCGTGATCAATGGCACACCATGAGCCGTACGGGTTTATCTGCAAACTTGAGTACACATATCGCCGAACCATTTTGTGAAATACACCCGCAAGATGCACTGAAGTTTGGTGTTAAAGATGGTGAACTGGTTGAGGTGAAATCTAACTGGGGCTTATGTATTTTACGTGCACAGGTCAGCAGTAAAATTCGACGCGGTCAAATTTTTGCGCCAATTCATTGGAATGACCAAGTCGCATCGGATGCGCGTATTGGCAAAGTGGTGAATCCTGTGGTCGATGCACTATCTGGTGAGCCTGAATTTAAACATACACCTGTATTTGTACAGCCGTTTTATACACAGTGGCAAGGTGTACTGTATGTACGTGACGGCTTTGAGCAAATGGTGCAAAACACCATTCACAACACGGTGTGGTGGACCAAAATTAAAACAGCGAAAGCGACACGTTTTGAGTTGGCAGATCGTAAAAAATTTAGAAACACGGTTCAGCAGCTGAAAACATTACTGCCATTTACCGATGAAAGCTTTGAATGGCTGAATTTGGAAGATCAAACTGCCGATTTGAGTCATACCGTGGTGCTGCAAGATGGGCATTTAATTGCCAGTCTATATATTGCGCAACGCTCTATGCTGCCAGACCGTGATTGGATTGCTGGCATGTTTAAGCGTGAACGACTAAGCGCAATGCACCGCAAAGCGCTGCTTGCAGGTCAGCCGATGAACATGACCAACAGTGCAGGTCCGCTGGTGTGCAGCTGCTTTAAAGTCGGTAAAAATACCATTATCGAAACCATTAAAGAAAAGAATATTAGCCATGAAAAACAAGTCACAGCATGTTTAAAAGCCGGCGGTAATTGCGGTTCGTGCTTAGCAGAAATACGGGGTTTGATTAAAGCCTGTCAGACGGAGTACGCAGAATGATGAAGAAAATCACCAAATCAGTAGGCTATCCAGAAACAGACTTGGTTATTTTGGCGGGTGGTCAGGCCCGCAGAATGAACGGAATGAATAAAGTGCTGCAAAAATTTGATAATGAAATTCAGCTGATTAAGATCCATCAGCAGTTGAAATCACGGGTTGAAAATGTCTGGATCAACAGCCATCGTGACCATTCGATTTATAAACGGCTCATTCCCTCGATCCGCTTTTATCAAGATGATGAAGCCGGATTTTTAGGGCCATTGATAGGGATGAAAAGCGCGTGGTCACATGTTGAGTCTGATTATGTTTTGTTTGTCCCGTGCGATGTGACCTATATCCCGAAGAAAGTGCTTTCGAGATTGCATCAGGCCATGCAGCGGGATCCCTTGTGTGAAGTAGCTGTAGTGGAAATTAATGGCAAAGCGCTGTATCCATTTTGTTTGCTAAAACGAAGCAGTCTCACAATGCTGCAGGTGCATCTTGATCAAAAACAGCGCAGTTTGAAGGGGTGTTTTAGTAAAATGCACATGCAAGTTGCACGTTTTCAAAATAATGCACTCTTTTTTCACAGCATTAACTCTCTAGATGAGCTGCAGCAGCACCGTCAGCTGAATTTTCTCTAAAAGCTGTACCTTTTGCGGAGCTTTCATTTCAAATAATGAGCCTAATGTGCTGTTTTTGAACCCAGAGAGAAAATCTACAGCCAATATGAAGCTTTTGAGCATGATATCTAGAGATAAAACAGACTGCTTTTATACCTTAGATAATGGGCTTAACGGCAATTTATATTTTTAATTGCTATTAGTTATTTATAAGTTATTGATTTTGTGTGTCAAAAAAACAAACCAAATCCTCTGAAATAAATATTCAAAAAAGCGCAAAGTTGGAACACTTATTGCAATTTTTACTGCAAGAAAAGAAGGCGCAAAATTTGTACTGAGCTAAGACAGGGCAAATGACAGCACCATGGAAGATAAACATGAACAGCATGACACAATTACAGCCAGCGACCATTTTTAAGGATCAGTTTGGCCGTGAAAAACGCAAATTGCGCATTTCAGTGACAGACCGCTGTAATTTTAAATGTGTCTATTGTATGCCTGAACATCCTGAATGGATGAAAAAACATAATCTTCTTAGTTTTGAATCACTTTACAATTTTTGTGAGTTTATGGTGCTGCGCGGGATTGATCAAATCCGGATCACCGGCGGTGAACCTCTTATGCGTCAAGGCGTTGTGCATTTTATTGAACAGCTGCAGCAGCTGAGAAAGCTAGGCCTTAAACGTATATCCATGACCACCAATGGACATTATCTGAAGCAATATGCACAGGCCCTAAAACAAGCTGGCCTAGATGGCATAAATATCAGCTTAGACAGTTTGGATGAAGCGCAATTTTTCCAGCTGACACAAAAACAATTACAGCCTGTATTAAAAGGTATTGAAGCGGCTCAGCAAGCGGGCTTTGAAATCAAAATCAATACCGTGTTAATGAAAGGTCTAAATGAACAGCAAATCATTGCATTAACAAAATGGGCGCTGCAAAAAGGTTTCGAACTGCGGTTTATCGAGTTTATGCCGTTGGATGGCGATCAAAACTGGTCTAAAGCTGCGGTCGTTACTGAACAAGACATACTGGATAAACTAAAGACTGCTTTTGAAGTGCAAACACTGCAAGGTCAAGGCGCGTCACCAGCCAGATCATACTTAATCAACGGCTTACCTATAGGCATTATTTCAACCATCAGCAATTCTTTTTGCGGCAGCTGCGACCGTCTAAGACTGAATGCGCAAGGCGAGTTTTTTAACTGCCTGTTTGCCCGAAAAGGTTTAAATCTCAGCCATGAAATTCAGCAGCTGAAAAGCAGTAAAACAACAGAGTTAATACCGTTGGATTCAATGGCTTTGCAGCAAAAATTAGGCAGCTATATTTGGCAAAAAGAACAGGGCTTTCACACGATTACAGCGTCTAGTACTAGCAATACCAGAAAAATCAGCATGCATATGATTGGAGGTTAATGATGACTCAAATCACCATCAAAATTGAATCTTTTGGCGCTATTGAGCGTCTATTGCCAGCGCATTTGAGTCTGACTTGCTTCGCACAGCAGTCGATTGCAGAGGTTTTGCAGCAAGTTGCAAATCAATTTCCAGAATCATTCAGCATGCTTGAGCGCTGCGCCTGTGCCATTGGGGAAGACATTGTGCCAAGACAAACCGCATTGATGCAGGACAGTACCGTTGTGCTGCTGTCACCTGTGGCGGGAGGCTGAATATGGAGCTCAAGCATATTTCACGCATACAAGATACAGTATTCAGCCAAGCTGATTTTGACAGCATTGAGGCATTTCCTGAATGCGGCGGTATAGGTGTATTTATTGGCGCGGTTCGTAATCACCATGAAGGCAAAGCGGTAAAAGCCCTGAAATATACCGCTTATGCGCCTGTGGCTGAGAAAATGATCCGACAAATTGAACAGGAAATTCAAGCCAAATACGACGTGTCATATGTACGGGTTGTGCATCGTATTGGCAGTTTAGATATTGGTGATACTGCAATTATTGCTATGGCTTATGCACCGCACCGCCGTGAAGCTTTTGCAGCCTGCGAAGAAGCGGTTGAACGTGTAAAGCATGAAGTGCCTGTTTGGAAAGAAGAGTTTTATATGGATGGCAGCAGTCAATATGTAGAGGGCTGCTGTATTCGTAAGGATCACGCGCCTGAAGTGGCAGATCACGAAACGAAGCATGCTCATGTTCATAGCGAGTCATGCGAACATTCACATCAAAATAGCCAGACCATGCATTTGAACGCCAATATTTACCAATGGCACCTATAAAACTCCAAATTTAATACTGCAGATGCAAATGAATAAGATAAGGACAAAGCAATGAAAAATGTGGGCATGAAAGCGGAAAGTTACCGTACAGCCATTGCAACTGGAATTCTGCATGCGCCGCCACATTGCATTGAACTGCTGCGTAATGGCAATACAGAAAAAGGCGATGCGCTGAAAACTGCACGTATTGCGGGTATTTTAGGGGCTAAACGTACCGATGAACTGATTCCGCTGTGTCATCCGCTGCCAATCTACCGTGCAGATGTTGAATATGAATTGTTTGAGGCGCATGTTGAAATTAGCGCAGTGGTTGAAACCATTGGCCCAACGGGTGTGGAAATGGAAGCTTTAACTGCTGTCAGCCTTGCGGGTTTAACGCTGTATGACATGCTTAAACCACACTGTGAACCAGAGAATTTGTGCCTAGATCAGGTAAAACTGCAAAAGAAAAAAGGCGGTAAATCACATTTTACTCGTGTGCTTAAAGAAAGCTTATCGGCATCAATTATTGTGCTTTCAGATACAGTTGCAGCTGGTAAAAAACCGGATACCGCTGGGCAAAATGTCCTCGAAATATTGGAAGAAGCAAACTTCAGCAATATCAGCTATCAAGTGATACCAGACAGTCCTGAACAACTGCTTGCCTTGATTGAGCAGCAAAAAAATCAATACCCGCTGATATTGACGGTTGGCGGTACGGGTTTAGGGCCAAAAGATTTAACTGTAGAAACGATACAGCCGCTGTTAAAACGTGAAATTCCTGGGCTAATGGAAGCATCCCGCAGTTTTGGGCAGAAACGCACGCCTTATGCGGCACTTAGCCGCGGTGTTGCAGGCTACATAGATAACAGCCTTGTGATTACATTGCCGGGCAGCAGACAGGGTGCTATAGAATCTCTAACTGCCATTTTACCTGCCTTGGTACATCTATTTGATGTGCAGAAGAATATTCCGCATGCAGGAGGCTATCAATGAACCAAGCTGTATTGCATACAGGCTGCGGTGCTGAGGCTGGACTGATTTCAGTTGACGAGGCTCTTGCGCTGATTCAGACACATACGCAAAGTTTAGCGCATGAAACTTTGGCGCTTCAGCACGCTTTAGGCCGTTATTTGGCGGCAGATGTGCATTCACCAATTCAGCTGCCTTTATTTGCGCAAAGCGCAGTGGATGGCTATGCCATTTGCGCAGCGGGTGAAATTAAACCCGGCGCGCAATTTAAGCTGATTGGAGAAATCCGCGCAGGGCAAACGGCTGAAATAAGCTTAAAAGCAGGGCAAGCTGTCCGCATATTTACCGGCGCGCCGATACCTGAAGGCACGGCAACTGTAGCGCGGCAAGAAATTGTAAAGGCGGATAGACAGCAGATTGAACTGACTGCAGCCTTAAGCCCGCATGCAGATATTCGAGATGCAGGTGAGGAAATTTCATTTGGACAATGTTTAGCAGCGCGTGGTCAAAAGCTGACGGTTGGATCAATTGCAGCGCTCAGTATGGCTGGTATTTCACACTGCGAAGTTTTTGCCTATCCGAAAATTGCGGTCGTAATTACAGGTGATGAAGTTGCGCAAAATATAGAAGATTACAGTGCTGGTAAAATATTTGATGCCAATGCGCCGCTGATTTTAGTATGGTTTCAGTCGCAGCACGTCCAAGTTGAAGTGATTCATATTGCAGATGAAAAACAGGCGGTTTTAGATTTATTCAACCGTTTAAAAGACAGCTTTGATTTAATTTTAACGACTGGCGGCGTATCTGTCGGTGATTATGATTTTGTTCGGCCGGCAGCCTTGGACATCGGTTTTCAGCAAATTTTCTGGAAAGTGAAACAAAAACCCGGCAAACCGATGCTGTTTGCACAATATCGACGTCCTGACAGCAGTTCCTGTTATTTACTCGGACTGCCGGGCAACCCCGCTGCAGTCTATGTCGGCATGCAAATTTATACAGATAGATTATTGAAAGCCCTACAAGGTCAAACACCTGCGCTGGACTGGTTCAGCGCAGTCATGACACATGACCTAAAAGCAGATGCACGTGAGCGGTTTTTAAGAATGTCGGCGCACTTTGATAAGCAAGGCAAGCTTCAACTAACCAGCCTGTCTAAACAGCAGTCGCATATGTTGAGCAATTTAATGCAAGCTAATTGCATTGTTCGGATTCCTGCAGGGCAGTCTGTGCAAGCAGGACAAATTCTTCAAGGCGTATTTATTCAGCATTAGGAGTTTGCTATGCGATTCAAATTTATTTTAGCACTAGGACTGAGCTTCATTGCTGGCGCATCTCAGGCGGAAACAGTCAAAATTTATGCTGCAGCCAGTTTAAGCAATGCTATCAGCGATATTGCAAAGCAATATCAGGCACAGAATCCAGACATCAAAATTGTACCAGTATTTGGCGCGTCATCTGCTTTAGCCAAACAGATTGAAGCCGGTACGCCAAGTGATTTGTATTTTTCAGCAGATGTGGACTGGATGAATTATTTGGTGCAAAAACAGAAAATACCTGCAAAGCAAGTATTCAACATGCTAAGCAATGATTTGGTGCTGATTACGCCTAAAGCGGTGAATATGCAATTTAAAGCCGTGCCGCAGTTTAATTTTGCCAAGGCATTCAAAGGTCACTTATGTACAGGGCAAATGGAGTCTGTACCTGCTGGAAAATATGCCAAACAAAGCCTAACCAAGTTGGGCTGGCTATCAAGTTTGAATGGAAGGATTGTCGGGACAGATGATGTACGATCGGCTTTGGCTTTTGTTGAACGCGGTGAGTGCCAAGCGGGGATTGTTTACCGTACCGATGCGCTGATCAGTTCTAAAGTTAAAATAGCCGGGATTTTTCCAAATCATACTCATCAACCGATCATTTATCCATTGGCTTTAACACATCAAGGCGCAGCTAAACCTGAGGCCGTGAAGTTTTACCGTTATCTTAAAGACCATGCGCAAAGCAAAATGCTTTTTAAGCATTATGGCTTTGGTGTGAAAGGCTAAAGCATGCTCAGCCCAGAAGAGTGGAGCGCCTTGTTTCTGTCGGCTAAGGTTGCCGTTTGCGCCACTGTATTTTGCTTGCCATTTGCTATTGGGCTGGCTTGGGTGCTGGCGCGCTATGAGTTTCATTTGAAATTTTTAGTCGAAGCGCTGTTACAAATGCCGATGGTGCTGCCGCCGGTGGTTTTAGGTTATCTGCTATTGGTGCTGTTTGGTTCAAATGGCTGGATCGGCAAGCTGCTCAATGAATGGGGCATTCAACTGGCTTTTAATTGGAAAGGCGCCGTTTTAGCATCCATGATTGTGTCATTTCCGCTGATTGTGCAGCCGATCCGTTTGTCTTTTCAAATGATTAATCAGCAGCTGGAGCAGGTTGCAGGCTCACTAGGCGCGCATCCGTTACGGGTATTTGCATCAATTAGCCTGCCGCTGGCATTGCCGGGCATTTTAATCGGGAGCATTTTAGGATTTAGCCGAAGTTTAGGCGAATTTGGCGCAACCATTACCTTTGTGGGTAATATTCCTGATGAAACCCGAACCATTCCAATTGCTATCTATTCGCTGATACAGCAGCCCAATGGCGAAGAATCCGCAATGCGTTTAGTGATCCTTTCACTGCTGGCGGCTTTTGGCGCATTGATTGCCAATTATTATATTTTACAGCGCTATCAGCGAAAACTCGGAGCCGGCCATGCTTCAGTGTGATTTTCAGTTTCAATATGCAGATTTTCAATTGCAGGCTCGGCTGCAGATGCAAGAACAGCTGCTTGGCATTATGGGGCCATCAGGCAGCGGCAAGTCTACGCTGCTGAAAAATTTGGTTGGTTTGCTGCAGCCGCAGCAAGGTTATATATCGCTGAATCAGCGTGATGTGTTCGATACGGCGCAGAAGATTAACGTGCCGATGCATCAACGCAGTATTGCGCTGATTTTTCAAAAAGCATGGATTTTTCCGCATATGAATGTGCAGCAAAATCTGCAATATGCGGAGAACTTAGGCGCTCAGGAAAATGCGAAATTTAAATTTGAGCAAGTGACTAATCTGCTTGAGTTACAGCCACTGCTCAAACGGCGGGCGCATGAACTTTCTGGCGGTGAGGCGCAGCGCGTTTCCATAGGACGCGCATTGCTGTCACAGCCTGACTTACTGCTGTTAGATGAACCGCTGACAGGACTGGACCGCAGGCTGAAAGATCAAATATTGCCATTTTTAAACACGGTGAAAGAACAGTTGGCGCTGCCGATGATATATGTTACGCATCATGGCGATGAGTTAGATTATTTAAAAGCCCATATTTTGTATCTAGAAAATGGTCAAATAAGTTTTTAAATAAATATAAATTATATAAGTAATAACAGTGAATTAGATAAAAAAATGGTATTAAGCTGCATCTTAAAGTTTTGATTAGAACTATGAAAAACTCATTTTCTAGATTAAATTGTTACAAAACAAGGGAGAACACAGCGTTTTCCCTTTTTTATTCCTAATGATCTTGGAAATAATGATTTGTACGACTGACCGTGCAGACAGGGAATCTAATCGATGCATGATGATAGCTTAGCCACACATAATTCAACTGCAAAACTGGGTGCAGGGCTATCTAATCGGCATATTACAATGATCAGTATCGGTGGTGTAATTGGTGCTGGACTGTTTGTTGGATCATCTGCTGCTATCGCAAAAGCTGGGCCTGCCGCTGTTCTTGCTTATATTATTACCAGTATATTGGTTTTTTTAGTCATGCGAATGTTGGGGGAGATGGCAGTAGCTCAACCTGACACAGGCTCATTTTCAACCTATGCGAGAAAAGCCATAGGGCCATGGGCTGGCTTTACTATCGGATGGTTATATTGGTGGTTTTGGGTTTTAGTTATTCCTATTGAAGCAATTGCCGGTGCAGAAATTTTGCATGCATGGTTTCCATCAATATCCAGTGCTGTATTTGCAACATTCTTCATTGTGCTTCTCAGTTTAGCCAACTTTTTTAGTACTCGAAGTTTTGGTGAGTTTGAATTTTGGTTTTCTCTGATAAAAGTCTTGGCTATTGTGATTTTTATCGCCATTGGACTCACCGCAATATTTGGATTTTGGCCCTTAGCACCTGACGTGAGTGGTGTAGAAAATCTGTTCAAAAATGATGGATTTATGCCAAATGGCCTGGGTGGTGTACTTTCAGCAATATTGATTTCAGCATTTTCATTCTTTGGTGTAGAAATACTATCGATCGCTGCAGCAGAATCAAAAGATCCTGAACAAAAAATTAAACGTGCAACCAATTTAGTATTGTATCGGGTCATCTTATTTTTTGTGGTTTCAATTTTTATAACGGTTGCACTGGTAGATTGGCGTTCACCGCAATTACAACAATTAGGCACCTTCCAATATGTCTTGGTCAGTTTAAATGTCCCTCAATCAAAATTGATTATTGATAGTGTAGTCTTTATTGCGGTTGCAAGTTGTATGAATGCCGCACTTTATAGTTCATCAAGGATGCTATTTTCATTGGGGACACGCAAAGAAGCACCTCAATGGGTCACATCTATTAATGCCTCTGGTGTACCTGCTATTGCTGTATTTGCATCGTCTGTAGTGGGCTTAATTTGCTGTGCAGTCAATTATTTATTTCCAGGCCAAGTATTCGGATTTTTACTTTCAACCACAGGTTCAATTGCCTTATTGGTTTATTTAGTGATTGCATTTTCACAGCTTAGATTGAGAACACAAATCGAAAAAAATGGAACTGAGGTTGCGTTTAAAATGTGGCTATTTCCATGGCTCACATGGGCAGTCATTTTGGTGATCTTAAGTGTGCTGATCTATATGTTTTTATCTCCAGCCTACAGTTATGAGACTTCATTGTCCTTAGGTGTCACGACATTGGTGGTTCTCTGCGGCTTAGTTGTGACAAGAAAAGCCAAGTTGAAGAATGATTCAGAACTAAATTAAAAAAGGTTTCACCGATAAAAATCGTAATCATGAACCAATGGTTTGTCTTTAGAGCGTGTTATACAAGGGGGATAAAAGCGAATGCATTACTTTAGATCCCTAATGCACGCCATGTTTAAACAAATTCAAAGATTCACTTGACCTTCGACCAACTCCAAGCTTTATAATCATTAAAATTTTCTTGATTGATGCAATATGCGTTCTGCGACATGGATAACAGTCTTAGTTGGATTGTTCATGTTCCAAAGCCTTTGGAACGTGGCAGCCGCTTTCTGTGTGCATGAAGAGCAAACTCAAGTTGTTCAAAGCTATCATTTTGGTCATCATCAAAATATCTTATGCGTTAGCAATGAAACCTATCCACAGCATTCGTTGCATCAAGCATCTGATGAATCTAGTAGCAAACCAGTCAAAAATATCGCTAACGATCTACAACTCGGTGAAGATCATCAAGACCATTTGCCGTCTATGACGCATTTGATTGTGCAAAATCAACAATCGATTCTTTTTATTGCACATCAGAGCTTTGAATATTCGCCAAAATTTGTTTGGAAGAATCTTTATCAAGCCCCTGATTTATTACTGCAAACACCTCCTCCTGTTTATGCCCCGCTAATGGCGGGGTAGCCTAAAAAATTCCCGCCACTTTTTTTAATAAATGAGTGGGAAAAATCATGTCTTTATATTTTATGGCGTTTATACGTCTAGGCTTAGCTGCCGGTATTTCGACGGCCTTACAAAGTACTTTTGCGGAAAATGTCAGTAGTTTTGAATCTGCATTTGCCAAAGTACAAAACTACCAAGCCCAAACTGATATTTGGCAACAACAACAGCAAATCTCTGATTTTAATCTGCGTCAAAGCAAGCTATGGCAAAACCCAAGTCTATCGATTGAACAAAATGGTTTTGGTAAAAATCAAGATCAAGAGCTCAGTATCGCAATCAGCCAGCCACTGGATGTATTCGGTCAGCGTAAAATCAATCAAGCACTCGCGAGTACCTCAGCACAGCAAATTCAGTTGCAACAGCAGATTTGGAACGCGCAAAGTCAGCTGATTGTGAAGTATGCATGGTCACAGCTAGCCATCGCTCAAAATGAGCAATCGATTTACGCTACACAGCTCAAACTCAGTAAATCTAATTTGGACAGTGCGCAAAAACGTTATCAGGCAGGCAGTATCGCTTTGGTGGATGTGGAGCGCGCTCAAATTGAAGCATTGGAAATACAACGTCTATACCAACAGGCGTTTTTAAAACAGCAAACTGTGGCGCGTCAGCTTTCTAATTTATGGGGGGAAACCACGTCGCAAATCGGACTGAATAACAGCGTTACACCTTGGCCTGAACAGAGCCAAAGTTTAGTTGAACGTAATTTATCGGAAGGTTGGCTACAAAAATTGTATGCCTTGAATGTTCAGCAGGCAAATCAGCAAATTGAACATTTAAAAGTACAGGCACGTCCAAACCCAACCCTAAATATGGGCATGTCACGTACCAAGTCTCCAACAGATACCAATGATACGGTCTTGGTACTTGGTGTGGATATTCCGCTAAATATTTTTAACCGCCAGCAATATGCCATTCCAATGGCGCAAAAACAGCAAATTTTATTAAATCATCAGCAACAGCGCGAGTTAAAACAGCAAGTTTTGGACATCGCCAACAGCATTCACCAGCTTAAAGGTCTACGTACGCAGTTTGATGCCACAGGCAGTCAGATTGGCTTGGCTGAAAAGGTTCAAAACCGAACTTTGCAAGGTTTTCAGGCAGGGAAATTTGCCATTACAGATGTACAGCAAACCACAAAACAACTCCAAGACCTTCGACTTAGCCAAATACAAATTTTGGCACAGGCTTGGCAGAGCGCACTCAGTGCTGAAGCCCTAAGTATTGGCACTAGTTATGAAGAAATCAGCCGTTCAGATGCTTATAGCCAACTAAATAAAAAAGCCATTGAAGCATCCCAAACCCTCATCAACAGCGCATCAGCACAATAAGGCAGTTAATCACATGAAAATTAAACAAGATGGAAAAATTTCACAGCTTTTGATGATTGCAGTTTTGATTGGCTTAACGCTGATGCTGTGTACTGCTATTTGGTTAAGTACAAACAAATCCGATGCAGATAAAACTGAGAGTGAGGGAGAGCATAACGAGGCTAATGATAGTGATGCTGAAGCAGAACACGCAGAAGAAGGTGAACTTCAGCTTAGTGCTCAGCAAATGATAGAACAAGGAATTAAAATTGCGACTGCGGAAAATGGTCTGGTCGAAAATATTATTCAATTGCCGGGTAAATTGGCGGTCAATACAGATCAGCAGGCACATATTTCCCCAAACTTCAGCGGTCATGTCGAACAAGTCAGTGTAGCACTCGGTCAAACTGTACAAAAAGGTCAAACTTTAGCTGTGCTGTCAGTACCTGAATTGATTGATCAGCAAGCCAATTTACGTATGGCAGAAGCCAATTTAGATTTAGCCCGTCAAGATTATCAGCGTGAGCAAAAGCTATGGTCTCAAGGAATTTCTGCCAAACAGGACTTCCAGCGTGCTGAAAATGCCTATCGTCAGGCTCAAATTAGCGTACAGTCAGCACAATCGCGCTTACAAGCTTTGGGCGCGAATAGCGGTCAAAACGGACGATTTATTATTCGTGCGCCAATCGCTGGCGTGATTAGTCAAAAAGATATTGTGGTGGGTGAAAATGTGCAATTGGCAGATCAATTGTTCACCATTGAACAGCTAAAAGATTTGTGGCTAGAATTTAACTTAACTCATCAATATTCCGCACAATTACAAACGGGTCAAAACGTCTCTTTCAAAATCAATGGCTCAGATCAGCTCTATAGCGCAGAGGTACAAAGCCTGACGTCAAAGGCAGATGTGCAAACGGGACGCTTGGTGGTACGTGCCAAATTAAAACAACAATCTGCTGAGCTTCGCCCGAATGTGATGGTCAACGTGCTATTGGCTGATTCAGGTACTAAAAAAGCATTACGGGTGCAAAAGTCCGCCGTGCAAATTATTGAGGGTCAAGACAGTATTTTTATTGTTGAATCTGAGCTAAAAGGCCAAGTGCATTTAAAAGCACAAGCGCTAAAACTTGGACAAGCATCCAGTGATGGGCAATGGCTAGAAGTGATTTCGGGTCTTGAGGCAGGGCAAAAGTATATTTCCCAAGGCAGTTTTTTACTGAAATCTGAACTGGAAAAAGACGAGGCTGGCCATGAACACTAATTCAGAGAACCCGAACACAGATTTACCAAAGCCAGAAGGTCTATTCGAACGCATTATTCAGTTTTCAATTCAAAATGCAATTTGGGTGATGCTGTTTGTCTGCACATGGATTGCCGTCGGGATTTACAGTTATCAAAAACTGCCGATTGATGCAGTACCTGATATTACCAACACCCAAGTGCAAATTAATACGCAGGCCAATGGCTTTACAGCGTTAGAAGTTGAACAGCGGATTACTTATCCGATTGAAAATGCGATGGCAGGTATTCCAGATTTGGAGTTGACCCGTTCTATTTCCCGTTATGGCCTGTCACAAGTCACGATTGTCTTTAAAGACGGTACGGATATTTACTGGGCACGTCAGCAAATTAATCAGCGGGTACAGGAAGTTCAGTCGTCATTGCCAGCTCAGGTTTCTCCGACGATGTCGCCAGTTTCGACAGGTTTGGGCGAGATTTATCAATGGGTGCTGAAAGCAGAACCCAATGCAAAAAAAGCAGATGGTACGGCATATAGCGCGATGGATTTGCGTGAAATTCAGGACTGGATTGTGCGTCCGCAATTACAGCGTGTACAAGGTGTTGCCGAGGTCAACAGTATTGGTGGTTTTAATAAAACCTACGTGGTTTCACCTGATTTAAACCGCATGCAACAGCTGAACCTGTCATTAGAACAATTACAGCAAGCGCTTACAGAAAATAATGAAAACCGTGGTGCAGGATTTATTGAGGAAAATGGTCAGCAGTTAACAGTTCGAGTGCCGGGAACCTTAAACACCATTTCAGATATTGAAAACACCATGATTGACAGCCCAAATGGCAGTCCAATTCGGGTGGGTGATATTGCGCAAGTCTCCATTGGGCATGATTTGCGCACAGGTGGTGCAACCTATAACGGAGAAGAAACGGTTTTAGGTATTGCCATGATGGCTATGGGACAAAATAGCCGAACTGTCTCGAAAGCTGTAGATTCCAAAATTAAAGACATTCAAGCCAGCTTACCCAAAGGGGTAAAAATTGAAACAGTGTATGACCGTACCACATTGGTGGAGAAAGCGATTAAAACCGTTCAAAAGAACTTGGTTGAAGGCGCAATTCTAGTCATCATCATTTTATTTATCTTTTTAGGCAATATCCGTGCAGCACTCATTACGGCCTGTGTTATTCCGCTGTCAATGCTGTTTACCTTAACCGGCATGGCACAAAAGAATATCAGCGCGAACCTAATGAGCTTAGGCGCATTGGATTTCGGTATTATTGTTGATGGTGCAGTGGTGATTGTTGAAAACTGTATGCGACGTTTAGCCCATGCACAGCAAATTTTGAAACGTCCATTAACGCAAAATGAACGCTTTAAAGAAGTCTTTTTGGCTGCACGTCAGGCGCGCCGTCCGCTGATATTCGGTCAGTTAATTATTTTAGTGGTTTATTTGCCAATTTTTGCTTTAAGTGGTGTAGAAGCAAAAATGTTCCATCCGATGGCATTAACTGTGGTATTGGCACTTGTGGCGGCGATCATTCTGTCTATTACATTTGTACCTGCTGCTGTAGCGCTTTGGGTGAAAGGTGAAATTAAAGAAACAGAAAGCCGTTGGATGAATTGGCTGAAAAAGCAGTATCTTCAAATTTTAAATAAAGCCTTTCATTACAAGGCTGTAGTGATGACTTTTGCACTGTGTTTACTGCTCATTACTGGGCTTTTAAGCACCAAAATTGGCAGTGAGTTTGCACCACAGCTGAGTGAAGGTGATTTTGCAGTTCAACTGATGCGCTCTCCTAGCACTGGTTTAGAAGAATCATTAAGAATGCAGGAAAACGCTGAGAAACTGCTGTTGAAAAAATTCCCAGAGATTCAGGCTGTATTTGCTCGTACAGGTACGGCAGAAGTAGCAACCGATGTAATGCCTCCGAACATTTCCGATGGTTATATCATGCTCAAACCACGTAATGAATGGCCAAACCCTAAAGAAAGTGTGGATGAACTGCGTGGCCGTATGGTGGCTTATGTGGCTACAATTCCAGGTAATAACAGTGAGTTTTCCCAACCTATTGAACTGCGCTTTAATGAGTTGATCTCAGGTGTGCGTAGTGATGTGGGCGTCAAAATATTTGGCGATGATATGCAAGTGCTCAACACAGAAGCCACTAAGATCGCCAAAATTATGCAGCAAGTTGCGGGGAGCAGCGCCGTAAAAGTTGAACAAACTTCAGGTTTACCTTTATTAAATATTGAAATAGATAAGGCTTTGGCTGCGCAATATGGTTTAAACGTTAAATCTATACAGGATACTGTGGCAGCCAGTGTCGGTGGACAAAGTGTAGGGGAGATTTTAGAAGGTGATCGCCGTTTTGATTTTGTTATTCGTTTAAATGATCAAGATCGTAATGTAAGTACAATTTCACAACTACCGTTAAAGTTGCCAAATGGTGGCAGTATTGTACTCTCAAATGTTGCCACAGTGTCTAATGTAGATGGGATCAATCAAGTCAGCCGTGAGAATGGTAAACGCCGTATTGTAGTGACTGCCAATGTTGAGGGCCGTGATTTAGGTTCTTTTGTGGCGGGTATGCAGACTCAGCTGAAACAATATGCATTACCAAGCGGTTATTGGATTGAATATGGCGGTCAATTTGAAAACCTTGCATCTGCCAAAGCAAGAATGCAAATTGTCATTCCTTTAGCACTACTGACCATCTTTATTTTATTAATGGCAGTATTTCATAATGTGAAAGAAAGTCTGCTGGTCTTTACTGGCGTACCCTTTGCCTTAACGGGCGGTGTATTGTTTCTTTGGTTAAGAGATATTCCGCTTTCGATGTCTGCAGGGATTGGATTTATTGCACTCTCAGGTGTTGCTGTGCTGAATGGCCTGGTCATGCTGACCTTCATTAAAGAACTGGGGGACAAGTATCCATTGCATGAAGCCGTATGGCAGGGCGCTGTACTTCGATTACGCCCAGTACTCATGACTGCCTGTGTTGCCTCTTTAGGTTTTGTACCAATGGCTTTGGCAACAGGTACAGGTGCGGAAGTGCAACGGCCTTTAGCCACGGTTGTGATCGGCGGTATTCTTTCTTCCACCTTGCTGACCTTGGTGCTATTGCCAGTGCTTTACCGCTGGCTTAATACAGCTCGATCTCAATAATCTAGACTAAGCAATTTTGATTAAAACGATATTGCATTAACCCATACGGTTCATTCATTAGACAGAATGGATCGTATGGACTTACGATTTATCAATATTTAAACACAGCTAAAATCAGCAAATCAGTATAAGCCGATATTCACCTACATTTTCTACAGGTGCGCGGTGTACACAAGGCAAAACTTGCTGTGTAGGATGATCCACCGCTAAACGCCAAAGATGACCATTGCCTAGATTTACAGGCACAGCATTTTCTTTGAGCTGATAATGTAAATCAAAAAAATATTCCGCTAAAAAATCATCAAATTCTGAGGTAGGGCCATCGTACAAATCTTTAAGTTGTTCTCGTATTTTAGGAATTAAGATTCTTTGTGTCACTTGATCATTTGGCACAATATCACTGGAAGCACCATAATATGTACATAAAAAGGTATCGGTAGCGATAGGTGATCGATCGACATGAAAGGAATAAACATCGGTTGAGATGAAATCGAATTCATCATCTCGTTCATAACATTTGAGCAAGTTCAACGAAGGTGATGCACCAAATTCTGTTAATTGTTGCAGATCATTTAAAATAACTTCTCTGGCTAAATGGCCTTGCGATGAAAGTGTTAACTTCATCAGATCATCTATAGAAATTTCGGTTATATTTTCAATCAGTTCGAGTTTTTCGACTATTTCTTTAAAGTCGCCTTGTATGCTGCGTTGCCAGCAAAGCGCATTCATTTGACCTTCGAAATGACTATGAATCAATTCAGAAAATGTAGTGACTACACCAATTTGAGGATGCTGGGAAAAAGTATTGCTCATAATAGGGATCAATTTAAATCTGAGGCGAAGATACTGCGTACAAGGAAGTGCTAGAAGGATTAAGCAGTTTTATTCTATCTTAAACCATAAACTGCTATACAAAATTATTCGAGCATAGGCATTCATCGTTACGCTTTCTGTTTGGCTTTTTGGCGTAAGACATACAAATATAAGCTTTCTACTTTTTCACGTGCCCAAGGTGTAGTACGTAAGAATCGTAGTGATGATTTAACGCTTGGATCTATGCAAAAACATCTAATTTCAATTTTGCGGCTTAAGCTTTCAAAACCACCGTAGTAATCCAATAATTCATCCAAGATGTCAGCAAGTTTTTTGCCGTGTAAAGGGTCATTGGAGGTGCTCATATTAGATCAATCATATTTTGGGAGACCATTATTATAACCTGAGCGAGTTGAAAAAATGAGAGGGTTTGAATTTAAACATCAGGAACGTCAGATTCGCCAATTGATAAGATTCTGATTTCGGCATAACGTATATTATGTTCATTAGCGTACTCGGCATCGTGAATGATAATTTTACAGATTCACGATGTCGAGCTGTGGCAACGGATGCGTTGTGTAGGCCACAGTCTTGGATATGCTATTTAACATAATATATATTATACGAAATAGTATAATTAAGACTTTGATATTTAATATTTTTTAATTTATTGGTGCTTAAATCTTTCATCTGTGTAACAAACTTGATTTGTTGCTCTTACACATCAAACATATTTTGTGCCGCCAAGATCCTACGCAATACTGACAATATTATTTGTCCTGCTACAATCCTCAGACAAGAAAAAAGCCATAACAACGATTGCTATGGCTAATTCACATTAATTTCTATATTTAAATCAGCCTACTGTTTACCTGATTTTTGATTTATGAAGATTTAATTTCTTTACTGCTAAATGCTTTTGTTTTTTGCTCTATTTGATCCGGCTTTAAAAATGACGACGCAATAATCGCAATCACTGCAAAGCCTGAAATATAGGCAATAATTAAATTGGGGCTTCCATCACCAATACTCAACAATTTCGTCGCGATTAATGGAGCTAAACCACCACCTAGCACGCCTGCAAATTGAACTGAGATTGAAATACCGCTATAACGTATTTCTGCTGGAAATTGGCGTGAAAATAACTGTGACTGCGGCGCATACATCAAAGGAAAAACTACGCCAATACCAATCACAATGGCCGTCCAAACCAATACAGGATCCTTGGTATTTAACATTGCAAAAAATGGATAGCTGTATAAAGCCAGTACGCATAAACCAAATCTGAACATGTTTTTTTGCCCAACTTTATCAGACAAATGCCCAAAAATTGGCGTAATGACCATGATGACCGCAGCACCACAAATCGTTGCAAACAAAATGTCTTGTCTAGGAATATTTAGCTGTGTGGTTGTATAGGCTAAAGCAAATGTCGATGCTAAATAGAACCAAGCATTTTCAGCAGCTCGAGATAAAATAATCGTAATCAACTGCTTAGGATGATTTTTAAACACTTGTTTTGCTGGAACTTTAATTGTTTCGGTTTGAGCTTTAACTTTTTCAAAGTCTGGTGACTCAGGCACTTTCACTCGAATATACCAACCTACAGCCAGTAAAATAATGCTGGCTAAAAATGGTAGACGCCAACCCCAGCTAAATAGTGCTTCTTCAGGCAACATTGAGACTAAGCCTAAAGCTACCGAAGCGAGCAATAAACCACCACCTGTACTGGCTTGCGGTAAACTTCCCCAAAAGCCTTTTTTACCCGCTGGCGCATGCTCTACCGCCATGAGGACTGCTCCGCCCCATTCTCCACCCATGGCCATGCCCTGTATAAATCTTAATATAATTAAACAGACCGTTGCCCAATAACCAATGGTTTCAAATGTCGGTAACAACCCAATCATCACCGTTGGAATACCCATCAACATTAATGTGACCAATAACATTGATTTACGACCGATTTTATCGCCGAAATGACCAAAAACAATTCCACCAAGTGGTCGACCAATAAAGCCAACAGCATAAGTGGCAAATGCTGCCAATACGCCAGTTAATGGATCAAGATTTGGAAAGAAAAGTCGATTGAAAATGAGTGCTGCGGCAGCACCATAGATAAAAAAGTCATACCATTCGATGGTTGTACCCACCATGCTGGAAATACCTGCTAAACGATGCGAAGACTTAGCTGGTGGAGCTGTGTTTCCCTGTACATTTTGCATTGTTATCTTCCTTATTCTGCAAGATATTTCTATGTTGCATTTTCACGATGCTTGATTTGTGTGATGATTTTCTTCGTGAAAATCAATATTTTTAGATCTTATATATGTTTAATTTACGCTGAGTCACTTGTTCATATTGAATAAGAAATTGAATATGAATATTACCCAAGTGTTTGAACCGTGAATGTTTTTAAATTACTGATTAAATAGATATTTCCTCCATTATTTTATCTAAGGTCGGACTAGACTGTTGCCACTTTGGCTGTTTGTCTTTATCCACAATTAATGCGCGCACACCTTCGACAATATCGCCATGTTGAAACCAAACGTCTTGTAAATGTCGTTCAATTTGCATGCATTGCTTCAGTGAAAGACCACGACCTAAATGCTGGAGTTGTAAACTGATTCTTTTCGCGATTGGAGATCGTTGTTCCAAGGTATTGCGTATTTTTAGCGCCCACACTTGAGCATCATTATGCTGTTCATTTTCAAGACTATTTTCAATGGCATCAATGCTCTCAAAACCAAAATGCTTACGAATTAAATCTGCATTTTGACTAAGTTCACTTTCCGCTGGTCGAGTAATATATTTCGCAATCAATTGTTCAATATTTTCCTTGCTGAGTTGCTTGGAATTTCTTAATTCTTCTTCTAATTGAACAAGTTGCTCACTCGGAACATGGTAGTCAATCAAATCTAGATACAACGCATCGCTAGCACTGATTTGATCGCCTGTAGTTGCCATGTACACACCAATATCATCTAAACGTGATAAAAAGTGTGTCGCAGCCACATCTGGGAAAAATCCAATGGCAGTTTCAGGCATGGCAAATCTAGATTTTTCGCTGCTGATAAGCACATGACATGCTTGGGCCAAGCCAAATCCACCGCCAAGTACATAGCCATCAAGTATGACAATAATGGGTTTTTCATACGCACGAATGGTATTCAGCATTTCATACTCAGCTTGAAAATAAGCTTGATGATCTTCTTTACCATTCATATAACTATCATAGAGATAACGAATATCGCCACCTGCACAAAATGCTTTAGGACTATTTGAGCGAATAAGTACAGCATGAATATTAGTTTGATCAGCCCATAGTGCTAATTGCTGTTGAATCCCTTGAATCATTTCCAAAGACAAGGCATTTAAACTTGCCACGCGATCTAAACTGATTTGGCCTAAATGTCCATGTTCTTCAATCATTAAGTTATTTGTACTCATATCCATATAATCCTTTTTTATTTTTAATTGTTTTTAAAATTGGCTTGGCGCTTTTCAACAAATGCTTGCATGCCTTCTTTTTGGTCTTGAGTTGCAAAAATCGAATGGAATGTTCTACGTTCAAAGCGTAAACCTTCTTGCAAACTGACTTCAAATGCACGGTTAATTGACTCTTTGATCATCATGGTTGCCACCACAGATTTTTCGGCTATTTTTTCAGCAGCTTTTAAGGTCTTTTCGACCAACTCCTCTTTAGGAAAGACTCGAGCAACTAAACCACTCTGCTCTGCTTCTGCTGCGCCCATTTGTCTGGCAGTCAGACACATTTCCATGGCTTTGGCCTTACCAATAGCAAGCGTTAAGCGCTGTGTACCACCTATTCCTGGAATTACTCCCAAAGTCACTTCTGGTAAACCGAATTTTGCATTATCGGCACAGTAAATAAAGTCGCACATGAGTGCTAACTCACAGCCTCCACCTAACGCATAACCACAGACAGCTGCGATTAAAGGTTTACGGCGCTGAGCAATTCGATCTGCCAGATGAAAAAAATCATCCAAATAAATATTCGGAAAACTCAGTTCAGCCATTTCCTTAATATCTGCACCAGCGGCAAAGGCTTTTTCTGAACCTGTAATAACCATACAACCGATGGTTGGATCTCGATCTAAATCATCCAAGGCCAAATTAAGGTCTTTAATTATTGTGCTATTCAACGCATTTAAGGCCTGAGGACGATTTAAAATAATGAGTCCAACACCATTGTTCTTTTCGAGCAGAATCGTTTCAAATTGCATGTGAGATCCCTATATATGTTCAATATTTATGAGTAGGCTTCATATCTGAAGCCTTGTCGTTTTAAATGTCTTAAAGACGTTATAAGCTACGGGCAATTACTAAACGTTGGATATCACTCGTACCTTCATAGATTTGGCAAATACGTGCATCACGATATATACGCTCTATCGGGAAATCTTTGAGATAGCCATAACCACCAAAGACTTGTAATGCTGCAGAGCAAACACGCTCAGCCATTTCAGATGAAAAAAGCTTGGCCATAGACGCTTCATTTAAGCAAGGTTGTCCTGCTTCTTTTAAACGTGCCGCGTGATAGACCAATTGGCGTGCGGCCTCTATTTCTGTTGCCATACTTGCCAATCGGAACGCAACTGCCTGATGTTCAAAAATTGGTTTACCAAAAGTAATACGCTCTTTGGCATATCGGGTTGCTTCTTCTAATGCTGCACGTGCAAGACCAACTGCTTGCGCCGCTATACCAATACGACCGCCTTCTAGATTTGATAAGGCGATTTTCAAACCTTCACCTTCTTTTCCTAACATTAGGCTTTCATGCACACGCACGTCTGTTAGTGCAATTTGGCAGGTATCTGAGGCATGTAATCCAAGCTTTTCTTCAGTACGAATCACTTCATAACCGGGTGTTTCTCTTGGGACAATAAAAGCACTCATGCCTTTTTTCCCTGCACTCGGATCAGTCACAGCAAAGACAATAATGACCCCTGCATTATGACCAGAGGTAATAAACTGCTTAGCACCATTAATCACCCATTCATTACCATCTTTCACTGCACGAGTTTTAATGGCAGCAGCATCTGAACCTGTATGCGGCTCAGTTAATGCAAATGCACCGATCATTTTGCCTTGTGCTAAAGGCACTAAATATTTCTGCTTTTGTTCTTCTGTGCCAAATTTAGCTATAGGAACACAGCCTACCGAGTTATGTACACTCATAATGGTTGAGGTTGCCCCATCGGCCGCGGCAATCTCTTCTAAAGCCATAACATAAGCAAGATTACCTGTATCTGAACCACCCCATTCATCTGATACCAACATACCCAATAAACCCAGTTCCCCCATCTGCGCTAAAGCCGCTTTGGGAAAGGTACCGTGTTTATCCCATTCGCCCGCTTGAGGTTTAATTTGTTCCTGCGCGAAACTGCGTGCCATGTCCTGAATTAATAATTGTTCTTCGGTAAATTGCATCTTATCTTCCTGTACATCAATCAAATGCTTCCATCCAGTTTGAAAATGATTAGAACTGAATGAAAGCTTGATTTTGATCCTGATTGTTCGGCATTAATTTAGAGTTAATCGTTACGTCATTTAACTTGCATGCTGCGTGGATTGTTTCGCAATCTCTTGATTTCTTAATAAGAAACGCTGAATTTTTCCACTTGGAGTCTTCGGCAGTTCTTGAACAAACTCCACCAATCGTGGATAAGCATGTGCGGATAAGCGCTTTTTCACAAATTGCCCCAGCTGCTCTGCTAATTCTTCGGACGCTGTGACATGCTCAGCTAAAATTACAAAAGCTTTTACGATTTCTGTCCGATCTGGATCAGGTACACCAATGACCGCTGCTTCAATCACTGCATCATGCTCAAGTAAAGCGCTTTCTACATCGAATGGCCCGATACGATAACCTGATGTGGTAATCACATCATCATTACGACCAACGAAGCTCATACTGCCATCTGCGTGTAATTCTGCGGTATCACCCGTGAGGTAATAATGCTTTACAAAGGGTGACTTACGACTTTCTTTATAGCCACCAAACCACATCATCGGTGATTGACTAATATCGACAGCAAGCACTCCCGGCGTTCCTGCAGCTAGCTCTTGCCCTTGTTCATCAACAACCGCCACGCGATATCCTGGACTTGCATAACCTGCGACACCTGCGCGAATATCATGTTGTAAACCATGGTGATTACACACCACCATACCAACTTCAGTCTGCCCATAATGGTCAAAGATGGGTGCATCTAGGACTTGTTTAAACCAGCGGAACACTTCAGGGTTAAGCGGCTCTCCAGCACTACTGACGACACGAAATTTGCCTTTAAGTTTTGCCATTTGTTCAGGGTCAGCCGCCATCATCATCCGATACGCTGTCGGTGCGCCTGCAAGGTTCGTCACTTTGTAGTCATCTACGATCTGACACAAACTATCAATGCTAAAACCACCTTCGTAAAAGAGTGTTGCATGTCCAAGTAAAAGTGGCCCAGTGATTCCATAATACAAGCCATAAGCCCAACCCGGATCGGCAATATTCCAAAACGAATCATCTTCACGCAGTCCTACCGCATTTTTCATGTATTGACCAAATGCAATTAAGGCTTTGAGCGGGACTTCTAAGGGTTTTGCAGGACCAGTCGTACCTGAGGTAAACATCAAAAGAAATGGATCATTGATGCTCTGTAGAACGAATTCACAAGCTGTAGACTGCGCTTTGACTTCATCCCAAAAGTTTAAATCTCCCTGTTGAATCCCTTGACCAGATCGATCTGCAACAGTAACGATTTGGGGACAATGTGCAACTTCATCTAATTTACTACGATTACCCACATCGCTAATCACCAATTTGCTTTGTGCAAGGTGTAAACGATGTTCAATGGCTTTGGGGCCAAAGGCGGTAAATAGCGGTTGATATACAGCACCTATTCGCCAAGACCCTAAAATCACCACAAGTAATTCAACTGTACGGGGTAATAAACCCGATACACGATCACCTTTTTGCACACCCTGTGACTTTAAAAAATTGGCAAATTGGCTCGACCACTGTTGCAGCTCTGCAAAGGTATATTGTTCTTTCCGCCCATCTTTGCCTTGCCAATACAGTGCAACTTTATCTTGATCAATCGCATGACGGTCGCAGCATTCATAACATGCATTTAATTGCTCTAAAGAGCCTGATAGCATTTCTTTGGCAGCATGATTTAAGTCAAATGCCTTTGCAACATCCTGATAATTCGACATCTTCTCTACCTCAGTCTCAATTTATTGTTATTCCGACACGAGTGTTAGTATTTTTAGCCATCCCTAGGCTAGATTGGTGTTCAAAGCGATTAAGCGTCCTTAGGTAAGTATTGCTGCACAATGCTTGAAAAATCTAAGTGTGCATTACCTTGTAAACACAGCTGTTGATACATTTGCTGAACCAGTCCGCCTAAAATAATCGGCTGTTTGACTTGTCCTGCGGCTTCTACAGCCAGTCCTAAATCTTTCAACATCAACTGCGTTGCAAAACCATCGGTATAGCCGCGTCCTGCGGGTGCATTTGCTGAAATACCCGGCCATGGATTACATACATCCGAACTCCAGCAACGTCCGCTCGAACTATTCACCACACCTGCTAAGGCTTGAGGATCAATCCCTAGACGCGCACCGAGCGCCATACCTTCAGCAACGGCTGCCATGGAAATACCAAGAATCAAGTTATTGCAAATTTTCGCAATTTGACCTGCACCCACATCGCCACAATGCACAATGTTTTTACCCATGTGCCCCAATACAGCTTTGGTTCTTTCAAAAGTTTGATCATCCGAACCGACCATAAAGGTTAATGTACCTGCCTGAGCACCAATAGTTCCGCCTGAAACAGGTGCATCACAGATTTTTATCTGATGTGCAGCACCCGCCTCGGCTATATCCTTAATGGTTTGCGGATCAATGGTACTGCTATCGATACATAAGCTTCCTGCTTTCATTACCGCCAATACACCATTTTCTCCCAAGTACACCTCTTTGACATGCTTGGCAGCAGGCAACATGCTAATCACAACATCTGCTTGTTTCGCTGCATCTTCTGGACTTTGGCAAACGATGCCACCTGCTTCAGTAAAATGCTGAATCGCAATTTCGCTTAAGTCGAAACCGTAAACCGTAAAACCTGCTTTGAGTAGGTTTTGGGCCATTTTTCCGCCCATGTTTCCTAAACCGATAAAGGCAATATTCATCCTTGAACTCCTAAATTAACGTAGGTTAATGGTGGTATTCACTTCACCTTTTTCTTGTGTATCTTCGAACCAACGACTGGTGATGGTTTTGGTTTGTGTATAGAACTGAACTGCTTGCTTACCATATGGACCTAAGTCACCCAGTTTTGAACCACGCGATCCTGTAAAGCTAAAGAAAGGTACAGGTACAGGAATTGGAATGTTGATACCCACTTGACCAATATCGATATCGCTTTGGAATGTACGAGCGACTGCACCGCTTTGTGTAAATAGTCCAACACCGTTGCCAAATGGATTGGCATTAATCAATTCAATCGCCTGCTCCAGAGTATCGACATGAATAATGGCTAATACGGGTCCAAAGATCTCTTCGGTATAGATGCGCATATCGGTTGAAACTTGATTAAAAATCGTTGCTCCGACAAAGTTTCCTTGCTCATAGCCAATGACTTGAACATCACGACCATCCAGCAACAGTTCTGCGCCTTGTTCTACACCGCTTTGAATTAAATCCAGTACACGTGCTTTTGCGCGAGGTGAAATAACTGGGCCAATATCGGTATTCGGCTCATGCCCTGCATTGACCTTCAGCGTTTTGGCTTTTTCAACCAGTTCATTGACCCATTCTTTACTTTCACCAACCATGACAGCAACCGACAAAGCCATACAACGCTGACCTGCCGCACCGAATGCTGCACCAACGAGGGCATTTAAAGTTTGTTCTTTATTGGCATCCGGCATTACCACCACATGGTTTTTGGCCCCCATCATCGACTGCACACGTTTTCCATGCTGTCCTGCAAGGTTATATACATGTGTACCAACGGCTGTAGAGCCTACAAATGAAATGGCCTTAATAGCTTGATGTGTGCATAAACGATCAACAACGTCTTTACCACCATGCACTACGTTTAATACACCTGCTGGAATACCGGCTTCAATCGCAAGTTCGACAAGCATCATGGTCGATAATGGATCTTGTTCAGATGGCTTTAAAACAAAGGTATTTCCACAGACGATGGCCATTGGGAACATCCACAGTGGAATCATCGCAGGAAAGTTAAATGGCGTAATTCCTGCACATACACCCAAAGGTTGCTGCAAAGTATAGGTATCCACACCACGTGCAACACCTTCTATATATTCGCCCATTTGAAGTGTGCCAACCGAACACGCATGCTCAACGACTTCTAAACCGCGTTGAATATCACCTTCAGCATCTGCAAGCGTCTTTCCTTGCTCAGCAGTCAGTACACGGGCAATGTCTTTCATATTGCTACGGATCAGATCTTGTAGCTTCAGCATAATGCGCATACGTGCTTGCACAGGTGTTAAGCGCCAAGTTTTAAAAGCCTCTTGCGCTGAAGCAATCGCTGCATCAACTTCTTCCATAGTCGCCATTGGTACACGACCCAAAACCTCTTGAGTTGCTGGATTTAGAATGTCTTGCCACTCTGTAGTGTTTGACTCTACAAATTTACCGTTAATTAATAATTTAGCCGTCGCAGACTGAATATTTGACATTGTGTTCATGACCTCTCCATAGGCACTTATTGTTTTGTACTGACTTAGAAAATATCCAAAAGCCTTATATTTATATTTTCCAATTCACTTCAAACTAGCAAAGAAAATTTTGACTACCAATAGAGATTCACGCACGATTGATGTGCAAATATGCACAGGGATGACAATAACAATGAAAGTAGATTGGGATCATTTACAGTATTTTTTGGTTTTGGCTCGTGCGAAAACCCTAACCAATACCGCACGTATTATCGGTGTTGAGCACAGTACGGTTTCTCGACGTATACATGCGCTAGAACTGGCTTTAGGCACGCCATTATTTAAACGTGAAGCCACAGGTTATGAACTCACTTTAGAAGGTTTGGCACTGGTTCCTCGCGTTGAACAAATGGAACAGGCATTTTTACAAATCGAAAAACCCAACCAACCTATGCAAGGTCGTGTGCGAATTGGCACACCCGAAGGGTTTGGAACGGCATTTTTGACACAGCTCTTGGCAGAATTGTCCAAAAAATACCCTCTACTGACTATCGACCTTATTCCTGTACCGAAAATGATCAAGCTTTCACATCGTGAAGCAGATATTGTTATTTCCATCGATCGACCAAAATCAGGCCCCTATATCATTACTCGATTGGCAGACTATTGTTTAAAAATTTATGGCAGTAAGGAATACCTAAAAAACACGCAACCCATTCATACATTAGAAGATTTAAAATCACACACTTTTGTGAACTATATAGATGATCTAGTCTATAGCCCAGAACTGTATTGTTTAGAGCGCTTACCTATTCAGCTCAATGCTAACTTTAGAAGTAGTAGTATTTTGGCACAACAAATTGCCGTGAGTGCGGGTGCAGGATTGGCAATATTGCCCAAATTTTTGGCCGAGGAAAAACCCGAATTAGAAAAAGTCTTGGCGCAAGATGTTCGTTTTGTACATACCTTTTGGATGCTAACCTTAGTCGATTTACAACATGAGCCACGCATTAAATTGGTTTGGGACTTTTTGAGAAAAAGAACCGACCAATATCATAGTTTATTAATGGATTAAGTCAGGATGGCTGCTTCCAAACTATAACTGTTATAGAAATTTAGATGAATGTTGTATCTATGCTTTCAAGCGATATACCCCAATAATCACCTATAACCACTAGGGATTTAGAGTACATCTTATGAGCAATCAAGAGCCTAAAAAACCGCAAAAATATGCAGACAGTGAAATTTCAGATAAGGCCTTTAAGCGTGCCATTATTTGGTTCTCGATCTATGTGCTTTTATTCTGTATTGGTGTAGCGTTTGTCGTTGGTGCAGATAATTCCTATCTACCTTAAACGATAATCTATTCGCTTATTGCAACTCGCTATTGCATGTATATCTTACATTTCATGTTTGCTCATGATCAGTTCATAATGAATTGATCATCAGACCAAATAATTTGGTTTAAATTTGAATTTAAAAAAAGCTTGTAAGTCTAGATTTACAAGCTTTTTGCATTTTTAAAGTGATCAATTCACAGCTATAAACTTAATTAGTCATCTTTATCGCTTATGCAGGACTTTGCTTTTTCACTTGGTGCTGAAGATGCGTTTGGATATATTCACCATAGACCGACATTTTTTCAAAAATATGCTCTGAATAAAACATGTCTTCTACCAAGACTTGCGCACGGTCAAATTCATATAAACCTAATCGTTGTAAAATTTTCGCATTGATAAACGAAAACTTTTGGCATAAATCGATATATTGCTGATCTTTGTCTTTAAATAGCAGCTTTAACATATTGATTTTACTTAGATCAAAGTCAATCGGTTCAGCTTTATCCGCCAAGACATGGATTTCAACATCTAAATATTCAGCGAGCTGTTTTAATTTTTCTAAGTCGATATGTAGATGTGTAATACAAATGATTTTGGAAACTTTCGGATTACATAAGCTATTGATCAAACCAAAATAGAAGTATTCTGCTGGCGATAGTTGTTCTTTATGTAGCTCAATGTAGACATTTAGTCCCGATAAAACATCATCAACTTTAAATGCGCTAAGTTTAGCCTCCGCTTGATAATAACGATTTAATATCGCAACATTTTCAGGGCTTTGCGGTGTAGCGTAGATCACCTTCTGATTCAAATTCGCTAGGATAAATGGTGCAAATAAGAAAGCCGCATTTTCAGCCTTGGCATTCATATGCTCCTGACAAATACTGACATAGCCCACTTGCTGTACTTGACGCAAAATTCGACTGCGTAACAGCACCGCTTCTAAATTAGTATGCTGTTGTTGCAGCAGATGCAGCGTTGAATCTGTCAATGGAACATCCACCAGTAAATGTTGTAACAGTTCTAATTCACTGGCTTTAAACATACTCAACTCCCTAACTTCCATACCATTTGACGCCACAAGTGTTGTTGTCAATACACCTTATAAAAAATTCAAGCTTAAAACTAGATACAGTGAATTTGAAAAAACATATAACAGTACAGACTCATCTGTTATAAAAATATAATGCACAATTAATTTTACTGATATATTTATAACAGAATCTTGTCTTGTTGATGACTATGTATAAATCGGAACAGCTTGCTCAGCACCTACGTCAACTGATTGAAAATGGCACTTTAAAAGCGCACGAAAAGCTCCCGTCTTTGCGTGAACAAGTGCAGTTGTCCGGCTTTAGTTTAATCACAGTCATGAATGCTTATCAGGAGTTAGAATCGCGTGGCTTAATCTATGCACGTGAGAAATCTGGCTACTATGTGGCGCAAGGCTTAGTCGAAATAGAGGCTGAACAAACTCAAATCGTGTCCTTAAACACACCGGTTGAAATTAACTCACTAGTATTTAAGTATTTAAAATCAATACAAGATGAAAAAACCATTCCCTTGGGATCAGCTTTTCCAGCTCAAGACATTGTTTTTTCTAAAAAGTTAACCCAAATCATGGGGCAAATTTCCCGAAATTCCAAAAGTTACGATGCCATTGATAATCTTCCACCTGGTAATTTAGCCCTACGTAAGTTAATTGCACAGCGCTATTGCATGCAAGGCATTGCCACAGATCCAGAGGATATTGTGATTACCTCAGGCTGTATGGATGCACTGAATCTTTCCTTACAGGCAATAGCTTCACCGGGTGACTATATTGTGTTACAGCAAAATATTTTCTATGGCGCCTTGCAAGCTGCAGAGCGCTTAGGCCTTAAAGTGGTGACCTTACCTGAACATCCACAAGACGGTTTTGATTTAACCGCATTTGAACATATTTTAAAAACTTATCCCGTCAAGATCTGTTGGCTGATGCTGAATTCGCATAATCCTGTTGGCTTCACAGTGAGTGATGAAATCAAGCAAAAAATTGCCGTGTTATTACACCAATATCATGTGCATTTAATTGAGGACGATGTGTATGAGGAAATGCATTATGCCTCTAAGAAGCCCGTTTCAATGAAATATTTTGACCAAAATAATATGGTCTTACATTGCTCTTCTTTTTCTAAAACGTTGGGCGCTGCATTTCGGGTCGGTTGGGTGCATGCGGGTAAATATTCTCAAGCGATTCAACACTTACAACTCATGAGCACGATTTCCGTTAATACCTTATTGCAAAATGCCTTGGTGGAATTTATTTCAAATTATCATTATGAAAAACATTTAAGGGTCTTAAGAAAAAGTCTACAACAGCATAAATTACAGTTTTACCGTTATTTAGAAAGCCGCCTACCGACTGGATGCAAATTACAATATCATCCAAGTGGTTATTTTCTTTGGTTAAAACTACCGGAAAATGTTGAAAGTATGGCAGTCTATGAAGCCCTAATTCAACAGCAGATTGGCGTTGCTCCAGGCCGTTTATTTAATGTTGCGGAAGCCAAAACTCAATATATCCGTTTAAATTGTTCCTTTGCATGGAAGGATGAGATTCAACAGGCTTTAGATGCCCTCCTTAGTACAATCTCTGCACTTTCCTCAGATCAGACGAATATTTGACAATTTTTATTGTCATTATTATGCTCAAACAGATATTGTTCAAATACATATATTTGTTGTTGAGATAACAACGAATTCATTCAACATTTACGAAAATTCAAAAAACAAATAGGTTAGTTCATGGAAGATCACAAACACAGTCAACGCATACATGCCTTTAGTTCGGATGTACTCACAGATCTAGATGCTGTGGGGATTGCACAGCTCATCAAATCTAAAGAAGCCTCTGTACAGGAAATAACACAAGCGGCCATTGCACGTGCGGAACAAGTCAATCCGTATCTAAATGCCATTGAATTGGACTGTTTTCAGCGTGCTTTAGAGCAAAATCAATATGTTGAACATGGTCTATTTGCGGGCGTCCCTTTTTTCTTTAAAGATAATCTAGATTATCAAGGATTGCCATCACGCCATGGTTCAAAGGCCATAGGTTCAAAACCAGCCGATCGTAATCCTCAAATTAGCCAACAAATCTTAGATCAAGGGTTTGTCGTATTAGGAAAATCTAAGCTCCCTGAATTTGGTCTAAATGCCAGTACCGAATATAAAGATGGCTCAGCCACCTATAACCCTTGGAATCTAAGTTATTCCTGCGGCGCGTCTTCTGGCGGTTCTGCAGCTCTCGTTGCAGCCGGTGTAGTGCCGATTGCCCATGCCAATGATGGCGGTGGTTCGATTCGTATCCCTGCTGCATGCTGCGGTTTGATTGGATTAAAGCCTAGTCGTGGTCGTACTTATGACAGTGAAGCAGCAGGCTCTCTTCCGATTAATATCATCAGTGAAGGTGTCCTAACCCGTAGCATACGCGATACAGCGCATTTCTATGCAGGAATGGAGTCAAGTTATTACAATAAAAAACTGCCACGCATAGGCATGATTCATGGCCCTTCTAAACGTCGACTACGCATCGGTTTAGTCCCGCAATCGATTACTGGGCAAATAGATAGCGAAACAACTTCAACCTTAATGTATAGCGCAGCACTCTTGGAAAAATTAGGCCATCATGTTGAAGAACTTCAGTTACCTTTTGCCTTAAGCTTTGTGGAAGATTTTAGTGAATATTGGGGGATGTTGTCCTTTTTACTGAGTACCTTTGGCAAGAAAATCTTTGGCGCTGACTTTAATCCAAAAGAGTTAGATCACTTAACCGTTGGTTTATCGAAGTTGTATAAAAAGAACTTTTATAAAACCCCGTTATTTCTGTATCGATTAAAGAAAATGCAGCAACAATATCGTGAAATCTTTAAGCATTACGATGTATTGCTATCGCCTGTACTTGCACATACCACACCTAAAATTGGCTATTTGTCACCTCAATTACCGTTTGACCAGTTATTCGAACGTATACAGAACTATGTGACTTTTACCCCTATCCAAAATGTGGTGGGTGCGCCGGGTATGTCGATTCCTATGGGAGAAACGCAAAACGATGGACTACCGATCAGTATGCAAATATCAGCCGATGTCGGGGATGAAAAAACCTTGATCGAACTGGCGTATGAAATTGAAGAAGCTCAGCCATGGCGACGTATTCAAGATATGCCTCGAACTGCTTAACAACTCAATCAAAGATTTAAAAAAAGGGAGCTGATTGACTCCCTTTTTTATTTTCAAATCTGCGAATCAAAGCTTTTTAATAAATCACTGTTTAAATACAAGATGCTTAATTAAAATGATACGTCAGTCCTGCATATACCGCCCGACCTTCACCAGGTGTTAAACGAGCAGGATCTTTGCCGGCATCGTTATAGCCCGGTGTCACGGTAGATGCATATTTTTTATTAGCCATATTTCTGCAATCCAACCAAGCCATATACTGTTTTTGCGGTTGTATATAGCCGAACGATGCTCCCCAAATTTGCCAATCTTTTGCGTAGAAACTATTGGCATAGTCGGTTGCGACCTTTGCGGCATAAAGTGTATTCACCGCAGCATAAAAGCCTAAAGGATGTTCGTATTTCAGTTCAGCCTGATAGATGTGTTTTGGTATACCTGCAAGCTCATTTTTTCCAAATACCGCATCATTTTTATAGTGAAAATCATTCAAGGTATAGGCTTGTTTTAGTTGAACCTGTCCATATGTATCATTTTGCCAAAGTGAACTGTTTAAACCGACTTCAATCCCTTGATGGATGGTGTCTGAAGCATTCGATTCGTAAATTATCGGATTAGGCTCTGGTTGGATTTCAACAGCCAACAGTTCATTTTTAACCTGTGAATAGTAATATGCAATATTCCACTCACCCAGTGCATGTTGACCACGCCCACCTAGTTCAAGAGTATTCGCTGTCTGACTATTCAAATGTATCGGAGCGCTTTGGCGTCCCGTTGCTGCGCCACTACCATCTGGGAACTTTTGATCAGAACCCCAAATTAAAGCCCATGGATGTGGTGCTTCTAAGCTTCGACTGACATTGGCAAAGAGCTGTGTTTCTGGTTGGATTTGATATCGAAAACCTAGCGATGGCAGGACATTCCATTCACGAATATTTTCTTTATGGCTTTGCACAGGCCATGTCACTTCACTTTCACGATGGGTGAACGCCAATGCGACACGACTATCGAGCCAAAACTGTGGGTGTAGTGCCAAGGCATTGGCATAATGTAAAACATAGTCACCACCTTGGTAGGTATAATGCCGCGTTTCTGTACCCGCAGCATAGGCGCCTTGCGCAACACGCAAGCGTTCAACGACCTGACCATCTGGCAAATGCGTGGTACTCCGAAAACCTAAAGTATTTTGGCTTTCATGCCCCCATAGCGTTCGGTCAAATTGGTAGTTAAATAAGGTACTAATATCATCATAGTCAACATCAGTACTATAAAGTCCTTCTTGCAAATCCATCGGATAATGATGATAGGCCAGCCCCAACTGTAAGCGATCGCCTGAGTCCAAAGTCATATTGGTTTTATTCGCCAACCAAAGACTTCCCGGCTGCGGACGATTATTATTCAGCGAGATATTTAGAGGTACTGCTTGTTTTGGATCTTGTTCAATCTGTTGTTGGGTTAGACGTCCCGGTGTTTGGTGTTCAGTTTCTCGGTAACGCAGATAAAAACGTGTATCTAGGTTAGGGTTTATTTGATATCCCACATTGGCCGATATACCTTTGCTCTGGCTTAAGGCATGATCTTGATAACCATCATCATCACTTTGCGTTAAGGAAAGATAATAGTCTAAGTCACCGATTTGTTGTCCTGAGCTGATTTCACTTTTTTGATAACCATGGCTACCCATTTCATGATGCACTGACAGTTTTGCTGCATTTTTTCCAGTTGGGCTAGCATAGTTAATTAGACCACCCAAGCTTAATGCGCCACGTGTTAAACCATTAGCCCCTCGTAAAACCTCTATATGGTCTACCCACAGCGGCTCAAGCAGTTCATAAGGTGTTCCTCCTGGCCCTGTAAATGGCAAATCATCTAAGGTCACATACAAACCTGAAGCATGCGCCCCCGGTGCACGATTGATCCCCGAGCCACGTATCGACAGTTTCACCCCTTCATTCCCTGAAGATGCCGCGTAAATCCCCGGTTGATTTTTAAATAAATCAGCATTTGTTCGCTTCGGTATATCTTGAATGTCTGCTGCAACGATCGCATTGGTTGCACCATTTACTTTAGTTAGTGCTTTTTTTATTTGTTCATCCATTGAACTTTGTTCAAAGTTAATGGTGATTTCAGGTAATACATTGCTATCTGCAACACTATATTGTGCCATTGCAGTAAGCATCATCAGGCTTAAAAGCTTAAGTGACGTGTTGTTATATTTGGAAAATTGAGGGACATCCATGATTGCGTCTTCTAAGTGAAACGAAATTGATGGCAAGGATTGTAGTGTGTTTTATCATCATGTATGTATCAAAATATTTCAAAATTCATGATATTTATCAATATCCTTCTTCGTATTTTTATATTCAAATGATTTGTTAAATGAAATAAAACAGATAATTATATTTTTTAGTCAAAAATAAAAGTTTCTAAATAAGATAAAAGCCCTCAATCGATAAAGATCAAGGGCATGTATGGATTGAGAGCACGAATTGAAAGATTGTCGGAAAGTTAGATGTCAAATCCTGAACATACTTTCAATCACGCTCTCGTTAAATTGATATTGAAATTTCTAAGCCAATTTAAATTAAACAATTCTCTGTAACGACATTAGAAGTTATACATCGCGACTGCATTGATTCTGTTATCTTCACCCTTGGTACTGCCATTTGGTGCAGCGCCAAAAGCTTCACGTTCACCATAGGCATATTCCAGACCTAAACAAATCGGCTTAACAGGGCTATAAAATAAATTTGCCCAAGCTTGCCACAAGTTTTTATTGGTCTTGGTTTTATCGACTAATGAGTTGACATAATCTGCATTATTATCTGCTTTCATATAACCATAGCCCAATGTTCCGCGCCATTGTGCTGAAATTTGTTGAGTTAAACCTACTGTAATCGAGTCAAATTCATTGGTGGCGATGATGTCTTTATCCGCATTGGTCACAAAACCTTGGTTGGTCCATGACACAAAACTACTGTCGCCTTTGACATGGTAATAATCCGCTTTGAGCACTGTTTTATCCGTCAAATCTAGCTTTGCGCCCAGACCAAGTCCCCATGCGGTTTCTGTATCCGTATCCGTTTTCTTTTCAGCACCCATCGCACGTGCGCTCAACATGAGTGTATCTGTCATTTTATGGTTTAAACGCGCTGTTAATGCAGGCAAACGCATGTTTGAACTGTCATCCTTAGAATCTTCGGCAGCGAGTACAAGATTTGTCTCTGGACTAAATTTGTGACTATAGCGAACTTGCGGTGTACGTTTAACAGCACCACCGACATAGCCCAATGCATCAATGGTTTCAGGCATATAATCAGGTACAGCAAAGTTAGACCATGTTTGCCCCACCAACCAATCACCATAGGTTAAATAGGCATGACGAATACGTAGTCCATCATTTGCACCCAAAAAGTCGACTTCAATTTTACCACCTACATCTCCCACTTGAGTCGGCGTTTTAAAGTCTAGTCCTAAACGTGTGGCAGCAAGTGTTGCTTTTAAACGATCTGAACTTTCAGCATTCCCTTCTAGCGGAACACTATTCATTTGGTTATACAGGCGAGATAAGCTGCCGCCTTCTGTCTGATAAGATGCATCTGCTCGCACATTGCCATACAAGCTAAACTCAGCGCCCGATTTGGTATTTAAACTCAGGCTCGGTGTTTGAGTCGGTTTTTGATTCTGCGCAGCAACTACAGATCCTTGTTTTACGTCTTTGATTTCACTCGACAAAGTGTTTTGCTGCTGAACATATTGCTGCATCATGGCTTTTAATGCTTTGACTTCATCACGCAACTGTTCAACTTCAGCTTCGCTGACTGCCGCATGTGTCCACATGGGGAACGCGACTGCACAAGCTAGTATCATCGGTTTAATTTTAAAGGTTTTTTTGACTAAATTTAGCTTTTGAGTTTTCATCCTGACCTCGATTTGGGCAATGCCCTTTCCTTATTTTTTGTCACAATTTCCCACTAGCCCTCATGCTGTGCATCAGGGCCTGGAAACTTAAAATTTTGGGGTAATGTTAAATCTTTAAATATCGGCTTAATTCGCTGGATTTTTGATAGCTTGCGTATTGAGTTTTGGCGATTGACCTTGAGTAGATGCCTCTACAGACGCTTGCAAATTCACCATAAAGATCGCCAATGCAGCAATAACACCGGGAATGGCAATCACCAAGAAGTTCATTTGATGTGGCAAATGCATGGTTAACAGCGCACCAGTAAGTACCGGTCCAACGATTGCACCAATTCGTCCAATGCCTGATGCCCAGCCCATACCTGTAGAACGTACCGTGGTTGGATAGTATTGTGCGACAAAGGTATAAAGTAGGATTTGCGAACCGATGGTAGCTGCACCTGCTACAGCAATTAAGGTATACAGAACCATTTGCGGACTGTTAAAGCCCAGTAAGATTAAAGCCAATGCGCCACACATGAACATGATGCTCAGTACTTTTTTGATATGGAATCGGTCTGCCAAAGCACCACCACCAATAGCACCTACCATTCCACCAATATTCAGTGCAAAGAGGAAAATCATACTTGCACCAAGCGAATAGCCAGCTTGGATCATCAATTTTGGTAACCAACTTCCAAGTGCATAAACCATCAATAAGCACATGAAAAATGCAATCCAGAACATAAACGTACTGAAACTACGCCCTTGTTGAAATAATGCTTTTAACGGTGCTTTGTCTTCTTCAGAAATTTCATTGAGTACAAATTGCGTATCCGTTGTGAGGACTTGTTCAGGGGCAATTTTAGAGACAATCGTTCGAGTCGTATCTGTTTGATGCTTTGAGGTTAAATACATCAATGACTCAGGGAGGAATTTCCAGATTAAAGGCAATGCAAGACATGGAATAATCGCAATATAAAACATGATTTTCCAGCCATATACAGGCACTAACCAAGCTCCCAATAATGCTGAAGCCATACCACCAATGGCATAACCACTAAACATTAGTGCAACCAAGGTGCTGCGTATACGTTTTGGCGCGTATTCTGTCATTAATGCCACAACGTTCGGCATAACGCCACCGATGCCTAGACCGGCAAGAAAGCGTAAAATACCAAACTCAACTGGAGTACTTGCAAAAGCGCCGCAAAAGGTAAAACCACTAAAAATACCGACGCAGATCATAATGGTTTTTTTACGACCAATTTTATCGGACAGTGTGCCAAAACACATGGCACCAAACATCATGCCAAATAAAGCCGTACTTGCCAGTAAGCCGGCTTGTACCGCAGATAAGGACCATTCTTGCATCAACAACGGTAAGGCAACGCCATAGATCACCAAGTCATAACCGTCAAAAATAATAATCAAAAGACACCAAATCAAAACACCCCAATGAAATGGCGTAAATTTGGCTTCATCAACCAAGGTATTAATATTAATTTTCTGGTTTTGCATAGCCCACCTCCTAATTGTGAAGCTTGTAAAATTCGCTTTTCACAATGAATAAGTTGGTGCTTAATGTCCAAAACCGATTAGGCATGTTTGTATACCTAAAAAGTTAAATACAAATTAATCCCTTGATTCCGCTTTATTTAAATAGATCATTTCATAACTGCAGTTCATCTGAACGTCTATCAACACATTACTTAAAACACAGCACGATCATATGGAATCGCTTCTAAATCATACACTTGATAAACACTATCAAATAAACCACGAATATCTTCGCTTTCATCCATATTACGCACAGCCATAAATACAGGGCTAATCGCGGCTTCGTCTAAGATAGGAACAAAGGTTAAATGTGTTAATTGCACACTTTGGGCACTCATTGGGGTGATACAAACCCCTTCGTTCGCCGCAACAAAGCCCAATGCCAGTTGTAATTCACGAACTTCACGTACTTTTTTAGGTTCCAAACCATACTCTGAAAATATGCCACGCACTTGGGTCGAAAAGTTTGGTTTGTTGTGATTTGGATAAAAAATCAATTGCTGATCGATCAGATCTGCAAGATATATACCTTCCTTTTTTTGTGCAAAAGGATGACTGGCATGTAAGGCTACCACTAAGCGTTCTTCACGCAGTAAAACCCGTTTGATCGCGGGGTCTGAAATACGCAAACGCCCAAAGCCGACATCTATACGACCTTCTTTTAATGCTTTAATTTGTTCAGTGGTCGCCATTTCCTCCATTTCTATTTTTAAATGTGGATGTTGTTGTTTAAATAAATACAAAATATTCGAAAGTAAACCAAACAATAAAGAGCTCACAAAACCGATTGTCACGGTCCGTTCTGTCAAACCGATTCGTTTCGTCATTGATTTAATTTCTTCTGCATTAGACAAAAGTTTTAAAGCATGATGATAAAAAAACTGACCTGCTTCTGTAGTCTTAAGCGGACGGCTACCTCGTTCAAATAACTGAATTCCAAGCTCATGTTCCAAATTTTGAATCTGCCGACTCAAAGGTGGTTGAGCTATATATAGTTTTTCTGCCGCTTTGGTAAAACTCTGCTCTTCAACCACCGCGACAAAGTATCTTAAGTGTCTTAGTTCCATGGTTATCGATACCTATTAAGTATAATAAAATGCAAATTTGATCTTCGACGTGAAGATTTTATTCTTTTAAGGTATATCACATAGACAGGATTAAGCAAATTTAATCCCATCCAACAGATCAAAAACATCGTGCAGTGCATTACCTGAAAGAAGCTTCAGCCGCTACACGAAACAACTTAAAAAGTATTGTTAGACAACCAAACAAGGAACGTGGCAGCCAAAGACCTCTTTTATCGAGTGATAGCCACCCATACTTAAATGCATACTTAAGGAGATATAGTATGAACCGTCAAGAGATTGATGTTCTGGTTAAACAAATGAACGTAGATACAGCGACAGGGCCTGTTGACCAACGTGTACAACAAGTTGTGGTACGTTTATTGGGTGATTTATTCCAAGCGATTGAAGATCTGGATATTACTCAAACTGAACTATGGAAAGGTCTAGAGTATTTTACAGACGCGGGTCAAGCAAACGAATTAGGTCTTTTAGCCGCAGGTTTAGGTTTAGAGCACTATCTTGATTTACGTGCGGATGAAGCTGATGCGAAAGCAGGTATTACAGGTGGTACACCACGTACCATTGAAGGCCCTTTATATGTGGCTGGCGCACCTAAATCAGTGGGCTTTGCTCGTATGGATGATGGTACGGAAACCGATAAAATTCCAACACTGTTTATTGAAGGTACAGTAACAGATACCGAAGGCAACATCATTGAAGGCGCTAAAGTTGAAATTTGGCATGCCAACAGCCTAGGTAACTATTCTTTCTTTGATAAGTCTCAATCTGACTTTAACCTTCGCCGTACGATTCTTTCTGACCAAGACGGTAAATATGTTGCACAAACTACGATGCCCGTTGGTTATGGCTGCCCTCCAGAAGGTACAACTCAATTTGTTTTAGACAAATTAGGCCGTCATGGTAACCGTCCATCGCATGTACATTATTTTATCTCTGCACCAGGTTACCGCAAGCTAACCACTCAATTCAACATCGAAGGTGATAAATACCTTTGGGACGACTTTGCCTTTGCAACTCGTGATGGTCTGGTAGCAACTGCTGTTGATATCACAGACGAAGCTGAAATTGCGCGTCGTGGTCTAAACCAACCGTTTAAGCACATTAGCTTTAATGTTGAGTTAGTTAAAGAACAAGCCGCAGCACCAAATACTGAAGTTGATCGTCGACGAGCTAGCGCTTAATTACTCACTCAAAGGAAGCCGAGCTGTCTCATCCAAGTTTGACAACTCGGCGACTATCCCCTCATTGGACAGTCGGAGAATGGACATGCCACGTATTCCTGTAATTAACACCAGCCATCTAGATCGTATTGATGAACTTCTTGTCGATAATTTTGACACTGGTGAATTTAAACTGCACCGCTCAGTATTTACCGATCAAGCGTTGTTTGATCTTGAAATGAAATACATTTTTGAAGGTAACTGGGTATATTTGGCACATGAAAGCCAAATTCCAAATAACAATGATTATTACACGACTCATATCGGTCGCCAGCCCATTATCATTGCACGTAACCGTAATGGTGAATTGAATGCCATGATCAATGCCTGCTCACACCGTGGCGCACAGTTATGTCGTTATAAAAAAGGCAACAAAGCAACCTACACCTGTCCATTCCATGGTTGGACTTTTAATAACTCAGGTAAATTGCTCAAAGTTAAAGACCCTGCTGAAGCTGGTTATTCAGATTGCTTTAACCAAGATGGTTCACATGACTTGAAAAAAGTCGCGCGCTTTGAAAGTTATAAAGGCTTTTTATTTGGTAGCTTAAATCCTGATGTGCCAAGCCTTGAAGAATTCTTAGGTGAAACCACCAAAATTATCGACATGATCGAAGGTCAGTCGGAAAACGGTTTAGAAGTTTTACGTGGTTCATCTACCTATACCTATGAAGGTAACTGGAAACTGACAGCTGAAAATGGCGCAGATGGCTATCACGTATCAGCCGTGCATTGGAACTATGCAGCGACCACTCAGCACCGTAAAGAAGCACAAGCGGCAGATAATATTCGTGCCATGAGTGCGGGTTCTTGGGGCAAGCAAGGTGGTGGTTCTTATGGTTTTGACAGTGGTCACATGTTGTTGTGGACACAATGGGCTAACCCAGAAGACCGTCCAAACTTTAGCAAAGCCGATGAATATACCGAAAAATTTGGCGCGCCGATGTCGAAATGGATGATCGAACGTTCACGTAACCTATGTCTTTATCCAAACGTTTATTTGATGGATCAATTTGGTTCACAAATTCGAGTTTTACGCCCGATTTCTGTCAATAAAACTGAAGTCACCATTTACTGTATCGCCCCTGTCGGTGAAGAGCCAGAAGCACGTACACGTCGTATTCGTCAATATGAAGACTTCTTTAATGCTTCAGGCATGGCAACACCTGACGATTTAGAAGAATTCCGTGCCTGCCAAGCAGGTTATGCAGGGATTGAACTGGAATGGAACGACATGTGCCGTGGTTCAAAACACTGGATTCATGGACCGGATGATGCAGCCAATGAAATTGGATTAAAACCACTATTAAGTGGCATCAAAACCGAAGATGAAGGTCTTTACCTTGCTCAGCATCAATATTGGTTAAAAACCATGAAACATGCCATCGCTGAAGAAAAAGAATTGGCACAACAAGTCGCAAATGAACAAGGAGATGTCGCATGAATGCAACTGCACATTTAGACAGCGTAAGCATTGAAGCTGTATCTCAGTTCCTCTACCGCGAAGCGCGTTTTTTAGATGATGAAAAGTGGGATGAATGGCTAGAGTGCTATGCCCCATCTGCATCATTTTGGATGCCGGCTTGGGATGACGACGACCGCCTAACGGAAGATCCTCAGTCTGAGATTTCTTTAATTTATTATCCAGACCGCCAAGGTTTAGAAGACCGTGTCTTCCGCATTAAAACTGAGCGTTCATCTGCAACGATGCCAGATACCCGCACCAGCCATAACATTAATAATGTCGAGATTATTGAACGTGATGGCGAAAAAGTGACGGTGCGTTTTAACTGGAACACCTTAAGTTTCCGCTACAAAACCAACTATAGCTACTTTGGCATGTCACGTTATGAAATTGATTTTTCAGGCGAGCAGCCAAAAATCCTCAGCAAATATGTTGTTCTGAAAAACGATTATATCAACCAAGTTATTGATATTTATCACCTATAAAAGCTTATTTCACTAAGCAAGGTTTAACTTTCAGCCAGAAGGATATTTGGCTGAAAGGACACGTTATACCAGATTTTCAAAAGGATATTCAGCCATGTCAAACCATAATGTTGCACTTCAATTTGAAGATGGCGTTACTCGTTTTATTAGTGTTGCTCAAGGTGAAACCCTATCCGACGCAGCCTATCGTCAAAAAATCAATATCCCTCTAGATTGCCGTGATGGCGCATGCGGGACATGCCGTGCATTTTGTGAGTCGGGTACTTACGACATGCCTGAAGAATCTTATATCGAAGACGCTTTAACCCCCGAAGAAGCAGAGCAAGGTTATATTTTAGCTTGCCAATGTCGTCCTAGTTCAGATGCGGTTTTCCAAATCAGTGCATCATCTGACGTGTGTAAAACTGAAATTCATGAGTTTCAAGGCACATTGTCTCGTGTTGAAAATATGTCGGATTCTACGATTACCTTTGATATTCAACTGGATGAAGGTCAACCTGACATTAACTTCTTGGCAGGTCAATACGTCAATGTCGGCATTCCGGGGACTGAAGAAACTCGTTCGTATTCGTTTAGTTCAAAGCCGGGCAATCGTTTAACAGGCTTCGTGGTTCGTAATGTCCCTGAAGGCAAAATGAGTACTTTCCTGAGTGCCGATGCGAAAGCCGGCGACAAAATGACCTTCAAAGGACCTTTTGGTAGTTTTTATCTGCGTAATGTTGTCCGCCCTGTGGTCATGCTTGCAGGTGGTACAGGTATTGCGCCGTTTATGTCCATGTTACAAGTGCTTGAAGAAAAAGGTTCTGAACAACCTGTTCGTCTTGTATTTGGCGTAACCAATGACTTTGACATCGTAGCAAAAGACAAGCTCGATGAATTACAAAGCAAACTCCCGTGGTTCGAATACCGTACTGTGGTCGCTCACCCTGAGTCACAGCATGAACGTAAAGGCTATGTGACCAGTCATGTTGAAAAAGATTGGTTAAACAATGGCGATGTGGATATTTACCTCTGTGGTCCTGTACCGATGGTCGAAGCGGTACGTGGCTGGTTAGATACCGAAGGCGTTAAACCTGCAAACTTTTTGTTTGAAAAATTCTCAGCGAATTAAGGGAGAATAGTTTAATGTCAGAACAAGCCAGATTTAACAATAAAGTTGTCATCGTTACCGGTGCCGCTCAAGGTATCGGTCGTGGAGTAGCACTACAAGTGGCTCGAGAAGGCGCTCAAGTGGTATTGGCAGATCTCTCAGATTTTGTTGAAGAGACGCTTAACGATATTCAAGCCCACAATGGCGATGCCATTATTGTTAAAGCCAATCTTGAAACATTTGCAGGCGCTCAATCAGTTGCTGCTCAAGCCATTGAAAAATATGGCCGAATTGATATTTTAATCAATAACGTTGGCGGTGCGATTTGGATGAAGCCCTTCCAAGAATTTTCAGAAGAAGAAATCATTAAGGAAGTTAATCGTTCATTATTTCCAACCCTCTGGTGCTGCCGAGCCGTGTTACCTGAAATGATTCAAAATCAGCAAGGGACAATTGTAAATGTATCTTCTATTGCAACCCGTGGTATTAACCGTGTGCCATATTCAGCGTCAAAAGGTGGGGTTAATGGCTTAACCGCTGCTCTCGCTTTTGAACATGCCAAAGATGGTATTCGAGTCAATGCCGTAGCCACAGGTGGCACAGAAGCCCCACCACGAAAAGTACCAAGAAATACCAATCCATTGTCAGATCATGAAAAACAATGGATGCAAGACGTGGTCGATCAAACCATTGACCGTACATTCTTGGGACGCTATGGCACAATTCAGGAACAAGTGAATGCCATCTTATTTTTGGCATCCGATGATTCATCTTATATGACAGGAACAGTCGTCCCTGTTGGTGGTGGAGATCAAGGTTAAACGCTATACCGTCATTGGTTTAATTCAACAGGCTCATTGACATAGTCGCATGGAGGCAAAAGCGATGGCACCCCTGTTAAAAACATTAAAAGAAGATTGGTCGATCTCAGCGACGGTTGCAGGATTTTTAGCCGTGCTGATTTCATATTCAGGCCCACTGATTATTTTTTTCCAAGCCGCACAAAAAGCTCAAGTTTCCCCAGCCATGATGATTTCATGGATTTGGGGGATTTCTATTGGTGCTGCGCTGGCGGGTATTTATCTCTCTATTAAATATAAAACCCCGGTGATTACCGCGTGGTCAGCGCCCGGTACAGCCCTTTTAGTCACCCTATTTCCGAATATTTCACTGAATGAAGCCATAGCAGCTTATATCACGTCCGCTATTGTTATTTTCTTGATTGGCATCACTGGCTATTTTGACAAACTCTTAAAATGGATTCCTCAAGATGTCGCTGCGGGAATGATGGCAGGTATTTTATTTCAGTTTGGACTTGGACTGTTCACTGCGACAGATAGTATGCCGATCATTGTCTTTGGCATGTTATTGGTCTTTCTCATATCGAAAAGACTTTCGCCACGCTACGCGATGATTTGGGTCTTACTGACTGGTGTCATCCTGAGTTTTACATTAGGAAAAATTAATCCTGTTGATGTGAATTTTCAACTCGCTATACCGCAGTTTATTGCTCCAGTTTGGACTTGGAACTCGACTTTAAATTTGGCGATTCCCTTAATTTTAGTCAGTCTGAGTGGTCAGTTCCTTCCGGGGATGGCGATCATGAAACTAAGTGGATATGACACGCCAGCTAAGCCCATTATCACTGCGACCAGTATTGCCTCGCTCGCTGTCGCATGTGTCGGAGGTATTACCATTGTTTTGGCGTCTATTACCGCAGCCATGTGTATGGGCAAAGATGCACATGAACTAAAAGAAAAACGTTATATAGCCGGTATTGCCAATGGTATTTTTTATATTTTAGGCGGCTTATTTGCAGGCAGTATTGTCATGTTATTTAGCCTATTACCTAAAGAGTTGGTCGCTGCACTTGCAGGTTTAGCGTTATTAGGTGCGATTGGAACAAACATGTCCGTTGCGATGAAAAATGAGGCCAACCGTGATGCGGCGCTAATCACTTTTTTAGCGACAGCCTCAGGTATGCATTTTTTAGGGCTAAGCTCAGTATTTTGGGGGATTTGTATCGGTGTCGCTGCACATGTCATTTTGACCAAACGAGTAGCCACACAAGCACCGATGACAACGACTCAAGATTCTAAAAGTTCATAATGTCCAAACGCATTGCCAATACAAAGAAGATGGAACACTACATCTTCTTTGTTTAATCGAAAACTCAATTTTTTGATTTTCTTGTCATTTATAAACTTAAAAATTCAATATTCGAAATTAAGAGCTCTATAGGATAAAAAAGGGATCATGTTGCATCATCCCTTTTTTACTTATCTTTGAATTATTTACGTTTTTTCTTACCACTAAGTAGATCTATGGCTTGGGCATAACATGTAGGTGCAATTCGCTGAATTAAATCAATAATTTTGGCATCATTACCAATTAAAACTCGACGTTTATTCTGCTTTACCGCATCTAAAATGACTTTTGCTGCGACTTCAGGCGGTGTTTTTAGCACTTTATTAAATGCTTTGGTTGCCCTATCTGGGTTCATCCCTAACGCACGAATACTGTCACTCATACGCGCGCTATTTGCAATATTGGTTCGAATCCCACCCGGATGCACGCAAGTTGCGCTGACTCCAGCATTTTCCAAGTCTAATTCTTGGCGTAAAGATTCAGTAAAACCTCGTACCGCAAACTTCGTTGCATTATAGGCACTTTGAGTCGGTTGAGCCGTCAAACCAAATAAGCTGGAAATATTAACTATATGTCCATCGCCACTTTGTTTTAAATACGGTAAAAATGCTTTTGTCCCATATACCACGCCCCAGAAATTAATATTCATAATCCACTCAATTTCATCATAATGCATACCTTCTACAGTACTGGCTAACGCGACACCTGCATTATTAAAGATCAAATTGACCTGGCCAAATTCAGCTTGGGTTGCAGCCGCCCATTGCTCTACAGCGGCACGATCAGACACATCTAATTGGGTCTGAATTATTTTCACACCGGTGTACTTAATCATTTCAGCCGTTTGTGCAAGACCGTCAAGGTTGCGATCACTTAATGCTAGATGCGCACCTGATTGAGCCAGTTGAATGGCTAACTGCTGCCCAATACCTGAACCTGCTCCAGTAATGGCTGCGACTTTGTTGTTAAAATTTTTCATCGTTATTCCTATACACACTTAATCTCGTTCAGTGAACAAGCTGCATTTTCATATTATTCATAACACAAGCTTAACGAGAACTGATCTATGAATGAAATGATTTTATTTAATTGTAAAATATGAATGCTATACATAGCTCTTTAGCGTTATTGCTTCAAATCAAATTAATGTAATTCAACATGATTAGAGCAAAAATTGAAAACTTAAATGAGCCTTTTAGCTCCGGCTTTTTTTGGGATTGTAGCTCTAAATTTTTCAGCTCAAACAGCGTTTGATATTTATAAAAGTGATACAAATCCCAAATGTTATAAACAAAGCTCAACATTTATTCTATTTTTCTACACGATCCAGATTCTACATATTCAAAATCAGTATATAAAATCCACAATATATACTTATTTTTTTGTGAATATAGCCCTTGAAGACAACAAGGCTGATGCTTTGTAATTTTCCAAGTCTTGTGTATCCACCCTTTGGAAGATCAGGGATGCACATCTCTTACTATGTTCAATAGAGGTTCTAAAATGATAAAAACAACTCTTAGCCTAATCGGTTTGTCACTGGTGTCTAGCTTAGCTTTGGCTGCTGATCCATTGCATGGTACTAAATGGAAAACCATCGATGACCAAACCAAAAAACCTTTATCTGTAGTTCAATTTAATGAAACATCAAAGGGCGTTTTATCTGCAAAAATCGTTGATGTACTCACCCCGGGTGAAGCAGAAAACTGCCAAAAATGTGTAGGTAAATTCCACAATAAACCACTACTCGGTGTGCAAATCGTGAATGGTTTGAAAAATACCGGTAAAAATACCTATGACGGCGGTAAAATTACTGACCCGAAAAATGGTAAAACCTATAGTTTCAATGCCAAAATGTCGAATGACGGCAAGACCTTGAATGGTCGTGGCTATATTGGTGTATCTGCGCTTGGACGCAGCCAAACATGGATACGTGTAAACTAATCCTTTATGTACAAAGTCAAAAGCGGCTCGATTGAGTCGCTTTTTTTGTATGAAAACCAAGAATGAAATTATTCGAAAATAAAAATTAAACGGTATAACGTTTGCTTAGCCCCCATTCGGCTAATATTCGACGATAGGTTGTCGATGAGCGATCTGCTTCGAAATGCGCCTCCATACTGATATCCAGTGGCAATTCCTCAGGTTTTTGACTTTCCACCATGTCCTGATCTTCAGCAAAAATTTGTGCATTAAAATCATAGACCGCTTGTAAATCGCCTGTGGTATCAAAATTACGAGTTAAAGGCACAAATAAACGGGTTTTATTATGCGATACAGGACAACAGGCATTTAATATTTTTAACACTCCATTTTCAGGAAAATCGATGGTTAAAATTGCAGAAAATGGCGGATAGACATCAAACGTTCTTTTCCATAAAAAATCTTCTGGCGCTAAATGTTGTAAGCCATGCGGATAATTACTCACATCACTAAGATATTCTGTATGTAGTCCATAGTCCGTACGTACTGTCGAATATTTTTGTACTTTAGGATTTTCACGGTCTGCAAAGCTCTCATGATGCACCCATGCGAAATGTGCAACATCAATAAAGCCTTCGAGCTGACGCCCACTTGAACCACCAATATCTACATAAGGTGGCAATATAGATTGGTGCGGCTCTGTATCCCACGTGTCTAAATCTGGAAAATTGGCCGTAGATTCATCTCGGTTAAATAAACTGGTCCACACCAATCCATATTTCAATACGACTGGAAATTTAGTTAATGAAAAACGCTCTGAAATTTGTGTCAACTCAGGCTGTGCAGGAATTTTTACACACTTTCCTGCGCCGTTATAATGTAAACCATGGTATGGACAAATGATGTCTTCACCCTTGACCCAGCCTTTGGTTAATGGCACCCCTCGATGTGGACAGATATCACGAACTAAATGAATTTTTTCACTTTCAGTTTGATATAACGCCATTTTTACATCGAGTAATTGCACTTGTTGCGGTTCAGTCGAAACATCTTCTACACGTGCAACGGGATACCAATGCTGCGCCAAAATATTCCAGTCGTTGGCATCAAATGTACTGCACTGAGGTTGGGTAAATAAATTGAGTACTGGAATGGCATTCATAGTTCATCTCGACAATTGCAATATTTCTTTAGCATTTAGCGCTATTTAAATTTTGCTAAATCCTTATTTTCTAAGTCGAAATTAAATTCTAAACACATTTCTGTCTATTAGAATGATTTGCATAGATTGTTCTGTTTTTTAGAACATTAAGCATTGATCTCTGCACGATTTGATAAAGCTGGCATGAATATCGCTTAAAATGCATAACATTATGATTCGCTGATGACGCGATAGAGATTGAAGCCTGTATGTCGATTACTTTTTCTAGATTTTCTGAATATTTTATGGCGGTTGCACGGACTGGAAGTCTGCGCAAAGCTGCTGAACAACTCTTTATTTCAGTCTCGGCAGTACATCGACAAATCGTTTTGGCAGAGGAAGAACTCGGGGTTGCCCTATTTGAACGACTACCTCAGGGCTTAAAACTGACGCTTGCAGGTGAATTACTGTATGCCGATTTATTAAAATGGCAAAAAGAGTATCAGCTGACGCGTACTCGATTTGATGAAATCCAAGGTTTGAACCGTGGAAACATTGAAATGGGCTTTATTGCGGCTTTGAATGACAGTTTTGTCGTCGACTGCATTCAAAAGATGGCTGAAACCTATCCGTGGATCAACCTCAACATCAGCATGAATAGCAGTGAAGACATTTCTAGAAAAATAGTCGATGCAGAATTAGATTTTGGCATTATTTTAAATCCCAAAAGCCATAGCCAATTAGAGATTTTATCCTTTATAGAAATTCCGTTGGGCTTTGTAATGTCGCCGCATCATACCTTGGGTGGGATGGATAAAATCTATCTTTCAGATACGTTAAATGAACGGCATATTTTACCGAGTGATCCACTCATTATTAGTGAATATGTACAGACTTTATATAAACATCATAAGTTTAGTCCGATTCAAAAGATCGAATGTAATGACATTAGAATGATATTGTCATTGGTTCAGCAACAATTAGGCATCAGTTTGATGTCATACATGGATGCTTTGCCACTGCTTGAGAATAATAAGATTATTTTTAAACCGATCCGTGAAAAAGGCTTACACAGTTTGACCATTGCTTTATGTGTCGCATCGAAACGCCAAACCTCTCGAATTTCTCAGATCATGATTAATCTTTTGGTGGAAAAAATGGAAGAAATTAAGATCAATTTAAAATCTTTGAACCCCTAAAACCATTATTTAAGCTTTTTTTGTCACATATTTTTTTGTAAAAAAAAGCCAGTGCGAATAACCCGTACTGGCTGCTGAAAGCTAAAGTTTTATTAGTTTATTTTTTTAATCCAATGGATTACCTACAATATTACTGATAATGCCTTTCATAATATGATTGCCTTGTTCCTTACGCAGTTCTGCATACCATTCACGCGTCACACTTTCATCTTTCATATGGGTCACATCACAACGCTTACGCGCTCGCAGAACCAATTCATTGGCACGTTCATTACGTTTATTTTGATAACGACGCAATGAATCTTGCAACCCTAAAGTATTGATTTGCAAAGAACGGGCTAAATAAATTGCGTCTTCCATTGCTTGGCAGCCGCCTTGTCCAATATCCGGCGTTGTACTGTGTGCTGCATCACCCACAATCACCACACAACCTTTGTAGAAATCTGCAAAAGGTTCAATATCATGAATTTCTACCCGATTGGTTTTTTGGGCATCTACAGCATCAATCAGCTTTTGCACCGGTTCACACCAACCTTTAAAGTATTCTTTAAATAAGGCCTTATATTGTGTGCGGTCATTTTCTAAGCCTGCTGCTAAAGGGACATCAAAGAAGAAATAGAATCGGTTGTCGGCAACGGGCATCAGCGAAACACGTTTACCTTCTCCTACAAATGTCGTCCATTGATCTGCCGCAGCAAATTCTTCTGAAATGTTGACTAAACCGTTCCAATTGACATAACCTGCATAGCGGCGGTCAACTTGTTCACCCAATACATATGCCCGTGTCAGTGAATGTGTACCATCGGCTCCAACCAATAAATCAGCCTGAACCTCACTTCCGTCGGCAAAATGTGTGATCACTTGATCATCTTGTTCTGAGAAGCTCACCATTTTTTTGCCTAGATGAATATTCTCACGACCAAATTCATCCATAAGCATATTTTGTAAATCTGCACGTGAAACTGGATAAGGTCGCTGACCAACTTCTTCGATTAAAGGAAACAGACTAAACTGCGTCATAACATCGCCCGTTAAACCATCGATATAGGCTAAATGATCCATCTTGCCACCGAGCTTTTCGACTTGTTCGGTTAGCCCCAAATAGTTCAAACATTTGACACCGTTAGACCATAAAGAAATAGCGGCTCCAACAGGTAAAATTTGTTCTGCCTGTTCATAGATGGTTACTTGGTGTCCGAATTTTTTCAAAGCGATCCCAGTCGTTAGGCCCGCCATACCTGCACCAATAATTGTAATGTCCATCTATAACTCCCCTGTGTTTTTTTAAATATCTTCCTCCTAAAAAGCGAAAAGCATGCCATTTTTTCAAACAAGCAATAAAAAATTCTAAAGTTGGCACACGCTGTGCTTCTAAACACGTGTAAATGCTTGTTTTTATCAATTGTTAAATTTTTAACACTGAAAACTAAATGCATATGTTTTAAATGAAAATAGTGAATGGATTTTATATATGGCGACTTTACTCGCACCAAGTTTTGATATTCCTGCACAATTACAGACACTTACAAATTTAGCAGATGACCGTATTGGTGCAAAAATACTTGAATGTTCAGATGATTTTTTTGCAGAAGCAAAACGTATGCTTCAATTTAATGCACCTATCTTTGTCGAAGATAAATTTGATGATCATGGCAAATGGATGGATGGTTGGGAAACACGGCGTAAACGCCATGCTGGTTATGATTGGGCAATTATGCAACTCGGTGTTGCTGGTCGAATTCAAGCCTTAGATATAGATACAACATTCTTTACAGGGAATTATCCAGCTTCCGCATCAGTTGAAGCCTGCTTTGCTCCGAATGGCGAGCTAGCACAGGCAGTATGGGTCAATATCTTAGACAATACCGTATTGGGCCCGAGCCAGCACCATATATTGAAGGTCTCAAATGATCAGGTGTTTACCCATGTGCGTTTAAATATATACCCAGACGGCGGTATTGCGCGATTTAAAGTCTATGGTGAAGTTCAGGTTCAAATTCAAGACAGTACGAGCACATTAGACCTCGTTGCGCTAGAAAATGGTGGACGTGTTATTGCTTATAGTGATGCTCATTTTGGGCATCCACGAAACTTAATTAACCCTGGCCGCGGCATCAATATGGGAGATGGTTGGGAAACTAAACGTCGCCGTGCACCAGGTTTTGACTGGTGTATTTTGGCTTTGGGTCAATCTGGTGCAATAGAGAAAATTGATATTGATACTGCCCATTTTAAAGGCAACTTCCCTGCGCAGGTTTCCATACAAGCGATCTATGTAGAAGATGCCACTGACCCTCAACTGATTCCGCAAAGTATGTTCTGGCCGTTTTTACTCGATGCACAAGACATGCAGATGGATCATATTCATTGCTTTGTCAGTGAGATTTTAAAGCATGAAAAAATATCGCATATCCGCATCAATATGATTCCTGACGGGGGGATTAGCCGCATACGGTTATGGGGAAAAATACATCCTTAATTACAGTGTTAATTACATAGGAAGCCTTCGTGCTTCCTATTTGTATGGTTTCAATTTTTTTAATTAAATGCCCTATAAGATATCTAAACATGACACACAGCATAAAAATACAAGCTCTCAGTATTGAAGGCTTTGCGCCTTTTGGAGAGGTCATTTGCACAACTGGACATGATTTTTTCCACATCAATGACACACATACAGAGCGATATCATGCCCTCGTGGAAACAGAAATTTCAGGTGATGCGGTTGCTGGAATTAGCATCTTTAGAAATATCAAAACCACTGAATTGCCTTTTACGATTTCGATGTTGGAGCGTCATCCCAACGGCTCACAAGCGTTTATTCCAATGCAAGCGCAGGCTTTTTTAGTGGTAGTTGCACCTGCGTTGGATGATCACAGCCCTGATCTTACACAGCTATGTGCTTTCATCACTGATGGTAGCCAAGGAGTCAACTATCGTGCAGGAACATGGCATCATCCTCTCCTGACACTCGAAGCACCAAGTAGCTTTGCCGTCATCGATCGGATTGGCACTGGACATAATTGTGATGTGTTCCAGTTCCCTACGCCTATTCACATTTCAAATTAATTTTTTTAGCTTAAATACTTAGAGTTAAATAGACTAAAAACCATCTAACCATCTGTTAATACATAATTTATTTCATCTCTTGATATTATTTAATTTAAACATAACGCATTAAAAAAGCCCTCAATTTAGAGGGCTTTATTTATTCTATACAAACTATATTCTATGAATCATCGTATGGTTCAAGACTCAAGATTGGCAATGATTAATGTTGCACATCTATTGCCATGCTTGGTTTTTTCACCTGATCTTTGCTCATAGTCACTTCTTTATTTTTAAATAAATTTAGATGATTGAATACAATATTTAAAATAATCGCCATCAAACAAGTTGAACTAATGCCTGAATGAAAGAGTGTTTGCACCCATTTTGGGAAGTTTGCATAGAAAGAATAATCGATAATTGGAATCATCCCTGCTGCAATCGCAGTCGCAACAATGATGAGGTTCTTTTGCTCGTTATAGTCAATTTTCGCCAAGGTACGAATACCACTTGCCGCAACCGTTCCAAACAAAACTAAACCAGCACCACCTAATACAGGGACAGGAATCGCTGCAATCAGTCGCCCCATAATTGGCAGAACGCCTAATACGACTAAAATCATTCCACCCGCTGCGACAACAAAGCGACTTTTCACGCCAGTAATCGCTACTAAACCAACATTTTGTGCAAAAGCACTTTGCATGAATGAGCCGAAGATTGGCGCTGCTGCACTAGATAACATATCTGCACGTAAGCCATTGGTAATACGCTCAGCATCCACTTTGGTACCTACAATTTCCCCGACAGCAATAATGTCTGCCGTCGTTTCAGTCATAATCACTAAAGTTACGATCAGCATGGCAATAATGGCACTTAACTCAAAAGTTGGCATACCGAAAGCAAAGAAGCTTGGAAATTGAATCCAGTTACCATGTGCAACTTTAGAAAAATCGCAAAAGCCAAAGGCATAAGCCAGCACCGTACCGAAGACGATGGCTAACAAAATAGATAGACGTCGAATGGTTGCATTACGTGTTAAATTCAGCGCAATCACGATACCCAAAGTTAAAAATGCCAAACTGATGTTCTCAGCACTTCCCCAGTCTGGTGCTTTATTGTTCCCACCCATCATCCAGCGTACCGCGACAGGCAGCAATGAAAGACCAATCACGGTGATCACACAGCCAGTCACAATCGGTGGGAAAAAACGAATAATTTTTGAAAAATAAGGTGCTAGAAAAAAGCCAATTAGAGATGCAACAATCACCGCACCATAAACAGCAGAAAGCCCACCGCCTGCGGTTACTATGGCAATCATCGTCGCCACACCTGCAAATGAAACCCCTTGAACTAAGGGTAATTTTGCACCGATATATTTCACACCTACGGTTTGTAGGATGGTCGCCAAGCCACCGACAAAAAGCGCCGCGGCAATCAATAAACCGATTTGCGCAGGTTCAAGTCCCGCGGCTGTACCAATAATCAATGGCGGAGCGATAATACCGCCATACATGGTTAATACATGCTGTAGTCCATAGGCAAGGCTTTTCCCTGCGCCTAAATATTCATGTTCTGGTGAAACTGTTTTATCTTGTTCTGTCATTTTTATATCCCCTATTTTTTAACTTTGCTCTTAGCTTCCGCGATACGTAGAATATGCAAATGGGCTAATGAGTAAAGGAATATGAAAATGCTGCGAGGCATCTTTTACATAAAAATGAATCACAGCTTTTGGAAAAAAGGTTTCGGTATTTAACGTCTGAAAATATTCAGCAGTCGCAAATTCAAGGCTATACGCACCTGCTGTAAATTCCTTGAGTGCAAAATCATTAACGCGGCCATCAGCATTGGTTTGGGCTGAACCCAACAACTTACCTTCAGCATTAAATAATTGAATGCTGACGTTCGCTGCAGGTTTGCCTAGATTGGTGTCTAAAATATGTGAGCTAATCATGCGCTAAGCTCCTGTTTTAATCTTAATAAGGCAATTTCAGCCAGTTGATGATGGACAATTCTTTTTTCTGTTTCAGGATCATTCAATAATCGATATTTCAGCGCCTGTAGTACATCTTCACTACTGAGGCCTGAAGCTTTGATTAAAAAGAGATAACCGTACTTTTTCTCATACGCGATATTGCCTTTCAGCAATGCAAATTGAGTTTCTTCATCTGCTGAAATTTCAGACTGTTCTTGATTTGAAAATTGTTGTTCCAAACTACTTAATTCAGCCTGCGCCTTTTTTTCACCAATTCGTGGATGGTTATCTAGAGCATTTTTGATTTCATCCCAAGTCCAAGCTTTTGCAGCTTTTACTGCTTGCTCTGTGATTTGCGTGACAGAGGTATAAGGGCGCTGCGCCACAATGTGTTCCGCCCAGCCTTCAATTTGCACACAGTGCTTTAAAAAAGTTTTTACATCTGCTTCGGATGCTTTATTAAATTCAACAAGTTGCACTATAAAATCGCCTAAAATTATTGAATGATTGTTCAAATTTAGTTTTGCAATATCAGTGCCAACCTAGGTCTATGATGTCAGTTACCTAAGTACAGGCCTAAAAAAAGAGGAGCTAAGCTCCTCTTTATCCGAATATTTTTTTATTAGACTGCATGATGTGTATACCAATGTTCCGCGATATCACCACGACGACAGATCCAGACTTTTTCATGTGATTGCACATAATCTAAGAATCGTTGTAGTGCTTTAAAACGGCCTGGTCGCCCTAAAATACGACAATGCATCCCAATCGATAACATTTTTGGCGCGCTTTCACCTTCTGCATATAGCACATCAAAAGCATCTTTAAGATATTGATAAAATTGTTCACCACTGTTGAAACCACCAGGCGAACAAAACTTCATATCATTGCTTTCGAGTGTATAAGGAATAATTAAATGTGGACGGGTTTGACCATTTTCATTTGTCAAACGACTCCAAAAAGGTAAATCATCACCATAGTGATCACAGTCATATTTAATTTGCGGAAATTCAGCCAATAGCTGACGTGTGTTGGGACTGTCACGCCCTGTGTACCAACCAATAGGCGTCTTTCCAAATAATGCTTCAAGCACACTAATTGCCTGATCCATGTGCTGACGTTCCAACTCTATCGGCATATCCTGATAATGTAACCAGCGTTGACCATGTGAAACGACATCATAATTGGTTTGTTTGATCGCATCGACAATATAAGGATTGCGTGCTAAAGCCATACCAACGCCAAAGACCGTCATGGGTAAATCACGTTTTTTAAATTCTTCATGAATCCGCCAAAAACCGGCTCTGGAGCCATATTCATACATCGAGTCCATCGACATATGTTTGGCAGGAAAACTGGCCGCTCCAATAATATCGGATAAGAATTGTTCTGATCCTGCATCCCCATGTTCGATGTGGTTTTCTCCACCTTCTTCATAGTTCAACACGAACTGCACTGCGATACGTGCCTGATTAGGCCATACGACTTGAGGTACATCGCCATGATATCCAATTAGGTCTCTGGAATAATCCTGTTGTTGGATCTGGTCAATTAAGTCTTGTCCACGTAAGTAGCCTGTAGTCACTTCAACTTCCTAATTTGTTATATCAAACAGTAAAAAAATTAGGTAGAAGCAAGCAAATTATGCGCCAATGTCATAGATGGCTAAATAGCTTTTCATATCAGAGACCATTACCTTTTTTTAAAATATTGAATGGTTGCCCTGAATCATCTGCAATGATTGAAATTTGCCAAATTTCATCTATTTCTGGAAAATTCTGATGCAGTTGATCAATGAAATAGTAATAACCCGGTGTATTTTCGGCAATATAAATGATTGTATTTGAACACAATATATAGAGCTGAATCTCATCAATGGTTCCAAGATCTTGGCGTACGACATCTATACTTTGAATATCTTTCCATAATATAGTTTTAGTGCTTATTTCAGGCCCAGTTATAGTGTATGTGAAACCATCATTAAAATATTCAAAATCACCTTTATCCTGTCTTAGAATTTCAAATTCGTTTGTTTTATTTTTTATATCTTGTTTTAAATCAATTGAATCTACAAACCAAATATGAGGATGACAAATTATTGCATTCCAAATAATAAAAATACAAAGTGTAAAAAACCATATATTAGCTGTAATTACTATCGTAAGCACTGCCAATATAAATAAGATAAAACCCAAATTTAGGTTTAAAAATAATATAGTTGAAGTTCTTATTGGTAGTTGTACTTTCATTGGCAACTGCTTGAATAAAATATTACCATCATTCAATTTTTCGTTATATTTAAAGTAAAAACAAATTGCCAGTATTAAGAATGACATTAAACTAATGAATGTAAAATGTTTTTCCCATATTTGCCAATTAGATAAAAAATATATAAAAATGACCATAAATATTGAAATTGAACAATACATCGTAAGTAAGGAATTTAAAAAAATATGCATTCTCATTGTTTGTTTAATCTAGTAATTTTTTAATGGTATAACTATACTTAATTATTGATAAATTTAAAGCGTCATGATCAAATATTCTTTGTAAAATCAACACACCTAACTCTGAAAATTAATTTATATTCATAAGTCACTTTTACTCAGTTCCAAATAAAAGATTCAAACAATAAGATTGGCTAGCAATTGATTAATCCATGCTTTGGAGAAAACAAAAGATTTTGATTAGGCCCACCTCATATCCAAGTAAGTTACTTAATTTTTAGTGACTTATGGTGGTCTGCCTTAAGAATCTTTATGCAATAGAGCCATAAACGAGCAAAACTCTACAAAATATTAAAAAAAATATTTACTTATAATTTTTAAATTTTACTCTTCACTCAACAATGCAATATATTGAAAATAAATAAATTACAAAAATATAGATAAACCTAATATAATATTCATAAACTTCAGTTTCTTTTTTTATCTTTCCGATCAACAAATAACTCCCATTATAAATTAGATCAACAAAGATAATAAAAAAAACTACTGCACCAATAAAACTCCAGAAACCTATCCCAAAAAAGTAATACTTTATTAAAAAAATCAAAAATTCAATAATAAAAAAAATAGCTATAATTAGCCTTTTACAATCGTGATAAACTCTAATTACAAATTTATCCATTATTGTTCCTTTTTAAACTATCGATCCATCTCATTACGAACTGCATCATTATTTACTTCTTCAGTAGACATCAATTATTTAATACACATTGCGGCGGTAATGACCTGCTTTACGCAGTGTATGCAGTTGTTCAATGCCCAGTATCTCTTGCAAAGTGGCATCTACCGCTTTGGCCATATTCAAACTGCCGCAGATATAGAGACAAGCCCCTTGCTCTAGCCAATCAATCAATTCAGCTTTTTTTACAACTAGGACATCTTGCACATACTTTTCAGCAAATCCATCACGAGAAAATACCCGATCGATTTCTGCAATTTTACCTTGGTTTTGTAATTCATGCAGTTCATCAGCAAAAATTGCATCGAAAGCTTGTTGACGCTCACCATAAATTAACCAGTTTTGACAGTGCTCTTTTGCGACACGTTGCTTAAGATGTGAAAGCAAACCCGCCATTCCTGAGCCATTGCCAATCATAATTGCCGACTTAACGCCCTCTGCTAAGTGAAAATTTGGATTCGCACGAATATAGGCATGAATACATTGTCCAAGTTTTAAATCGTGCGTTAATAAGCCAGAATCTAAACCTAGTTCATCGCCATGCTGCTCTTGACGTACGACGAGCTCTAAATCTTTTTAATTAAATAGAGTTTGATAATTTCACGCTTATACTAAACGACTGAATAAAGACTATAATAAAAATTAAAAATTCATTCGCCATTTGCGAAATCTTCGAGCAATCATGTCCAAAAATCTTGCAACGCTGATTGGATTCAGTGCAATCTTACAATGGTCTTCTATTGTTGGTTTACTTAAGAAAATTAGTTTCAGTATTGGCCCTGATCTTGCTGTGCTCTTTATGTATACCTTGAGCGCAATTATTCTATTGCTCTTATTTAAAATTCCAAACCTTAAACTGGTTCCGCGCCAATTTTTGATATACGCCACCCTTTTATTTGTGATTTATGAGTTGTGTTTTTCGTATGCCATTGCTTTGGCTCAAACAGCTCAACAAGCGATTGAAATCAGTTTGGTCAATTATTTATGGCCGAGTCTGACAATTGCCGCGTTAATATTATTTAAAGAATTAAAATTTAACTTTTTCGTAATCATTGGTTTAGCCATTAGTTTGGGCGGCATTATTTTAATCCAAACTGGTAACGGAAGTTTTAACTGGTCTACAGTCTTTACCAACATTCAGTCCAATCCCTTTAGCTATTTTCTTGCTTTTATGGGCGCGAGTTTATGGTCACTCTATTGTGTGATTACACGTAAATACAGTCATGGGCATAACCCTATTTCATTCTTTTTCGTCGTGATCACCATTGTGCTATGGCTAAAAATGTTGATATTTCACGGTATCCCGCGAATGCCTGCCGTAGACTTACATACCGGTAAGTATATGTTAATCGTGTCCATCGTGACCGCATTGGGTTATGCAGCGTGGAATGTAGGTATTATAAAAGGCAATATTACGATATTGGTAACTTTATCGTATTTTAGTCCGATTTTTTCTTCGGTTATTTCAATGTTTATATTACAGACACCACTGAGTTTAAGTTTTTGGCATGGTGCCATTTTGGTGACATTAGGTTCGCTGGTATGTTGGATTTCAACCAGTTGGCCACAAATTAAAGCCAGATTAATGCAATTGCGCCATGAATAATAAGAAGCAGTCACTTGGCTCATTTATCTTAAACTGAATAGCAAAACCGCGATTAGGCACAGCATATGAAGTAACTGTGTTGGTGCAAAATATAGAAAATATTTCCAGCCACCTGTGAGAAATGCATTCACACATTTTGAAATCGCATGGGCTGATAATCCAATCACCACAGCATAAACCAATGTTAAATTGTCGATATTACCTTGCATCACCACGGTTGCCATAGCTGCATGGACTTCAAAGAGTGATGCTAATAATGTCCCTAAAATTAAGCCTTTATCACCTAAAGCGAGATTTAATCCATAAACAAGTGCTTGGATCAAAGTAAGCGTGATGGCAATGATTGCCGCCTGTTTTAAGCTAAACATTCGACTATCAGTATTTTCTAACGGCACTGTTTCATTCGCCTCTACACGAAGCATTTCAGGTTCTGACTCTTTATTATGCTGAACTTGAGATGAGCCATAAATCAGATATAACGCAGTAAGGACCAATATCAAGATGCCGACGATACTTGGTATAACTAATATTTTAAACCAAGCAAAACTCACCCCAAGGACAATGATCAAAAGTTGAACCAATGTCGCAACACATGAAAAAAGTCCTGCCCCTGCATTACTTTTGGCACTGGCTTTTCCTGCTCGCACTTCCATGCCTAAGCTTGCGATTGTTGCTGTGCTCGACACAAAACCTGATGCCAAGGCCGATAAGATAATCGCTTTATCAGAAGATAGAAGCCGCTTGGCGATGTGCGCTAATGACTGCACCACCAAGATCAATATCAGTAATTTTAAAATCACATAGGGATTTAATACAGAACCCCAATAGGCCTGATTCGGCGTTAAAGGTAAGGCAATTAGGATCAATGCCAGTAAAAATACACCATCTCTTAACTCATAGTCTTTGATCCAATGTGCTGCAAAATGATGTAAGCCTTTTTTTCCAACTAATATGAGGGTCAACACCACAGCCAAACACGCAGCCAATGGAATATTAAATACACAAGCAGCGCCGATTAAATAGGTCATAACAAAAGCTAGTTCTGTGGTTGTGCCAATATCTTGTTTTTGCTGGCTTAATCCATAATAGCTAAACACACTGACGACAATTGCACCGATTACACCAACAGCTAAATGGATTAAAAAACACAATGCTCCAAACAGCGCACAAATGGTAAATGAGCGTAAACCGGCAAAGCTCTGTTCACTGTCCAAATTGTTGTTACGTTGACGCTCCAAACCGATGAGCAATCCACAGCCTAAAGCCGAAGCTAAAATAGTTAACAACGCTGGGAAGGATAATGTTTGTATGAGTATTTCCAAATTTAAGCCCTCCCATCAATACATTGTTTATTTTGGCAATATAAATAAAAAATAATATAAAAATTTAACGCTAAAATTTGAAAAAAACATATAAATTGAACAACTTGAGAATTTTCAATCATGTTCAAAGTTTAGTCATACTTTAAATCATAAACAATTCCATGATAAATATCCTAGTGGACATCAAATATTTCTCATCTTTTAATTAAAAAAAATATTCGAAAATCTGACTTAAATTCGGACTTTTTTACCTTCATGTCTGTTTAAAGCACACATTAAGCCCAAATCACCATAATCGCCGCAATCACCACTAGGGCTAAACCCCAATGATCAGTTCTTGCGAGTTTTTCCTTAAAGAAATAGGCAGAGATTAAGAGGCTAAATAATATTTCGATTTGACCTAGGGTTTTGACAATCGCAACCGTTTGCATACTCATAGCAGTAAACCAGCCCAAGGATGCTAGAAAGCTACAGACACTAACGCGAAAGGTCAGACCTACTCTCTCCCACATGGCAATGAGCGTTTTACGGCTAAATAGACTGAGGTACAACAGCATAATCACACATTGAAAGCCAATTACACTCAACAACACCCACGCCGCACGATGCAAAGTCGGTAAATCACTTAGCTCTAAACTGGCTTCACGAACCAATAAAGAGGTAATTGCAAAACTTAATCCACTTCCTACACCGATGCATAAAGTTGGCAGAGATAATTTTTGTCGTTGAGAACCTTTGCTTAAAAGAAAAACGGCAACACTACCAACCAAAACACCAATCCAACCAAATAAACTTAAATGTTCACTTAAGAAAATCACTCCAACAATGGCCGCAAAGATCGCTTCACTTTTCGCTAAACCGACGCCGATGGCATAATTCTTTTGTTTAAAAAGCAACACCATTAAAATCGTCGCTAAAATTTGACTTAGCCCTGCAATCACCACATAAACCCAAAACATAGGTGTAAATGTGGTCACCTGAGTCACAGGCTGTTGCTGGTACAACACGAACAAATAAATACAGGCAAATGGGAGCCCAAAAATAAACCGTGCAAGGGTGACACCATACACATCAACAGTGGTACTGAGTTGCTTTTGAAATGCATTGCGCCATGACTGCATAAAAGCAGCCATTAAAGTGAATAAGATCCAAACTGGAAACATAAGAAAGGTGGTTTAACGGTGGATGCCTCATCAATTTACGCTTTTATTGAATTGAATGCGACCCAACACGGCTAGATTATTCATTGAACTTGGTTATAGATTCGTTGAAAAAAATTTATTTAAAAACCTGATATTAAGAACTTGGTATGTATCGAAAGGTAAGTTTTTATAAAAAAATGCAAAGGCATATCACCTTTGCATTTTGCACTTTACCAACATTTAGTTAGCGACTTACGTTAAGTTAGCTTTCAAGTAGTACAGCACCAAATTGCTCACGTAGATCTTTTTTCAGCATTTTACCTGTTCCACTCAAAGGAATAGCATCCACGAAAATCACTTTATCTGGCACCTGCCATTTAGCGACTTTATCTGCATAGTAATCCAAAATTTCTGTATCAGATAAATCGACATCTGGCTTTTTAATCGCAATCAATACAGGACGCTCATCCCATTTCGGATGGGTCGCTGCAATCACTGCCGCCATTGCAATTTTAGGATGTCCCATAGCTAAATTTTCTAACTCAACAGAAGAAATCCATTCGCCGCCCGATTTGATCAAATCTTTTGAACGGTCACTAATTTTTAAGAAACCATCTTCATTCAGCGTAGCAATATCCCCGGTATCAAACCAACCATCTGAGGTTAATGCGGACTCTGTTTTGCCAAAGTAATTGCCAATAATCCAATGCCCTTGGATTTGTAAATTACCTGTCGTTTCACCATCACGTGCAACTTCATATGTACCGCTTTCTTCATCGGTAATACGTAAATCGACCCCAAATGGTGGACGACCTTGTGACAAACGCACTTGTAATTGTTCTTCTTCAGATAATAACAAATGTTTGGCTTTAAACTGGTTTGAAGAACCTAATGGACTGGTTTCGGTCATGCCCCAAGCATGAATCGTTTCACAGTTAAATTGCTCTTTAAACACTTTCAACATCGCAGGTGGGCAAGCAGATCCACCAACCACATTACGCACTAAACTTTCGAGCTGACTACCTGCTTGTTGCGCAGCATTGATTAAACCCTGCCAAATCGTTGGAACACCCAATGCAACGGATACTTTATAGTCATCAATCATTTGCGTCAGGCTTGCTCCATCTAAACCTGGGCCTGGCAGCACTAAGGTGCAACCCACCATAGCCGCAGCATATGGCGTACCCCATGCATTGACATGGAACATCGGCACAACAGGCATCATAATATCTCGCGCTGAGATATTTAATGAATCTGGCATACAAATCGCATAACTGTGTAAGACTGTTGAACGATGACTATACAACACACCTTTAGGATTGCCTGTGGTACCCGAGGTATAACATAAAGAACTAGCCGATAATTCATCTAATTCTGGCCATGTATAGTCTGCAGATTGCCCCGCGATAAGTTCGTCATAAAATTTAACATCTGGCACAGCTTCGACAATCGCTGCATCTGGTGCATCTAAGCAAATAAAGTGCTCAACAGATTTTAATAAAGGTTTTACTGCTTTGATTAAAGGCAAAAAAGTTTTATCAAATAACATGACACGATCAGATGCATCATTGATGATAAAAACTAATTGTTCAGGAAATAGTCGAGGATTGATGGTGTGACAAACATAGCCGCTACCTGAAATAGCGTACCAAGACTCTAGGTGACGGTGGTTATTCCAAGCGATGGTCGCAACACGATCCCCTAAATTTAAACCGAGTGATGCAAGAACATTGGCAAATCGTTTTGAATTTTTATGGACTTCACCCCAAGTGGTTTTCGTAATCGTCGAGTCTGTATTTTTTGAAATGACTAAACTATCCGCATGATAGCGACCCGCATGTTCAATCATGCTACTAATCAAAAGCGGTTTAAACATCATATTACCAAGCATTCTTTGCTCCCACATTCATCCATATTGAGTTGTTGTTTTTCCGCACTGTCCTGCAGATTTTTTAAAACTTTGCACCATGTCAAAAGTGATTATTCTTCATCGACAAGGTTAAAGCAGTAGATATGAAACGCATATCCAAAACTGATTCTTATGTTTTAACCTTAATTGATTTTAGAATCCACTGTTTTATTGCTCAAAATATGAATGCTTTAGTGGTATAAAATGCAAAAATTAAAGCTTTAGACCTATTCAAAATATAGTCTTATTTAGTTATAACATTGCTGCTTTAAAAATGTCGTTTTCAGTTATCAAATAATCGACTGAGTCAATTGGCATAAAAAAACCCAGTCTAGATACACTGGGTTCATTCATTGCATTAGCCGTTGCAGTTACAATAGTTACAGTACTTCAAACTCAATACGACGGTTTTTCTTACGACCTTCAGGCGTAGCATTGTCTGCTACAGGCTTATTTGAGCCCATCCCTTCAGTACTTAAGTTCGCCGCTGCAATATTTTTTGAAATCAGGTAGTTTTTAACTGCATTAGCACGATCTTGGCTTAAACTTAAGTTTTTCTCAGGATTCCCCGAGCTGTCTGTGTGACCAATAATTCGTACTTTTTTCCCACCGACGCGATTCAGTGCGACAACCATTTCATCTAAGATTTGTACCCCAGATGGCGCTAAAATCGCGCTTCCAGATTCAAATTCGATAATACGATTACGTAAAGCCGCATCAATAATAGTCTGTTCAGCCTGATTGACAGAAAGCTGTGCATTGAAACGAAAAGGTGCTGTGACCAAAGACTGAAACTTGGTGGTCGTTGGTTGGATATCATTTTGATTTGACATCTTGCCACTTAAATCGACTTGCGTTCCGCGTACAGAGAGTTTCCCCTGTTTTACTTTTTTTAAGTCATCATTAATCATTTGGCTTACGCTATTGCCCCAACCATTGGGTGCAGTAACCGCTCGAACCTGAATTTTATCAACCACATTTGCCTGACCATAAGTCAAATAGGCTTTATTTAATATTTCTTGCTTGGTTGCTTCATTCGGTACAGCGCCTTCAATCACAATAGGCTCTGCCCAGAGCAAAGCCGAACAGCCTAAAATGCACACACTCGCAAGAAATTTGGGCAACATTGGTAAGATTCTTTGCATCATTATTCTTCTATAAAAGTCTGTCTAAAAAGTTTAATGCCATGAATAAGGCTGATCTGACGCTCACTCAAAGACTGTTCCAAAACGGCTAAGCCTGCATTTTGTTCAAGATAAGGATCAATCCAACTGGCATCGATCAGGGAAACCCAATGATCACTTTGCATGTTTTGGGTAAATACATCACTCAGCGCTGTAATATCAGCGCCTTGAAAACCAAACAGTAAAACTGGCGAATCACTGTGTAGGATGCCAATGAGTAACTCAGCATCTTGGTTTTCGACAAAGCGACTAATTAAATTGACCCAAAAAGCCGCAATTTCATAACAGTAACTAATATTATTGATCGGTAAGATCAACACTTTATTCAACCGAGACGTACCCTGATGAATAATCGGTTGTAGCAGCAAACCGAGACCAATCATGCTTTGCGCCAACTGATAAGGCGTAAAATTCAATAAACGTGCAAATGAATGCAACGTATGGTGCTCATAAAAAGAAGAGGTTTCCTCTGTTCCGAACACTTGGATTTCGTTATTCAGTTTGCCTAATTTATCGAGCAAAATATCGGGATCGCGAATAGAACGCATCACTCGGTTACGCTGATATAAGTCAATTAAGGTCTGTTTATAACGATATGGTGCATACAAAATATTATCGAAAGGATCATCAATTTCTAGCAAATGAGCCAGCACCATTGGAAATTGACGCTTTGAACTGTCTTCACTGCTTATCAAATTGGCAACCAAAAAACGCTTATCTTTTGGACTGGCAATAAAGAAATCTAATGAAGGCAGTGAGTTATACGCTGCATTAAAATTGTCTGAACGCATAGCGAACTCAAGCGCCTCCGTGATCCACTGATCAATTAACTGAATCAGTGAATATTGTTCACGGCTCTTTAAGAAGTCACCACGAGCTGGACATTTTCCATAATACAGCGGTGTCGTTCTCACTTCATACATCGTCACACTCCTTGTTCTTTTGCACGAATGCCACCGCTCTCGTTTTTTAAATTCATCATCATGGTGTTGCTGTTCCTTGTACAACACTCATCGGTGAAGTCGCTGGCGCTACAGGCGCTTGTCCTGCTGGCATCGTTTGCGCTGCGACGACACGAACACCTTTATTCGTTACCACTTGATCAACAAGAGTCATACCTGAATAGCCTGAACCTGTAGTTGGGCCAGATGCGTTACCACTGATTAAACGGAAGTTCACTTTTACAAACACTTTTGGATTTTGTTTGCTACGCCACACCATTTCAAATGAATTACCATTTTGTGTACGCTGAGCGCCTTCAACCAATCGGTTAATACCATATTCACCCGGCTCATCAAAAATGGTATGCGTTTGACCATCTAAGTCAATCGCGGTAATACGTGCGCCCGGAATTGCCCCTTTATTTGGCCATACGAAGTTCACCCATTGCTGAACACCGTTTTCATACACCATACGCTGACCATCAATATCAATGGTATATGAAAGCAACTGTGTATTTTCTAATGGGAAGAACTGGAAGTTCGATTGATTGGTTGCCGCAGGTGCTGCTTGACTCAATTCCCCTGTAGCAACGCCATTACTTGGCGCAACATAGCGTTGGAAGTTCGCTACAAATTGTGGATTTAAACCAATGCCCAAATCTTTCCATGTTTTCGTGGTTAAGGTATAGCCACGACGAATCACCAATGGATCTAAATATTCTTTTACAAAGCGAGCGATACTTCCGTTTTCACCAAAAATTTGGCTAATTTCATTACTGGTCGCTTGTAAAGTAGCATTGCTATTAAATGGATATTTAGGCGCAAGATTAGTTGTAAATGGTTGATACGCCTGCATTGCCCACAACTTATTAATTTCGTTTTGAGCTGGGATCAAAAGAACTTCAAATGACTGAGTCACCGGCTGCATAAAGAGTTTTTGAATCAACTGTTGATCTAATTCATTTAGACCCACAGACATTTTTTCATCCACAAATTTTTGCGTGCTATTAAAGACAGAGCTTTGATCATTGATGGTTTGTTTCACCAATGTCATGCTTGCAGGGCCCATATCACCACCACTCTTTAAGTCATTGAACTTACTACGTACTTGACTCAAAGACAGCATGTATTCATCTAAAATAGATTTGTTTTGCTGATCATCACGCTTACGAACCAATTGATAGAACACATCAAATTCTTTTGCAATAACACCTTGACCGGCTTTAGAAGCCACTTGCTGTGCCTGCTGCGCATCATCACGGCTAAGGACTTTACGTTTAAACCACGCAATAAAGCCTTTCTGAGGTGCAGCCAGTTCTGCTTGAACAATTGGATTATCCCAACTGGTTTCTTTCGCAATACGGTCAACCACTTTACGAATTGGCGAATTTTCAGGTTCACCTAAAATATCGATAAAACGTGACTGCTGAGCGACATCTGCGCCTTTGCCATAATGCACAGCATTTAAGAATTTACGCCATTCAGCGATATATTCCTGCTTATAAAGTTCGGTTAACTGTTTACTGATCTGATCTGGACTGCCACTAAATGTCAGGTCATCAGAACGATTGGTATTGAGTACCCAATCTTGAGTATCCGTCGGATTATTCGCTGCTTGGTTAATCGCATCTTTTACATAATCATTCCATGCTTGGTAAGTAAAAATACCCGGCAAGGCATAACTACCTAACATGCTGTTTTGGCCTGTTTCACCTAAAATTTGCTTCACAGTTACTGCAGGGAAACGTACCGAACCACGCATTTTAATTTCATTATAAACGCGGTCACGTGCGGGAATACCCATAGTAACAGCTGTTAATAATTGACGTGTTTGATCAACCAATAAAGGATCAGATTCCATTTGCGGGAACGCAGGATCAGCAGCTAAAGTCATCGCATAAGATAAAACTTGTTCGGCTTTTTGAATCATTTCCCCACGTGGCATTTGACCACGATTTGAATCTAACCATGAACGCCAGAAACGAGTAACTTGGTCACTCAAATGGCTCGATTCCATATATTTATGATTGCTCATCATCAAATACGCCTTCAGTGCATTATATGCATCCTGAGGATTAGTATCCGATGGTTCTAAATAGGGCTGATTTGATTTCACAGCTTGAGTGATTTGCACATTGACGTGATTTTCTTTCAACGTCGCTTCATTGGCTTTAACGCGTTGTAAGTACTGCGCCATATTTTGCTGAGATGGTGCCAATACAATTTGTTGAATACCACGTAAATACTCAACTTTAAGTTTTTCACGGATTTTATTCCCTTGGTATAAACCAAAGCTGTATTTCAATGGACGATCTTCATCAAAATGATCGAGCTGCTGTAAATGCCCTTGTAATATCAGCAAAGCATCCAATTGAGTCGAAAGCTCACTTCCGCTACGGCTTTCCATTTGCACAACTTTGTCAAGGTCTGCCTGAACTTCCGCCACGAGTTGTTGGTTATTACGATACGACCAAACCCACAACCCAAGCACCACAGCAACCAATAACAATGCAACAATAAATGCCATAAAGCGCTGACGTTTACGTGCAGGATTGATATGTTGTTTAACTAGATTTTTATCTTTTAAAATGACGGTTGAAAAGAGTCCTTTTAAGAAATAACCATGGTCTTGCGAAACAGAATTCGTAGGAATGCCAAACTCACTATCCGTACTTTTCACCAAATGAAAATCTTCAGCGATTTGCTCCGTCATTGGACTTTCAATCACACCTTCTTGCAACGCACTGGTGAAATAGAACCCACGGAATACCGGTTTAAACTGATAAGGGTTGTCTTGAAACAACGTACCAATAAAAGTTTTTAACACTGGCTTTAAACTTTTAAACTCAAGTGGAAATGTCATTACACTTGGAGAAATATTTTGCGAATGACGACGACTTAAGTGCGTAGTACTGACGCTCTTCAAACCATCGTATAAAATTGAATAATGCTTTTCGAACATCTCAACGGCATGCTCAGATGAGTCTGGATCATAAGGTAGCGTTGCACCCCAAACTTGATCAAATTCATCCTTATCATAACAATCAAAAAATTCTGTAAAGCCAGCAATCAAATCCATTTTTGAAAAAACGATATACACTGGCGCAAAAATTTCTAAACGTTCCGTCAAATCCTGTATACGTGCGCGTAAGTTTTTGGCTAATTTGATTGATTTTTCAGGACTTTGACTAACAAGCTCCGCCACAGAAACAATCACGATTAAACCGTTAATTGGTGCTTTAGAACGGTTTTTCTTTAGAATATTTAAAAAGCCTAACCATTCAGAATGGTCTTCGGCATAAACTGAATATCGACCTGCGGTATCGAGTAACACACCATCTGTAGAGAAAAACCAATCACAGTTACGAGTACCACTTAAACCTGCTGACACCATTTTCTGATGGGTTTCTTCAAATGGAAATCTAAGGCCAGAATTATAAATCGCCGAACTTTTACCCGCTGCTGGGTTACCAATCACCATGTACCAAGGTAATTCATATAGCGCTGCATTACCCTTTTTATCGCCAAGTTTTGATTTACGGATAAGTTGAATCGAGTCTTTCATTTGCTGATTGATCAGCGCAAGTTCTTCTTTATTCTTTTGTTTACCGTATTCAGCTTCATTATCTTTGGCAATCGCCTCAGCAAGCTCTTCGCCTTGCTGTTTATGACGATAATGCTGCACTAATTCATAAATACCCCACAGAATTAATCCGAGAATATAAACAGCAACCACAATGTAAAAAGTCTTTTGCGGAATCGAATTATGCATGGCAACAATAGCCACAAAAAATGACAAAGCCACCATCGCTTTAGGATTGGTGACGTACTGCCAAACATAACCGAGGATCGTATAAAATAGTGTGTTCACAATGTTCTCAATTTCGTCTTAATTCTAATTAAACAGTTTCTTGTTCAAGTTCATCTTCTACTGAAAATGCTTGAATAAAAGCAAATGTCGATTCTTGGTCTGTGCTATAAATCATGGCAGTTAACTCTTCTGGCAAGTGCATACCCAACATGAATCCAAAAATTTTTGCCAATTGCTGGGTATTTCCAAGATTCTGTTTTGTATATAAAAAATGATAGGTTTCAATCGCGGTTTCATTAAATTTATGCTGTAATTTTTTCACCACTTTTATATCTGTTGCATCATCTAACATCAATAAAAAGGGTTGTTCTTGATCATACTGATCTAAATTATTCAGTGCTTGAAGCTCTAAATGACGTTTCAACTCAGGCTCATGTGCCACCACTTGTAGCACTTTATTTGGAATTAAGCCTCGAACTTGAACGTCTGAAGCAGCCAAACACCAACTCGATGTAAACTCTGCAGCAATGTATTTTTCTTGTAGCCACATCTTTTCATCAATCCATTCTTGATCGATTTCAGAGTCAGCATTGAGAATCAAACTGACTTCAGACTTTTGTTTTGAAATCATTTCTAAAATGCTTAACCATTCTGAATAAGCGACTTGAGTGCCGATAAAATGTGGCTCGATATGAATTTGTTCAGGAATGATCGAAAACCCGTCGGAAAGATACTGCTGAATAATCTGAGCATAATCATCACTCCATTGATGAATCAAATTATCAGCAAGCAAAATATGGACATTTAAACGGTTTAGACGTGAAACTTGCTGTGCAGTGTTCGCCAAATGTTCTGGATGTTCATCTTGCGTATAATCTGGGTCCACCCAACCCGGATGCATACGGTACTGATATGCCAATTCACTATCATAAAAGAGTGCAGATTGCTTCAGATGCTCAGCGATTAAAAATAGACTTTCTACGTGTTGCTCTAGTTGTTGCTGAATAAGTGACTGGATTCGTTTTTCACGCATGGTGATGGCACTATATTCATCATCTGCTTCTTCACTAGTAAGTTCATCTAAATCTTTAATTCGAAATGAAAGAACAGGCAAACCGTATGCATTGAATAATTTATCATCGAGTTCAGGACTTTTGAATTGTTGAATATCTTGGATAATTTGTTCGTTTTCACCAAAACTATGCCAAGCCGCTGAAGAATAAACATTTAAACGAAATTGCTGTACATCGACAGGCTTCGGTTTTGCTTGTTCAATGGCCTCAAGTTGTTGTTGCTCAGCTTGTTCTTCTGCACGTTTTTCAGCTTCAAGCTTTTTTTCTTTTTGATGTTGAATGCCCTTATAAATCAAATAAGGCGACAAAATAATCGCACATAATGCGACAGGAAGAAGTAGAAAATAGGTGACTAGATCCAAAGCCGTCGGGTCATAGCCTGTATCTCGCCAGTAAAAAATCACGAAAGCAGTACACAAAACAAAAAGCGTACTAAAGGTTCCAATTATTAATTTCAGCATTATTATGAATTCCCCATTAAGGCATAACAGGTTTCTGTATTATCGACCTGTTTATTCGGCTGTAAAAATGCTCCCTGAGCTAAACCAATTCCGCTCAAAGAATTTAAACACACCGGTTTTATTTCTTCTTTTTGTAAAATTAAACGCACATCCACCATTAATGTTGGACTGCACCAAGTTTGAATCATTTGTTTTAATTTTTGGCTGTGTGACTGATTCGGTAAAAATGTTAAATAATCTTCATGGTTTAAAGGTCCAATCACGATCTCAATTTTTTCGTCAATCTGTTGAATCTTTTCACCACAAAATGTATTTAGTCCCAATAAACTCGGCTGAGATCCACCTAAACATGTTCTCTGATCTTCTTCAAATACAAAAGTTTCAGGGATAAATTCTCGAATATCAAAATTCTGCTTAAAGATACAGTTCAGCATGGTTTTTAATGCATACGCTGTATTGTTTTGTCCCTGCATTAAACCTGAAAACTCAGCAAAATAATCATCTAAATCTGGCTGATCATGCTGGCTACGGATATAACCATTTAATGCATGTAAAATATCAAGATAGTGATTATCCTGCTCGATTTCATAACGAATAGGTAAATGATAATTTAAACTGGCATCAACATAATGTGCTGTTAATTTATGATTAAACAGCCCTAAAAACTTTTGAGTTTCGTGTCGCTGATGTCGCCCGCTGAGCTTAATCTTATTGGTATAACTATAAGGTAATGCACCTTGAATACCCGTTAAACCTACCATTAAATTTGTCAGTTCAACTTTCTCATCGTTGAACTCTAAACTTTCAATTTCAGTGTTCGGGAAGTTCAGATTAAGTGAACTATTAAACTCAAAGTCATTTGCCCAGTGAACTTGAGCTGCTCCATAAGGTGCATGTCTTAACAAACGAGTGGCTTGAACAAACTCGTAGGCTTTCGGTTCTTGGAAAAGTCCGTCAATTACAGAGCTTTCTTGCCACCAACGTTCTGCACGCATTGGTATAACTCCTGTTGACTATTTGCATCAAAAACCGAGACATCGACAAAGCTGTTCATATTGACTTTTAAATTAAAGATATGGGCTAGCAATTGACTAAATATATACAGGCTATGCCCTCTAAATATATCCGCATCGATATCGAGCTGTACTTTTAAGCCTCTGACAAATAATGGAAATGGTTTACTATCCACAAGTTTCTGCGTGGTAGAAAACTGAATATTTTTTATGGAGTCGATAATAATTTGGTTTTCTTTTGATTTAGGTAAATTATACAATTCCAAAAGTTCTTTAATATGAGAGACCGCATCGCCTTTCATTAAAGACATATTATTCAAAGATAAATGTGAAATCACTCGCCACTGTTCTTGTTTATTTTGTTCAAAATAATATGGAATCGACGGACGTTTGAGCATCAGAGCACGACGTGCCAAATTACTATCATTCAGTGTTAATGCATTCTGATCTTTATTATAACTTTCGTAAGGTAACTCACGATTACTACATAGTAGTTCCGTACTAATAAAATCAGACTGAGTGCTATGCGGATCTAAAGCACGAGATATGATTGAATAGTTTAATTCCTGATGTTTATTCTTCATCTGCTGCGGATTTAAACTATAAAAAAACTGAATTTTATCTTGATGATAATGACTCATTGCAAAAAAAGGCAGTACAGGATAATACACTTCATCTTGGTTACTTTTTTCACGCACCATGTTCATTTTTAAAATGCTATAGGCTTGAAAATATTCAGGATGATGTGCGTCTGTCACCAATGGATATTCCATTCGCTTATGATTAATCTTTTGCGGCTCTGCTTGTTTATTGAAAAGATTAACAATTGGTGTAGCAAACAATTTAAAATTTGCCGCATTTAATTCTGAATAATTTCGAATCGCTGCTTGATCATTTAAATTGAGTTTAAAGTGCATTTGAACATCAAATTCACTATGTTCTAAACTTAAAAACTTAATGAAATCTAAATTTAGATTTAAAAAATTGAATTTTTCAGGAACACAAAAATATTCCATCAATAAACGATATGCATGATGCGTATGTTGATCGATAGGTAGAACACTTTGAATTTCATCAAAGCCCATAATTTCAAATGGATTGGCAATATCAAAAATGTGCTGCCCCACACGAATCGAAAAACTCGTAGTCGATTTAAAAATACTATCTAAAACCTGTAAAGGAAAATTAGAAATAGCGTCTAAAAATATCGGCAAAGTTTCATTTTTGAGTAAAGCGTGCTTATTCGAAAAAATTTCAAATCCTAAGCTCAATGTGGCATTTTGATTTAAATGCATATGTGCCGATGGATGAGTTTTGAAATTGAGCTGTTTTAATTGAATCGGTAATAAAGTGACTTCTTGTACCGTCTGATATTCACATTGAACACCACGCGTACTTTTGGCTTTTAGACTGGTCGCCTTTGGAATAACGTGTCGATCTGTTAATTGCTTAATTTTATTTATATCTTCGAAGCTCACCACAGAACATGCAGGAAATGGTTTTAAATATTGAGGAAACATCACCTCAAAAATTGATCGAGTAAAAACGTCATAACTATCTGCAAGTTTTTTATCAATCCGTGCAGAAATTAAAGAAAAGGCTTGAATTAAACGCTCAATATGCGGGTCATCTATTTGTTCTTGGTTTAAAGACAAACGCTGGGCGATTTTGGGGTATTTACTGGCAAACTCACGGGATTGTTGTCCAAATTCCTGTAGTTGTTTTTCGTAATACGGTAACAGCTCTTCAATCACAGATAACCCACTTCATTAAGCTCTTGGAGAAATAACATATTGTTGTGTTGTTGGTTTTAATAAGGCATCAAAAATAACTGGTTCGTATAAAGGATGAATATTTAAATATGCCTGAATACTTAAACATAGTGCCCCCATATTATGGCCATCCATGAGCATTTCGACTCGAATCTGTTTTAAACGCGGTTCATGTGCAGCAATCGATTGCTCAATTGACTGGCAAATTTTGTCGCGATCCGATGGATTTGCTGTCGATAAGCCCACAAAATCGATAATGCCAAATTGCAAAATAGACTTTTTTGCTAATGGAAAGTCATCAATCAGTTCATCTAACTTTGCCACCCGACTATTGAGAAGATCCTCTAAATCGGAAGCAACAGATTCACGAAGTTCTTGCAAAGACAGACCTTGAGTCTGCTGAGCATCTGCTGGTAATAAGCGGTCAAATAATGTCGTTCTAAAACCGTAAGGATAAAGCTGATCGAGATTCATATCTTCTTATAAATATTTAAAAAAATGAAAATAGAGGCTACCCAAGTTAGCCTCTATCTGAATCCATCTATTACGCTGCGTATGAAGCAGTGTTGTTAGATAATGACCACTTCTTAGTAACAGCACCTTTCGCAGTACCGTTAATATCTTGTTGGTTATATGTCCACTCTACTGCAGCATATTTCAAACCAAATGATTCGTGCGGAACACCTTCATCATTTACAGTTGGAGTCACACTAGAAACCAACACATGTTTCAGTTTGATTTGAAGATATTTAATACGTTTATCGCCATTCGCACGGTAGAAATCAATTTGAACTTCATCAAATGTATAACCTGCTGAACATGCTTCCCAAAGTTTAGGGCTTGTCGCGTCTAAATCTTTAACAAAAACCATATCAGAATGTTCTACACGTTCTGCAGTGTGACCACCCACACTTGAAGAAGTCGCAGATTTAGGTTGACGGATGTTATGCGTCCAAGAGTTTACTTCTAACCAACTCTTGTGCTCTGCATCACGAGATTCGCCGTCTACTTTGTACTTACCACGAAATTGAATGTATATATCTTTCATTGTTCTGAATACCTATTTATTTAAAGTTATTATAGTGTTGACCCAAAATTAATTTGAGGACTGAGGTAACTCGGTCACAAGTCGTAATGAAACAGACAACTCATCCAACTGGAAATGTGGTCTTAAGAAAACCACAGATTTGTAGTGACCAGGCAAAGCTGGATTTTCTACAACTTTTACAGAAGCTTCACGCAATGGATACTGAGCTTTAGCTTCTTGAGATGCACCATCATCGAGCAATACATATTGCGATAACCATTCATTTAAGAAGGTCTCAACATTACCCGCTGATGCAAAACTACCCACTTTGTCACGCATCATTGCTTTTAAATAATGTGCAATACGTGAAACTGCCATGATGTATTGGATCTGGCTAGACAATGCAGAGTTGGCATTTGCTGTATCGCTATCATATTTTTTAGGTTTTTGCGTCGATTGCGCACCGAAAAATGCTGCATAATCCGTATTTTTGCAGTGTACCAACGGAATAAAACCAAGGTCACTCAGTTCTTTTTCACGACGGTCAGTAATGGCAATTTCAGTTGGACATTTAAAGACCACTTCGCCATCATTGGTTTTGAACGTATGGACAGGCAAGCCTTCAACTAAACCACCACCTTCTACACCACGAATCGCAGCACACCAACCATGCATATCAAAAGCATTGGTTAAACGCGTACCAAAGGCATAAGCCGCGTTCATCCATAAATATTCATTATGATTTTCACCTGAAACTTCTTCAACGAAGTTAAATCCTTCAGTGGCAATGCCTTCTTTTGGATCATATGGCAAACGACCCAATACACGTGGCATTGTCAACGCAACATAACGTGCATCGTCACTTTCACGGAATGAACGCCATTGTACATATTCTGCTGTTTCAAAGATTTTAGATACATCACGCGGACGATCAATATCAGTAAAAGACTCTAGTCCCAACATATTTGGGCTTGCAGCCGAAATAAACGGTGCGTGTGCAGCCGCCGCGACATGTGAAATTTGCTCAAGCAAATACATATCAGAAGGTGTACGGTCAAACTCAAAATCACCAATCAGTGTTGCATAAGGTGCACCACCGAATGATCCATATTCTTCTTCATAGATTTTTTTGAACAATGTGCTTTGGTCAAAATCGGTCGCACCTTGGAAATCTTTAATCAATTCTTTTTTCGTCGTATTTAACATACGAATTTTTGTTAAAGAGTTTGAAGGTGTTTCTTGGCAGAAATAATACAAACCACGCCATGTCGATTCAATTTTTTGAAATTCAGCATGGTGCATGATTTTACTTAACTGAGATGAAATCAACGCATCAATTTCAGCAATACGCTTATCAATTGATAAAGTCATATTGTCCGAAACGGTGATGGTACCTGCCATGACTTCTTTGGCAAGTTCACCGATCAGACTTTTTGCACGATCATGTTCTTGATCTGTACGCGCGATACGACTTTGTTCAACAATTGAATCTAAAAGTGAATATTGTTCGGTTGCTTCAAGGTTTGCAGCAGTTGCAGTATTAAAATTACTCATTTTCTGCCTCCACACTCAACTTACGAATTTGATCAGTGTTATGTAACACTTCATCCAGTAAATCTTCTAAGCGTTCATTATTTGAAATTTTATTACGCAAGTCAGACAGACGCTCACGCGCGGCAACTAACTTTTGTAATGGATCAACCTGTTGTACAACTTGCTCTGGAGTGAAATCGGCCATGCTCTTAAATGTAAGATCTACCGACATTTTTCCACCGTCTTCAGTCAAGGTATTCTCAACTTGAAAATTAGCACGTGGCGCTAAAGACTCCATTACCTCATCAATATTATCTAAATCAACATTAATGAATTTCTTGTCTTTTAATTTAGTTTTCTCTACTTCAGATGCCGCAGAGAAATCACCTAACACCCCAACAACGAATGGTAACTCTTTAATTTCTTTACCGTCGCCAACTTCAACATCGTAAGTCAATTGAACACGAGGAGGACGAATTCGTTGAAGTTTTTTCTGTACACTTTCACGTTTTGCCATGAGTGCTTTTCCTTGTTATTTATTCTTCAATGTATCGAAAGGTGAACCACCAGTAGCAGGTTTTTTCGCTGTAGTCTGCGGTTTTGCTGTCGTGGTGGTTTTCTTTTTGCTTGCAGCTGTAGTCGTTTGTTTAGACTTGGTAGACGCTGTATTGGTTCGTTTTTTAGCTGGTGTTGTCTGTTTAGATTTCCCATTGCTCGAAGATTCTGTACTTTTCTCACGAACATCTGCTGCAGCAGACGTAGATTTATCAATCGTCGGCTGAATATAACGAATATTATCCGACAACACTTTGGCAGGAGAATAGGTCTGTTCATCTAGAGTACGATTTTCATTACTCCGCATATGATTCAGCGCATTATAAGAAATAGCGATACCTGCTAAAAAAGTGACATCAGTAAGTTCAGGCGACTGATAGTTCTTTTCTCGCAGCAGATTGACCGCTTGCAATGCTTTTAAATTGTAACCATTAGCTTGATATTTTTTGGCAATATCTACAAAAATTTCATTTTTTAAGTTCTCATTTTTCTTATTTTTTTTGTCGCATAACTGATTATAAAAACCAATAATCTCTGGATCTGTATCACCTACTGCCAGTGGATAATCCTTTAAACAGGATTTTTTCACAGATGCCGCTTTATCTTTTGCAAAAACGGTTTGTGTTAAACTGGCTGCTAAAATTATAGGTAATAAAACACTAAATTTATTCAAAATTTCCTCTGTATTTCTACGTGCTAAAACTTAATTTATGTGGAGAAATCACCACTTATTTTCCCGTGGGTTTTCTCTTCATTTATCAAAATTAAAAATATGCTGCAGATTTAACAAAAAATAAGCACATAGAGTCAATACAAAAATGTGCCAAATGCTCCAAAGTTTGTCGACTATTTGTTTTTTTTTGTTTCATTTTATAAAAAAATCTTTTTCCTTTTTTTATTTAGTCTGTATTATATCGCCTAAAGCAAGACACTAATAATATATAAGGTGTTGATTTTAAAGTTTTTATTTTTATAGCAAGAAAAAAGAGATCACAGTCAAACTTGTAAAATTTCGTACTGTGGATTCTAAATTTGATGAGTTATTTATGAATAATTTAAAAGTTTTAATTACTAAACTTTCACCTCACGCCCGCATTTCACTCGAAAAGTCAGCCAATACATGTATTTCACAGCAAAATTATGAAATCGAAATTGAACATTTTTTACTCGAATTATTAACCTATAACAATAAAAATGACCTTCAAATACTCTTAGAAAAATACAAAGTTTCTGCAGACGGTTTGGCAGATGACCTCAAAGAAAGTATCGCTCAACTTCCAAAAGGAAATACACGCACCCCGATTTTTGCCCAATCCATTGTGCGCTTACTTGAACAAGCTTGGTTATTAGCATCTGCTGAACAAAATCCACAAATTCGTAGTGGTCATTTACTTGTTGCACTGCTTACCGCGCCAGATTTATACCAAATCGCAGCAAGAGCTTCTTCTCTATTCGATTTATTACCTATCGATACGATTAAACATAAATTTTTAGATCTTTGCCTAAAAAGCATTGAAAATGAAGATTTAGCAACAGCATCACTTGATGAAAAATCAGCAGTACAAACGAATGCAACTACGCCAGTTAAAACACCAGCTCTAGACCAATACACCATTAATCTTACTGAAAAAGCTAAAAATGGTGGCATTGATCCTGTGATTGGTCGTGAGTTTGAAATCCGCTTAATGCTAGATATTTTGATGCGTCGTCGTCAAAACAATCCGATTTTAACGGGTGAGCCTGGTGTTGGTAAAACGGCCGTTGTTGAAGGTCTGGCATTAAAAATTGCAACCAACCAAGTTCCAGATGCTTTAAAAAATGTCAGCATTCATACTTTAGATATGGGCTTACTACAAGCGGGTGCCAGTGTTAAAGGTGAATTCGAAAATCGCTTAAAACAAGTCATTCATGAAGTTCAAGCCTCTGCACATCCAATCATTTTATTTATTGATGAAGCACACACGTTGATTGGTGCGGGTGGTCAAGCAGGTCAAAATGATGCAGCAAACCTATTAAAACCGGCGCTTGCACGTGGTGAGTTAAGAACCATTGCCGCAACGACTTGGGCTGAATATAAGCAGTATTTTGAAAAAGATGCCGCATTGAGCCGACGCTTCCAAGTAATTCAGGTCGATGAACCGACTGAGGAAGTTGCAATTGACATGTTGCGTGCCATGATTCCCGTAATGGCAAAACATTTCAATTTACAAATTGACGATGAAGCTATTGTTACAGCAGTCCATGCATCACACCGTTATATCACTGGCCGTCAATTGCCTGATAAAGCGATTAGTGTCTTAGATACGGCTTCTGCACGTGTTGCATTAACGCAAAATGCACAACCTGTAAAATTGGATCAACTTCATGCTCAATTACATAATTTGAAGCTTGAATTGGCGATTCTTGAAAATGAACATAAGAATATTCCTATTCACCACGAACGCATTGAAAGTGTAAAAACACAAATATCCGCGCTTGAACAAGAGATTCAGTCGACAGAAACGCAGTGGAAAAAAGAACTCGAATTCGTTCAACAGATTAAAACGCTTGAACAAGAGTCCGAGCAAAAACCAGAAAATATTGAAACTTTAAGCAATATACGTAACCAATTGGCAACTTTACAAGGTCAAACGCCGCTTGTTTTTGAACGTGTAAATGCTCAAATTATTAATGAAATCATTTCAGACTGGACCGGTATCCCTGTTGGGAAAATGGTGAATGATGAAATTCAGCAAATTTTGAAGCTTGAAGCACAGTTAGAACAACGTGTGATGGGTCAAGATTATGCACTGCATCAACTGGTACAAGGCATTAAAACCTCTAAGGCAAAATTGGAAGATCCAAATAAACCTCAAGGCGTTTTCATGCTGGTTGGCCCAAGTGGTGTGGGTAAAACCGAAACTGCACTCGCGTTAGCAAACGAGTTATATGGTGGTGAGTCACATTTAATCACCATTAACATGTCTGAGTATCAAGAAGCACATACCGTCTCGTCTTTAAAAGGCGCTCCTCCGGGCTATGTCGGTTATGGCCAAGGCGGCGTATTAACCGAAGCAGTTCGCCGTAACCCATATAGTGTGGTTTTACTCGATGAGATTGAAAAAGCACACAGCGATGTTCAAGAGCTATTCTACCAAGTATTCGATAAAGGGACTCTGGAAGATGGCGAAGGTCGTGTCATTGATTTTAAAAATACCACGATCTTATTGACTTCAAATGCTGGCTCTAGTGCCATTATGCAGGCTTGTTTAAATCAGCCAGTAGAAGAATGGCCGTCAGCAGAAGAACTTTTAGATGTATTAAAATCAGCTTTATATAAACAATTTAAGCCGGCATTTTTAGGCCGTATGCGTATCGTGCCGTATTTCCCATTGCACGATGATCTGCTTGTACGCATTATTCAGCATAAATTAGGCAAAATCACCGCGCGTATTGAAAAACAATATGGTACGCAAACACGTTATACCGATGATTTAGTCGAATTATTATTAAGTCGCTGTACTGAGGTCGATAGTGGTGCGCGTAATGTCGATAACATTTTAAATGCGACGGTCTTGCCTGCTTTAGCCACTGAATTACTCATGGCAATGAGTGAGCAAAAGATTCCATCGGTCATTGAAATCGATGTCAAAGACGATGAAATTATTTATGTTTTAGATCCTAAAAGTAAACCTGCGAAAAAACGCAGCAGCAAAAACACCAAAACCTTAGAAGCATAAGCTAGGAACGATGTAGAATATGAGTTTAGAGCTCGACGCTTTATTGCAACCGATTACGGATGATTTACCTTGCGGTAGTGATTTTTCATTTTCCAATGATTTTCATGCAATTAAAAAAGCTAAAACACAAGATGACCCACTCTTGGATCAAGGCGACTGGATCGCAGAACCGAAACAAGCAGATTGGGGCTTTGTGCACCAAAAATCGTCAGATCTACTTCGCGAACAAACTAAAGATATTCGCTTATATGGTTGGTTGCTTGAAGCGTGGACTCACATTCATGGTTTTGAAGGGATTGCCAAAGGGATTGAACTTACACAAAAAAGTTTGCAAGACTTTTGGCTGCAGCTTCATCCTGAAATTGAAGATGATGACCTTGATCAACGTCTAGGTTTATTACAAGGGATAATTAATCAAATCCCAACATTAATTAAATCAGTTTCAATCGTTCATGGCGCGGCAGCTTATTCCCTATCCGACTATGATCGACTACTTCATGTTCAAAACCAAAGACGTAAATCCAACCATGAAGATGATGATCAAGAAGAGTCTTTTAATGGTATGGAACAGTTTGAACATGCCTTGTTCAATACGTCAAAATCAATTCAATACCAGTATTACCAACAGTTTTTAGATATTTTAAACCATTGGGAAAACTTAAAAACGACTCTTGATGATTTGATGGGTTTAGATGCGCCAAGCTTTGCTGGCATTGACTCTCAAATCGAAATGATTCACTTGAGCTTAAAAAAAATCTATAAAGCAGATGCTTTTATCAATTCATCGAGCGCTGAACAGGTTCAATCAAATTCTCCAATTGAAAGCCAGACACTTTCCACTGTAACTTCCGTGCAGAATGATATGCAAATAATACAACAACAGCATACACAGCAATTTAAACCTCAAGTGCAAAATCATCTTGAAAATCGTGAACAAGCCATGAAAGTCTTGCAAGATATTGCTGACTATTTTCAAGTGAATGAGCCGCATAGCCCTGTCAGTTATATGCTGCAAAAGACCATTAAATGGTCACAAATGCCACTGCATGAATGGTTAACTCATGTGATTAAGGATGAAAACCCTCTTGAAGCTGTACAAGAAATGTTAGGTGTTCAGCAACAAAGCAATGAATCGAATAGCGACTGGTAAAAACAATGTTTAAAGCAGAAAAAATTTTATGGGGTGAAGGATTATTTTTACGCCCACAACACTTTCAATTACAAGATGCTTATCATGAACAGCGTTTAAACCATACGGTTCGCGCAACGATACCGTTCGCTTATGGTATTCAAAGTTTAATTTTTGATGAATCACAACTCAGTACCAATATTTTGGCTTTGAATAAAGTCGAAATGATTTGGCAAGATGGCGAGATTTATCAAGCACCTGCACAAGATTTATTACCTGAGCCTGTACTACTTGATTCATTAAATTTACGTGGTGAAATGCAAATTTATTTAGCATTACCGATCGTTCAACCGAATAAACGAAACGTCAATTTTGAAGAAAATACCCAATCGAGTCGCTATCATTCACATTTGACTGAAACTTATGATTTGTTTACAGATGCGACGGCTGCTGAAATCACTTTATTACGCCGCCGTGCAGAGTTTAAAATCTTTGAATTAGGTCAAGAACCACAGCATAATCTTGATGGTTTCCTTTACATGCCTATTGGCCGAATCAAGCGCCAAAGTTCTGGTAATTTTGTTTTAGATTATCAATTTATCCCACCAATATTACATATTAGTTCGTGTGATTCGCTGATTACGGGGCTTAAACGAACGCTAAATATCATTAAAGCTAAAATAAAAACCATTCAATCGAATAATCGTGAAAACGAACAAAAGTTAATTGAATTCCGTTCAGGTGATATCGTGTCATTTTGGTTGGTTAATGCGCTAAATACTGCGCATGCAACCCTGAACCATTTATTGCAATATCCACTGATTCATCCTGAACGTTTATATTTTGAATTATTACGTCTGACAGGTTCTTTACTCACCTTCTCTACAGCTTATGAAGTAGATCAACTCCCACAGTATCAACATCATAATTTGCAAGAAAGTTTTGCTCAATTAGATGTGATTTTACGTGAGTTGCTCGATACGATTATTTCAAATCGATATATCAGTATTAACTTGAAAGAAATGCGTCAATCCTACTGGGTGGGCAGCCTTGAAAGTGACAAAATTACTCGCGATTCTCGCCTGTATTTAGCTGTTTCAAGTAGTGTGATGCCTACACATGACATTATTTCTTATGTACCGCTGCGCTTTAAAGTCGGTAATACCGTTGATGTTGAACAGCGTGTCATGGCGGCATTACCGGCTGTGCCATTGCAACATATGATGCAAGTGCCAACAGCAATTCCGGTACGTTCAGGTGTGAGTTATTTTGAAGTTGAGCCAAATAATGATTTGTATCAACGTATGCTTGATTCTGAATCCATCTGCGTTTACATACCAGCTGGCTTCCAAGATATCTCGATTGAACTTATTGCTGTGATGAATGGTTAAGGAGCAATCATGAATATTTCAAATAATGCCCCTTCACTTTTTGACGACGGTCAAATTGGATTAGGCTCTTCAAAACCAAGTGCTGAACCGAAAATCAACAGTTCAACTAATTTAGTTGATCTACTGCATGATGGTTTTTACATTGTTTTCTTACTCAAAAATCAATATGTTCCATCAAGCCCTGAAAGCTTCAGGACAAAAATTATGGATCTATTAAACCGATTTGAAAGCCAAGCTCGTAAGCTTCAATTCAGCAATGAAGATATCACGGACGCAAAATATGCTTATTGCGCTTTACTGGATGAAACCATTGTCACCCAACAAGATGCTCGCTTTTTTGATTTACAAAACAATTGGATGATGAATCCACTGCAATTAAGTCTTTTTGGTTCTCAGCTAGCTGGTTATCGTTTTTTTGAAAATTTAGAGCAAATTCGTTCTAAAAATAAAGATCGATTAGCTGCACTTGAAGTTTATCATTACTGCATGCTCCTTGGTTTTCATGGTAAATACCGCCTTGAATCGATTGAAATGCTCAATTCACTCGTTGCACGTGTCGGCGATGAAATTGATTATATGAAAGGTAAAAAGGCGTTTTCGCCTTTCGCGGCATTACCGGATCAAATTAAAAACATTATTCACCGTGAATTACCATTTTTTTGGATCATTATCTTTTGGGCTTTGTTTGCTGTATTAGCATTTGGTGGACTGAGATATATGTTATCTAGCCAAAATAATCAGGCGTTATCACAATATCAAAACGTCATAACTGCCCCATCGGAACAGGCTTATATCACCATTCATTTACCATAAGACTTAGACACCATGGCAAACGAAAAATCGAATAACGTTAGAATTTTACAGTCGACTCAAAAAAATAATTTACCGCCTTTAGCTCATGCTGCTATCGGCTTTCTTGTTGGTGCAGCGGTGATTATTGTTGTTGGCCTGGGATATTTTTATCTAAATTCTGACGATCAGCCTACAAATGCAGAAATGACTACTTCTGCCCCAACTGAAGATAAAGCTGAAACTGAGGCATCCGCTGTACCTCGTCAAAACGAAAATGAGCAAGCTTCAGCTGAAAAAGCGCAGCAAACCGTTCATGCAACTGAAGAAAAAGATCCGGATAATGACTTATATTCGAATGATTTAGCTACTGCTTTCAATCATGGTAACACGGCTAAGGCAACTCAGCCTGTTCAAGCTGTGGCGAATAACCGTTCACCTTTTGAAATTACCCAACCGCAGCGCCCTGTTGTAGCTGCTACAACAACCGTTAAATCACATATTCCAAATACTATAGCAAAACCTAAAGCTTCGCCAACAACGGCCAAGGTGACCAAGCCTACAGAGCCATCTACGAAAGTAGTGAAAGAAGATGAGCACTTCGAAGAACCGATGGGCGGAACGCAAATTTCTGAAACCAAACGTCCAAAAGTGGTTGCTGCAACAAGCACTGCCAATGCGACTGTGAGCGCTACAGTTTCTCCATGATCATTTTTTTGGTTAGTTGTTTCTTTGTCTTAGCACTGGTGACAGTGCTTTGTTTTTCTTATGAACTCAGAATTAAAGTTCAGGATTTTTTCTTTCAAATCATTCCACAAAGTAAAAAAAGAATTCAGCACGCCAAAAATTTTGCTTATGAACTGAACTATGCAGCAGCACCACAACAGATTCAATCACACTGGCATTTACAACAATGGTGGATTTTATTTGCAGGCTTCTTACTGTTTGCCAGTATTTTATTATTTGCTTTTACTCGCCCGATTACTGCAAGCAAAGTTGAAGCGGATTATTTACGTAAAGTCGATCCACAAATTTACGCCATGCTCGATGGACAGGTTTTAGATGCGCCTCCTGAAGTCGAAGAATATCTTGTTCAAGAAGCAATTGCAGAAGAAGCTGCAATGATTGAGCAGCCATCTGTTATGGCCTCAAGCTTTAATCCAGAAGTTCAAGATATCCATACGCATTCATACTCTACGGATGTGCCTTCAGCAGATCGTAAATGGCATAAAATGAACCCTCGTTATAAGCAGCGTTTATTGATGGTGTTCAAAATCATGCGTGAACAACATGGCTATGAAATGATTTTGCTTGAAGGTTATCGTAGTCCAGAACGTCAAAATAATTTAGCCACCAATAAAAATACCACTCGTGCCCGTGGCTTCCAAAGTTATCATCAGTTTGGTTTAGCAGCCGATGTCGCCTTTAAACGCAATGGAAAAGTGGTCATTACTGAACGAGACCCTTGGGCTATGCGTGGTTATCAACTTTACGGTCAAGCCGCTGAGTCTGTCGGTTTAACATGGGGCGGACGCTGGAAATCCATTCAAGATTATGGCCATACAGAATATCGTATGCCAGGCCTGAAAAAAACTGCAGAGATGGCGGCACTACTCACCTCTGAAGGTCAGCTTCAAGCCAATAATATTTCAATTGAGTAATATTTCGATGTTGTGCCTTCAAAATATAATTGAAGGCACATTGTATTATTCTAGATAATTTTGTATTTGCTCTATTACTTCAGTTGTTTTTTCTGCATGTAACCAATGGCCTGCGCCTTCTATCTCTACAATTTTCGCATTTGGAAATTGTTGTTCTATCGTATTGGTATGTTCCGCTTTTGAAATATAAGGTGATTGTCCACCTTTGATGAACAATACAGGCTGTTGCCAAGTATTTTCAATATTTTCCCAACCAATAATCTGGTCATATTGTTTATACAACGCATCTACATTAAACAACCATTGTCCTTTGCTAAAAGACTTGAGCAGAAACTGTATCACCATATCGAAATGAATATACTCACGCATAATTTCAACCGCTTGTTGTCTAGATTGAATTTGTGCATTTTGTACAGCGATCAAAGCTTTAAATATTTCATCATGATGACGTTCTTGATATGCAAAGGGCGCGATATCCAGTACAACAAGTTGCACTACCCGCTCTGAGATTAAAGCCAATTGCATTGCGACCTTGCCACCCATGGAATGGCCAATCACTGAGAACTTATCGATGCCAATCGCATCTAATGTCTCAAGTACATCGTTTGCCATCTCACGATAATCCATTTCTGTACTTTGAGGTGATTTACCATGGTTTCGTAAATCAAGCTGAATGACAGAATGTGAATTTTGAAAAGCTCTGGCAAGCATCCCTAAGTTACTGAGGCTGCCAAATAAACCGTGAATAAAGACTAGTGGATGCGTTTCGCCCTCTAATTTTTGATGATATTCGTAATTTAGGATCATTTTTGAATACTTTGCTATGTTGATATTATGATGCCTAGTTGATGGAATGAAATCAAATGACAGTTAAAAATTATTAGTCTTACTTAGGCTATTTGTATGTGGTATATGATTTAACTTGCTTAGGCTATTTTATAAATAAAATAGCCAACCGCAATCAACCTAAAAGATCTTTGTCTTTAATTTGCAGATTTAAAGTGATTAAAAGGAATTTTTAAATAGCGAATACCATTCCCTTCTGGTTTTGGAAATTTACCTGCATCCATATTGATTTGTATTGCAGGTAAAATCAGTTTTGGCATAGCCAATTTTGCGTCACGCTGAGTTCGCATTGTGACAAAATCTTCTTTTTTCGTACCAACGTGGATATGAATATTCTGCTGTTTTTGCGCATGTACACTGCTTTCACAGCAGTATTCTGACCGATTTTCTGGTAAATAGTCATGGCATAAAAACAAGCGCATTTCAGGTGCTAACTGATAAATCTTTTGTACTGAATCGAATAATACTGCTGCACTGCCCTTGGGAAAATCACAGCGTGCTGTGCCATAATCAGGCATAAATAAGGTATCACCGACAAACACAGCATCATCACCAACCACATAGCTCAGACAAGCAGGTGTATGTCCAGGCGTTGGAATGTTATAGGCCTTTAACTCACCGATTTTAAATGCCTCATGATCTGCAAATAAATAATCAAAAGACTGATGTGAATTAAAATATTTCACATCAAAATTATAAATGGCGCTGAATGTTTCCTGCACAATCTTGATGTTATGGCTCATCGCAATTTTACCACCAAGAACCTGTTTTAAATATTGAGATGCGGTTAAGTGATCTGCGTGCACATGCGTCTCTAAAATCCATTCTACGCTTAGGCTATTTTCTTGAATATAATGAATAATCAAATCTGCATGCTTCGTTTGAGTAGTTGCAGAAGCAGCATCATAATCCAATACACTGTCTATAATCGCACATCGGTTTGTTTGCGGATCGGCTACCACATAACTGAATGTATTGGTATTTTCATCAAAAAAATGTTGTACCTGTGCACGATTTGACATTAATTTGCTCCCGAAAATTTACGATGTATATAGACGCCCGCAAACATCGCTACAACGAAATAGATCGCTTGATAATAACCAAGCCCGATCAAAGTAAAGGCTGGCGCAGGACAAATCCCAGCAATGCCCCAACCTATTCCAAAGATAACACTCCCCATGACGAGTTTTGCATCAATTTGATTATTACTCGGTAATTCAATCGCCGTCCCATCAAAGGTTGTCGGTTTTGATTGACGAACGGCCATTTGAAATGGAATAAATGCAACTGCAATGGCTCCCACCATCACAAAAGCTAAACTCGCATCCCACTGCCCTGTTATATCAAGGAAACTTAAGACCTTTTCTGGATTAGACATGCCCGAAATCATTAAACCTAATGAGAAAATTCCACCAAAAATAAAAGCCAATATATTTTTCATCATTAAGCTCCGATTACATGTCTCATTACATAAACTGTGATAATCCCTGCCAACATAAAACTAGCAGTTGCAACGAATGAACGCTTAGAAAGACGACTAATACCGCAAATGCCATGACCGCTAGTACAACCTGAGCCTAATCGAGTTCCGAATCCAACCAAAACACCGGCAATGATCATCATCCATGGACTTGCATCCAGCTCGATTGTCACAGAGGTCAATTGCCCGTAGATAAAAGGCACAATAAAAAGTCCTGCTAAAAACCAGATCGCGGGTGTTTTTAAAATCGTTTGGCGATTCAGCGTTTGCGCAATTAAACCACTGATACCTGCGATTCGACCATGTACGTATAGGTAGCCAACTGCGGCCAGGCCCAATAAGGTCCCACCGAGAAAAGCAGTTAGAAATGGATGCATATTCATCAGCCACAAAACATTATATGTTTTTATAATATGTTATTTAGAAAAAGATGCAAGCTCTCACGCCGAAATATTCGTTCTAATTTGCCTTTTCCTAATTTAATAATTTAACGGTTCAAAGGTGTTTGATTAATTTATTTAGAAATAATTTATAAACTTGAAAAATCACGGAATATTTCCTCGGAGATTTTTCAATAAAGGCTGTTTATTATGAAGTTAATTGAAATAATAGATAATTTATAGATCAATACTGATATCGCTGAGTGCATCGCTCACCCATGTTAAAGCATCTGAACCCAATTCTATAATATTCGAACCAATTTCAGCTAAGTCAGTCAAATCTACAGAAGATAAAGGATCAGATGATGTACTATTTTTTTGCTGTTCTTGTTCAGCTTGCTGCTCAATGGCTTGATCAAGATGAGTTTGATCTAATGGAGATGAGTTTGAATGTTGTTGTAATTCATAGTCATTATTCTGCATAAGTTCAGCCTGTTATGTTGTTTTCTATTACGTTCAGTTGATATTAATTTGGTTCAAACTCTTTAAGCACCTTATCTACAAACCACCAAGGTAAACGCTGAATACCTGAATTCATCTTTAAAATTTCAGCTTGTTCAATTTCCGCAATGAAAGAAGCATGCTGTCCATCGGCAGAGTTATCAAATAAATAACTACGATCCGTTGCTTCTACCGCCTGCATTAACAAATCCATACTTCGATAATAACGTTCGCGAATTTTTTGTTCTGGAACACCATGTCCACCCGTTTTCACTCGGTACTGAACACGTGAAATATTGATAACAGGATCAATAGTGGAAACATAATACAGATAGGTTCGAAAGCCTTTTCTTTTTGCTTCGCGTAGAAACTCCACCTTTGAAATATGGGACATCACTGTTTCAAAGGTAAAACTAATTTTTAGTTCTAAAAACTGCAAACGGATATAATCAATAATTCTTGCACAAAGATATGAGTCAATCTGGTCTGGATGAAACTCAATTTTCCACGGATCTAATATCTGAGGTTTACGTGCTAATAGAGGAATAAATTCTCCATCGGCGGGACGCTTTTTCGTATATAGAAAGTCAATTAATGCTTCGGATTTTAAAGCGGGATGGTAATCCAACAAATTGAGCCGGTGTGAATGTTTCAGTTGAGCTTCGAGTTCATCCGCATTTAAATATGCCCCAATATGATGGGGCAATAAATATTCTTTAACTGTGCTTTTACCTGAACCATTTGGACCCGCGAACATTCTAATGCGAGGTTGTGGAGGCATGTATTAAACAATTTCCTCTATTTTCTTTTTACGTTTTAAAATTTTAGGTAGATCATCCACTTGTACGAAGTCGGCTGAAACATCTTTTATTTGTACTTCTTGACCATTTTGCAGACGTTGAACCAGTTGTAGACCTTTTACATAAACCACAGTGGATGAAGCACTTGCTTGTTCAAAAGCATGGCGAAATGCATGGATAGCAAGGCTCGGGATCATATCGTCCTCATATTGGCTTGCTTTCATTACTGAAGTATAAGCTGTCATGGAAACAACTCCTCAAACATCAAAAATAATGTGTTCAATCATCTTATCATACTCGCAATATTTGTCTATTTATCCATCACTCATACTGAAAGGAAATCGATAAAAATTCAAAGTGCTTAAATCATTTGATTATCTTACTCGAAAAGAATGTCGTATATGAGTCAATGTGTGTGGATAGTAAATCAGGAATTAAGTAAAAGTTACCTACATTGGATTTATCACCCAATTAAGCATTTAATTTTTCACAAAAAAATAGCCACTTATTCAGTGGCCAAAAGAGAACGACATCAACAAGTTGATGTATTAGTACTGACCTATGCAACAGGACCAGGGATGTTTGTTGCATATAAATCGTTCTAACCCAATCATAATAATGTGATGGACTTATCATTTTAAGCATATTTTATATCATTTTCTGACAATCTACATTTTCAACTTCTAAGATTATTAGAAACTGCACCTATAGTGAATAATGCTGTAATAATTTTGAAATATTAGACCATTTCGAATTATGAAAAATAGAACAAAATGAAAGAAAGTTAGACTAGAGCCCAAAAGTTTTAGAAGAGAAATTTAAACCTAAATTATTTTGTAGGACTCGAACAAAATGCACTTTCGTTTAAGCCAGATGACTGCATACTCTGTTGCTGTTGTTGTAAGTAGTGCTGTGAAGCCACTCGCATTAGATTGGCCATTTCAAGAGCTGAGTTTTGCTGAGAAATTTCTAAAATCTGTCGATATGCATTCAATCTTAAACAAAAAGCTTGAGTTTGCTGCTGACCCGTTGCAGTAGATGTAGGGTCATCTAAAATGGCTTTGGTTGAATTAATTTGCTCAGTATATGTATGTATCTGAGCATTATATTCAGCTTGAGTCAGTTGTGGAGTAACCGCTTCATTCACATTTGCATATGCTACAGAAGCAGTAAACACAGAAAAAATAAAGACATAAGGTTTATACATCAATGGAGAATGCATAAATTAAGCCTCATCACCTTCTTTCCAGACATCTTCATAATCATCAGCATCGATCATAAAACGATAGCCCACATCCAAAGCTAAATACGGTAGCACTTCAGGCACAACATCTTGCAGTTTACGCACAGTCATTGTTTCAAAGTTATCTGCGCCTTCAAGCTCGCCGCCATAAATATACCAACTGACATTTTCATCACCTTCTGCAGGCTTACGAATACCAACTATTGGATCTTTATTTAAGGTATGGACAGCCACAGCAATTACATCATCGCCCTGCACTTCTACATATGCAGAACCCACTTCTTCACATAAAAGTTTTTGTTCTGCAATCAGTTCTGCCAAAGGTGATGAATTTTGCGTATGTTTTGCCATGTTTGTTCTCAGGCCATATAGGTTTCGGGCATTCTACCGTGAATTACACTTATATAGATAAATTTTTTCCGTGCGAAAGCATTCGAGCCTTGTTTTATCAATTCATTTATAGAAAAAGACTCAATGCGGTAGATTCCACCTAAAAGTATAAACAAGAAGAAAGGAAACTTATTCAACACATATACCGCTAAAACATAGAAATAGACGAATAAAAAATAGAATCAGCATGCAAACAGCAAACTTCTTTATCACCACAGATTTAACTTTTGCCAATACCTGTACAAATTTAGACAAATGCCCGATTTTCCAAACTTACATGATTTATGAAAGAAATCGTCAATGCCTTGCACGCTTCATACATTCAAAACACTGACTAGAAAATACACAGGATGGTTAATACGCTTATATATAGGACTATAAAGTATGACGTAGCTAGGCAATAGATGCTCAGCTTATCTAAAGCTGCCTACTTATAAGGAAATGCTCCCACAGAATATTCAATTCACTGAGGCAAACAAAATATCTAGCGTGAGCCCTATCATTTATGAAAACCTTTTATTGGCCTAGAAATATGCTTTATAAACCATAGAAAAAGTAACTATCTTTTAATTTTTATATACTTAGCACACAAACCTGATTTATTCTTTCAAATAACTCGATTGAAAACTGAGAACAATTTAGATTCCTTTACGCGTGAAATAAGTTAAACCTTAGAATTTTTTAAGTCGCTGTATAAATACCATCTTTACGACTATGCATGCGTAGGCAGTTCAACTGACGATCTATAAGACAAATGTACAGGCCATCTCACCTTTCAGATCATTTGTACTGGTTATTGCTAAACGTACGCACCACGATAAAGCAAGTTTACACAAAAGATATCAACAGTTTTAGCCAATTGGGTTTAAAATGATGTCCTACAATATAATGATAAAAATGTAATCTTTTAACATTGCCAATTCTCTGCAAAGTTCGCATTATATAGCCCATTCTCGGCACATGCTTTTCACGTCAATTCAAAGAAATTATAAAAAAAATGTGGGATTTTATGCCATAATGAGCAAACTTTGCAGGTATCTTGCAAAGTAAATTTGCAACTTTTTATTGGAGCAGGCTAAATGAGCTCGACCATTTTGGTCATTCATGGACCGAATCTCAACTTACTGGGAAAACGTGAACCCGAAGTTTATGGCTATCTAACACTCGATGATATCAACCAAAAACTGATTTCACAGGCTCAAAACGCTTCCATTTCTCTCGACACTTTCCAAAGTAATTGGGAAGGCGCTGTCGTCGACCGAATTCATCAAGCGCAACAAGAAGGCGTTCAATTCATCATTATTAACCCAGCAGCCCTAACACATACTTCGGTTGCTGTGCGTGATGCCCTTCTTGGTGTAGCCATTCCGTTTATCGAAGTACATCTATCAAATGTCCACGCTCGCGAAGCATTTAGACATCACTCCTATCTATCTGATAAAGCCGTTGGCGTTATTTGTGGTTTAGGTGCAAAAGGCTATGCCGCAGCACTAGACTTCGCCATCGAAAAAATTCAACCAACTTCTCAATCTTAATTAGGAATACTGTTCATGGATATCCGTAAAATCAAGAAACTCATCGATTTGATGATTGAATCTGACTTACAGGCGATTGAAGTTAAAGAAGGCGATCAATCGATTGCTCTAACTCGTCGCAATCCAGTAGTTGCTGCCGCTGCGCCTGCTATGGCTGCTCCTGCCGCTGCGCCTGCTGCACCTCGTTCACCACGTGGTGCTGTTGAGCCGTCTCCTATGGTTGGTGTGTTCTATGCTGCGCCAAATCCAGGTGAAGCACCATTTGTGAAAGTTGGTCAAACTGTATCTGCTGGTGAAACACTCGGTATCATCGAAGCAATGAAAATCATGAACCCAATTGAAGCAACTCAAAGCGGTGTAATTGAAGAAATTTTGGTTAAAAATGGCGAAGTGATCCAATTCGGTCAACCATTATTCCGCTATCGCGCTTAAGACCACGGGGAATCACAATGTTGCAAAAAGTTTTAATTGCAAACCGTGGTGAGATTGCGCTCCGCATCACCCGCGCTTGCAAAACTTTAGGAATTAAAACCGTAGGGATTTATTCCGATGCCGACAAAGACCTAATGCACTTACGCTTCTGTGACGAAGCTGTGTGCATTGGACCAGGTGCCAGCAGCGAAAGTTATCTCAATATCCCTGCCATTATTACAGCGGCTGAAATCACCGGTGCAGATGCCATCCATCCAGGTTATGGTTTCTTATCTGAAAACGCTGAGTTTGCTGAAATTGTAGAAAACTCAGGTTTTATCTTTATCGGTCCGCGTCCTGAACACATTCGCTTAATGGGGAACAAAGTTTCTGCCATTATTGCGATGAAAAAAGCTGGTGTACCAACTGTTCCGGGTTGTGACCATGCTGTAACGATTCACAATGCATTGGCAGAAGCCAAAGAAATAGGCTTCCCATTGATCGTAAAAGCTGCTTCTGGTGGTGGTGGTCGTGGTATGCGTATCGTTGAACGTGTCGACACGCTTCTCGAATCTGTACAAGCTGCTCAACGTGATGCGGAAATGTGGTTTGGTGACGACACCGTTTATATGGAACGTTTCCTTCAAAAACCACGCCATGTCGAAGTGCAAGTTCTTGCAGATGGTAATGGCCATGCAATTCACCTTTATGATCGTGACTGTTCATTGCAACGTCGCCATCAAAAAGTGCTTGAAGAAGCGCCTGCACCGGGTTTACCTGAAGAAGCACGTGCGCATATTCTTGAAGCATGTGTAAATGCTTGTAAATTAATGCAATACCGTGGTGCGGGTACATTTGAGTTCTTATTTGAAGAAGGTGAATTCTTCTTTATTGAAATGAATACTCGTGTGCAAGTAGAACATCCTGTTACTGAGCAAGTAACTGGTGTAGATATTATCGAGCAACAATTACGCATTGCTGCTGGCTTAGGTTTGGATCTTCAACAAGAAGATATTCAACTTAAAGGTCATGCGATTGAATGTCGTATTAATGCAGAAGATCCATCTACATTTATGCCTTCACCGGGCAAAATCGATCATTTCTATGCACCGGGTGGCGCAGGTATCCGACTAGATTCTCATATCTATCAAGGATATAGCATCCCACCATACTATGATTCAATGATTGCAAAACTCATTGCGCATGGTAAAGATCGTGACACCTCTATTGCGCGTATGAAACAAGCTCTCGAAGAGATTATCTTAACTGGCGTGAAAACCAATATTCCGCTACATAAAGATTTGATTCTTCAAGATAAAAATTTCTGCGAACAAGCAATGGATATTCACTATCTTGAAAAGCATCTATTAAAGAAAGTCGAAGGACATGAAGATAAATAAATCTTCAGCGTCAAAAAAACCACTCAAATGAGTGGTTTTTTATTTTCATAATAAAAGGTCTATAATCATGCTTAAGGCAAAACTCGACGCAATGTCGCAAAACACTGCTGAGCCTGATCGTTGGCACAGAAATTAATAACCGATGGACTTTTCCACTTTACAAAGTACTGTGAAATTTCGCCGGTTTGATCTTGAATATTGCCCGAACAATCCATCTGATTATTGTCATATTTCACTTGCAAAATCAGTGCTGGAATTTGCACATTCGGATCTTGTGCAGGTTGATAGTCATACACCCCTGATGACCACTCTTCACCGCTTTTGATCACAACATCATTATTACTCTTAAAATTATAATATTCGACGCACTTTTTATTGGTCGGAATTTCCATGCCCCATAAGCCAACCAATTCAGAACGTGTTGTCACCCTAAAGCTATTCACCGCTTCAACTTGATTTTTAGCCTCTGAATTTTGAGTTGTATTCTTATTATCTGCCGCCATCACCAACGATGAACTCAACATGAGTAAAACTGTAAGATATGCTATTTTCATACATTTAATCAGTCATATAAATCATGCTCTTAAAGTAACACATTTTTTTACAAATCCGCGGTTTATCACATTTTCATAACAATCATTTTTCATCTTTATCCAGAAAATCAATCTTCGTTAACGAAACTACAAATCAGCTAAATGCCAAACAAATCACACTATTTACAATAAAATAATATAAAATCTTTTTTATCGTTTAATATACGAAAAAAACGAATTCTCCCATATTTAACCTAGGCTTACATAAGCTAATGAAACTGCATTCGAATAGTCTTGCTCCGCTTAATACACGCCACAGCATGGCTTTTGTCATAGTCGCTGCAGTTATTTTTTGCTGCTGCTTAGTCGGTATTTTCAGCCGCCCATTAAGCTATTTAGCGATTTTTTGGCCTGCGAATGCATTATTGTTAGCATTATTCTTAAGGTTTCCCAAACTCAGTAATCTGGGAGGATGGTTAGGTGCATTTACCGGCTATATGCTCCCAGATTTAGTGACAGGCAATTATTTCCAACTCACCCTATTTCTTACTTTTTCAAATTTAACCAACAGCATGGTATCGCTATTTTTTATGCGATATTTTCAGGTGAACTATCAAAACTATAATAAAGGTTTCACCTTTCTGACCATGATTGTCATCATCGCCTGTGGTGGATGCCTTGCGGGTGCACTTTTTGCTATTTTCACCGTGCCTTATATTCCCAATACGTTTATGTCGACCGATCGATTGTCGATTGATTTTGGTATGTGGTGGATTACCGAAATATTGAATGCGCTGATTATATTACCGCTTATTCTGTCTTTTCCTAAACTGGCCGATCTTAAACTTTATTTCAAAGATCGACGTCATCAAAGCTTTCAGATCAATAAAATATTTCCGGCAATTGCAGTTGTCTTCTGTGTATTTTTAACAGCCGTTTCTACAGGCCCAGGGGCAATTCTCTACCCTTTAGCGGCTCTAATTTGGGCAGCATTAACCTATCGATTATTTACCTTATCACTAATTAATGCCGTGGTAATTTTAGCGACCTATTACAATTTAAATGCGTTCTACTTAGACGATTCTTCATTAGCCTATTTATCGACAGCAATTTCAGTTCGTATAGGCCTAGCCATGCTGATCCTCTCACCGTTGATTCTTTGTATTATTAGCCGAAATCGACACGAACTATATAAAGAGGTTTTATACCTTGCAAATCATGATAGTTTGACTCATGCAATGAATCGTCGATATTTTTTCGAGCAAGGTGAGCTTTACCTACAAAACCAAATTCAGCTTAACTTTTCCATTATCATGATGGATATTGATCATTTTAAAAAATTAAATGATCAATATGGGCATTATGTCGGTGACCAAGTTTTACAAGAATTTTCGAGCGTTGTGCGTAAGAATTTACGTGAAACTGATTTATTTGCACGTATTGGTGGTGAAGAGTTTAGTGTATTACTCACGAACATTGCAGCAGCTGAAGCTCAAGGTATTGCTGAGCGTATCCGAAAAGTCGTTGAAACTACGCCTATTTTCATTGATAAAAAAAATACGATTTATATTACGGTGAGTATAGGTCTGATTCATCAGTCTTTGCCCAATGCTCCAAGTTTGCAAAGTATGATAAATCAAGCCGATCAGGCCTTATATCAAGCCAAAGAGCTCGGCCGTAATCAGGTGATTTTAGTTCATTGAGATTTATCAAAATACTGAATTGTTTTAAGCTTGCTTTTGGATCGTTTTAGGCAAGCCCACGACCAAAAACATGGCAGGTATAACCACCAGTCCTGCGATCATAAAAATAACGGGTCCCGAAAGCATGTCCCAATATCGGCCTGCTAAAATACTGCCACTCGCAACACCTAAGCCCCACATGGTACTGTATAGCGCTTGACCACGCCCTTGTTGACTCGCAGTAAAATTTTGAAAAATGATCCGCATCGCGATTAAGTGGAATAATCCAAAACTAAAGGCATGAATCGTTTGCGCTGCAAATTGAGTGATAAACACCTTCGGATATAAACCTACAATCAACCATCGCATCCCTGTTAGCCCCAGACAAATGAGCACTAAATTGCGCCAAGAATATCGATTAAAAAAGACATTGGCATAGGCAAACATAATGATTTCTGCAATGACTCCTACAGACCATAAAAAACCGATTTGGCTCGTCGAAAAATCAGCCTGCTTAAGGTAATTGCTATAAAAACTATAAAACGGCGCATGCGAAAAAAGTAGAAAAAATTCAATGATAAAAAAACTAGCTACAACTGGTCGTTTTAAGATAGGCCAAAGTGGTTCAAGTTTTTTCTGTGAAGATGGTGCAGTAGCGGGCTCTTTAATCGTAAATGACCAAATAAATGCGAGAAATGCAATGCATAACAACATGATAGGCAGCATTGAAACAGGTATTATTTCTAGCAAAGCCCCTATTCCAAATACACCAACAATGAAACCAACTGATCCCCATTTTCTGACTTTTCCATAAAGTTCTGCACGACGCTCAGCCAACCAAAATAAAGTTACCCCTTCAAACTGAGCTAAAATGGCATTTTGAAAGAAACTGAATACCAACATGAGTAATGCAACAGACTGAAAACTGTTTGGAATTATAAAAATCAGAAACCAAATACAGGCTTCCATCCATGTTGCGATTCGAACTAAAAGCATGCGCTTTCCGGATTTATCTGCAATCCACCCCCAAATAAATGGCGCAAAAAAACGTGTCACAATTGCAATCGAAGATAAAACACCTATTTCTTGATAATTAAACCCTTGATCCTCTAAATACAAACTCCAATACGGCATGAATGTACCCACTATTGAATAATAGAAAAAGTAGAATCCACCGAGTTTGGATTGGATTGGAATGTTAAGCATCAAACTGTATTCCTTAGTATTTACAGTAAGTTATAAACTTTTCAGAGTTGTATGCTTTTGCATCTAAAAGGCTTGGTTAGGATATGACGAGTATACAAATTTATTTTAATTAAATTATTTCAAAATTTGTACAATTTTATCAAAATATCAAATTTCCTCATTATTCTATTTATTAAACAATATGTTATTTTTACTTATAAAACTCTCATATGTTAATAAAAACCGCCCATTTGGGCGGTTTTTTATCTATTGGCTCTTAGTTCGAACTAAATTTAAAAAATGCAGATGACGCTCATATTGATCAATGACATCTTGCAAGATATCTTCTTGCGTCCATTCGATGATGTCATAATTTTGACCACCTTCCCTCAAAAATACTTCAGCTTGATAATCTTGCGTAATTTCTCCTGAATCAATCATAAAGCTTGGTGTATTTTTTTCTTGGACAACTACTTGGTAGATAAAGTTAATCTCATCTTGATGGTTTACACGAAGCTGCAAGCCATCATCTATCGTGTTTACCGTCACATCTAAATGACGACGCTTAAACTCTTTCTGTAGATTTGAAAATGCCTGGCTTACCGTTGTATCAATATATTGTTCAACTTCTTCACGTGTATGCGGATAATGCATAATCAATCCTAAACGTTGCTGCCAACTTCTTGGATTATGAATTGCTCTAGGTGTAATACGCGCATCCTGTAATGCTTGCATCTTGGTTGCATCTAAATGTAGAGCCTTGACTAAGCCCCAGCAAATTAAAAGCATTACAAAAGTGAATGGTAATGCACTCAACATTGTTGCAGATTGCAAAGCACCTAAACCTCCTGCAAACAACAAAACAATCGCAAGAACAGCCATTAACGTTGTCCAAAACAATCGTTGCCATGTTGGGGAGTTCTCAGATTTAGCTGTTAAATAATCTGTAACAAGTGCACCAGAGTCCGCTGAAGTCACAAAAAATAGCATAACCAATATGGTCGCAACAAAACTCATAATGCCTGAGAATGGCAAAGTTCCTAAATACTCAAATAGCGCAACGGATGAGTCTCGTTGTACTGCAGAAATCAGTGAGGTATTCGCTTCGTTTAAGATGCTATAGAGTGCAGCGTTGCCCATCACTCCCATCCAGATCAGCGTGAAGCCTGTTGGTATAAGTAAAACACCTACAATAAACTCACGAATAGTACGTCCTTCAGACACACGCGCAATAAACATACCTACAAATGGCGACCATGAAATCCACCATGCCCAGTACATAATTGTCCAACCACCAATCCAACCATCAGATTGATAGGCATATAAATTAAAGGTCATGTTAAATAAGTTTGAAAAATACTGACCAGCATTTTGTATAGTCGCTTGCAATATAAATATTGTTGAACTAGCAAAAAATACAAATAATAAGAGGGTTAATGCTAAGCCTAAATTGATCTCTGATAATCGTTTAATACCCTTGTCTAAGCCCATAAATACGGACAAAGAGGCCATAGCCGTAACAATGACAATTAGAATTAGTTGCGTCGTCGTTGAATATTCAATCCTGAATAGATAATTCAGGCCGGAGTTAATTTGGGTTACACCAAAACCTAATGTCGTTGCGACACCAAATACAGTACCGATCGTCGCAAAGGTATCTACACCATCACCGATTGGACCATAGATTTTTTTTCCTATGAGAGGATATAACGCAGAGCGAATTTTTAGAGGTAGATTGTGTCTATAAGCAAAGTAAGCTAACGCTAAGCCAACGATGGTGTAGATTGCCCATGCATGAAGTCCCCAGTGGAAGAAGGTTACGCGCATGGCTTGCTGCGCTGATTGGATCGTTTCAGGATCACCAGTTGGAGGTGATACATAGTGCATCACTGGCTCCGCGACACCGAAAAACATTAAGCCAATACCCATACCAGCAGTAAATAACATAGCAAACCAGGAGCTATTACTATATTTTGGTTGGCTATGGTCTAAACCTAATTTAATTTTACCCATATTTGAACAGGCAATATAAATAAGCACTATTAGAAAAATGGCTACAGATAACACATAGAACCAACTGAATGAGTTTGTAACCCATTGATTTAGTTGTTTAGTAATTAGATCAAAAGCATTGGGAGCTAAAAATACAATGGCAATGAAAATGCCGATAATAACAACTGTGCTAATAAACACATTTGGATTCACATTGGAATACCATGACGGTTTCAATGAAGACATACCTTCCCTATTCCGTTTTATTTGTAAGACAGATCAAAATTGATCAAAGAGATATCCGCTAACTGCGGAAGAAACAGGCTTGTAAAGATGAGTGCTGGCGATTGTAATTTCGCTCTATACGATAAATATTAAAAATATTCATGTGCATAAATTGAAAATTAAAGGCTGACTCAATCTAAGCCACTGTTTAGAATGTGCACATGTTATCATATTTTTAGATACTAAATTAAATATTAAGCAATTTATTAAATTAAGAAAACGATCAATTTAATGTCTTCATTCTAAATTCATTATATTTATCAATATCATTTTTCTTAATTTCTTATAATTTTCCAATTAATACAAAATTCAAAAAACCACTTTTTGGTGGTTTTTTGAATATTTTTTTATCACTTATATAGGGTGTGTTGACATTTACAGCCGATAAATTGAGCTAAAGAGGCAACCATATAAATATACAAGCTAAAGCAACAGTGCTTTGATAGTTACGTTTTAGCTTATCGTATCTTGTGGCAATTCCTCTAAATTGTTTTAATCTACAAAATGCATTTTCAACTAAATGTCTGATTTTATACATATACCAGTCCATATCATCATTGCTAGATTTGGCATTTGATCTTCGAGGAATGTTTGCTTTCGTATTACTTTCTCTAATTTTCTTTCTGAAACTTTCTGAA